>JAFYSB010000056.1 GCA_017546705.1 Paludibacteraceae bacterium
CACTATCCTCCAAGCCAAAGAGGTTATCCTTCTCGCGTTTGGTCAACACAAAGCTGGCATCGTAAAACAAGCTATCGAGGAGGTTGCCAACGCAGCTTGCCCAGCATCATATTTGCAACTTCACAAGAACGCATCATTCGTCATCGACCTTGATGCTGCAGGCAAACTCACTCGTATCAACCACCCATGGAAGGTGACCAACTGCGAGTGGACTGACCAACTGGTTCGTCGCGCTGTGGTATGGCTCTGCGAGCAAACCAAGAAGCCTATCCTCAAGCTTACCAACAAAGACTACAACGACTACGGACTTAGCGAGCTCATTACAAAATACGACTCTGCATACAACTGCAACATCAAGGTATTCAACGACTTGCAACACACCATCACTGGCTGGCCAGGTGGCAAACCTAATGCAGATGACACCAACCGTCCAGAGCGCGCTACTCCATTCCCAAAAGATATCGTAATCTTCTCTCCTCACCCAGATGATGACGTAATTTCAATGGGTGGTACTTTCCAACGTCTCATCAAACAAGGTCACAACGTACACGTAGCTTACGAGACTAGCGGTTGTATCGCAGTTTGCGACGAGGAGGTTGTACGTTTCATGGACTTTATGAAGGGCTACAAGCAAATGCTTATCCCTGGCGATAACGTTATTGAGGCTAAGTACGATGAGTATATGAACTTCTTCAAGAACGAGAAGGTGGGCGACAACGACACCCGCGAGATCCTCAACCTCAAGGCTCTTATCCGCCGTGGAGAGGCTACCGCAGCTTGCCGCTATATGGGTCTCCCAACTGAGAATATTCACTTCCTCAACTTGCCATTCTATGAGACAGGTACTATCAAGAAAGGTCCTCTCTCACAAGCTGACGTGGATATCGTGAAAGCACTCCTCGAGGAGGTTAAACCACAACAAATCTTCGCTGCTGGTGACCTCGCTGACCCTCACGGCACACACCGTGTATGTCTCGACGCTGTACTTGCAGCTCTCGATGAACTCAAGCACACCGCTGCATGGGATGAGTGGTTGAAAGACTGCCGTATCTGGATGTACCGTGGTGCATGGATGGAGTGGGAACTTGACCTCGTTGAGATGGCTGTACCAATGTCTCCAGAAGAGTTGCGTTCTAAACGCAACGCTATTCTCCGCCACGCTAGCCAAATGGAGTCTGCTCCATTCTTGGGCGACGACGAGCGTCTGTTCTGGCAACGCGCTGAGGACCGCAACCACGACACTGCGAAGATGTACTCTGACCTCGGCTTGGCTGAATATGAGGCTATCGAGGCGTTTGTACAATATCATATCCTTTAATATTTTTTAACAAGGATTGCCCTCCGACTTTTATACCGTCATTTTGCTACCCCTGCGCTACCTTTGCGCTAGGGATAGCGAAAGACAAAAGCTTGAAAATAATCATTTTATTTATTAAAATTTATGAAAAATATCACATGTTTTATTCCTTTCCAAAGTGAGGAACAAGTACAAGCTACCGTAGCTAACTTGAAAGCTCAAGAGCTCGTTGCTGACATCCATTTCATTCACGGTGACATCCGCTCAACTGCTAACGTAAAAGAGATCGCAGCTAAAGCTAACACCGAGTACACATTGATCTACACCAAGTACACTACCCTTTCATTCGTTCTCTTCGCTCTCGAGCGTATGGAGGCACTTATCGAGGACACTAAGGCTGCTATGGTTTATGCGGATCACTTCAACCAAGTAGGTGAGGTTCGTACCAACGCTCCTGTTATCGACTATCAATTGGGTTCTGTACGTGACGACTTTGAGTTCGGTTCTGTTCTTTTCTATCGCACTAGCGCTTTGAAAGAAGCAGTTGCTCGTATGGACGTTGATTATCAATACGCTGGTCTCTATGATCTCCGCCTTAAAGTAAGCCAAAAGGGTGCTTTGGAGCACATCAACGAGTACCTCTATTACGATGTAGAGCTCGACAACCGTACTACTGGCGAGAAGAACTTCGACTATGTAGATCCAAAGAACCGTGGCGTACAAATCGAGATGGAGCAAGCTGTTACCCAACACTTGAAAGACATCAACGGTTACCTCGCTCCAGGTTTCAAAGATGTAGATCTCAACTGCGAGGGCTTTGAGTATGACGCAACTGTGGTTATCCCATGTAAGAACCGCGTTCGCACTATCGGTACTGCTATCAAGAGCGCGCTCAGCCAAGTAGTACGTGCTCCATATAAGTTCAACGTTATCGTTGTAGATGACAACTCTGAGGATGGTTCTGTAGATGTAATCAAGAGCATCGTTGCTGAAGGCCACGAGAACCTCACATACATCGCTCAAGACAAGTCTTGGCACGCTATCGGTGGTAACTGGAACGTAGCTCTTCACCACGAGAAATGCGGTCGTTTCGCTATCCAATTGGACTCTGACGATACATACTTCGATGAGAACACTGTTCAAAAGTTCATCGACGCATTCCACGAGCAAAACTGCGCAATGGTAGTTGGTACATACCAATTGACCGACTTCGACGGTAACCTCATTCCTCCAGGCGTAATCGACCACAAAGAGTGGACACCAGACAACGGCCGCAACAACGCTCTCCGTATCCACGGTCTTGGTGCACCACGTGGTTTCTACACCCCAATGCTCCGCACTATCAACTTCCCAACAACTAAGTACGGTGAGGACTATGCAGTAGGTTTGCGTGTTAGCCGCGAGTATCAAATCGGTCGTATCTATGATGTAGTTTATAACTGCCGTCGTTGGGATGACAACTCTGATGCAAACTGCGATATCGTGACCATGAACAACAACCACTTGTACAAAGATTGTATCCGTACATGGGAGTTGAAGGCACGTATCCAAATGAACGAGGGTAAATAAATTAGAACGCTTCGCTGTTAGAAGTTAGACCATTTCGTTTCACTTCATTGTTAGATCGCTCGCTTTGCTCGCTGTTAGACTCTTTTGGTCTCTCAGCCCGTAGGGCGGTCCAACAGGGCTTCTGCCCGGTCTAACAACGCAGTGGTATAACAGCCCGAAGGGCGGTCTATTATGAACTTGTTCAAAGAAATAACCGAGATGTTCTCCCGCGAACTTGAGCTTCGCGGGAGAGCATTCGTTAATTACCAAGCCTTATCTGGGGTAGAAGTCAAGGATATGACTATCGACGGTTTCCCCGCTAAATTGTTTTTCAATCCCGCTCGTGTGCGCAGCGTGATGGCGGATGTCAGTCCAGAGGCCTTGCAAAAGCGCGCATGCTTCCTTTGTCCCGATGGCTTAGAGCTCAATCAACTCACTACCGTTTGGGACTCCCCTACGGGTCAAACGTATTTCATACGTGTAAACCCCTTCCCTATCTTTAACCACCATTTCACCATCTCGTCCGCTATCCACGAACGCCAAACTTTTGCTCCACACATGGAGTCTATGCTGCATTTGGCTCAAGCGATGCCTGAGATGAGTATTTTCTATAATGGTCCTATGTGCGGTGCTAGTGCGCCCGACCACATGCACTTCCAAGCAGTTCCCCGCCATAGCATGCCGATAGAAGATCATTTTGACACCAATTACGCCAATGCCGTATTGGTGCAAGAATCTGATTTACAGTCGCATTTAGCAGCACTGAAAAAAGTGCTATCGATGGCAAGTATCCCTGAGAACGCCAGCCAAACAGGCTCTCTCACCGCAGGTGCTTCCCGCACCGAAGAATGGGAACCACGCTGGAACATCATCTCATGGTACGAACCAGAGTCTTCAGCGAGCGTAGTGAGCGATCTACAGGGCAAAGCCCGATCTACAGGCGCATCCGATCTACAGCCCACAGGGCGATCTTATAACACAATAGTATTCTTCCGCAAGGAATCTCGCCCTCAATGTTTCTTTGCGCCAGAGAATGAGCGTATTCTTTTCTCTCCAGGTACTGTAGAGATGGGTGGTGTAGGTATTGTTGCCAACCGCGAGAGCTTCGACCGTATCACCCCAAGAGTACTCCGCTCTATGATTCAAGAAGTAGCGGACAAAATCGTATAGCTTGTCGATTTGTGTACGATTCTTAAGATTTCCCCTCTCTTATACCTTGCCTTATTCCACCGAGAGACGACCGAGAGAACACCGAGAGAAGAGCGACAGAACTTTTTTACAAAATTTCGGCCATTTTTCACACAAATCTTGCACATCTCGAAAAAAAAGTGTATCTTTGCGCCCAAATAGACTAATGCCTATCGTATGAACCTATCAACACTTATAAAACAATACTTCCATTCATCAAACAACGATGTGACCATTGATGTGTTTGATGAGAAAAACATTTACTCTGTTTACCAACGAGTAGTAAGTGTTTTAACGCAATATATTGATATTGAAACTACTGTATTGCAAGCTATGAGTTATTGCTTCTATGAGATTTTGGATAATGTCCTTACTCATTCTGGCAAAGAATTAGGTACTGTTATCACGCACTATGATCCTGCCAATCATATCCTTAGTTTCTTAGTCGCAGATGATGGCATAGGTGTACAAGCTTCGCTTTCTGAGAACGAAAAGTTCACAAACATCTCTGAAGAAGAGGCACTAAGAATGTGCATTCAAGATGCAGTAACTGATGGTAAGGGTATGGGGTTTGGTTTGTATTCTACATCTTTGCTTGCGCGCGATGCGGGTTTGCGTTTTGAAGTTCGCTCGGGCAATCACACATTGCAAGTACAGAATGGTAATGAAGCTACAACGGAAAGTGAATATTGGCAAGGAACAATCGTTTATTTGCAACTCTGTACTAATAAAGAGATTAACCCCTCAGAGGTGGTTGCTAATCGCACCAATGTGGCAGCACAATATAATGAAGTATTTTTAATTGACAACGAATTAGAAGAACTATGGTAACATTCAGTTTTAAGGAATACGGAGAGAATTTAGGTACACGCCCATTGGGTAAGCGTGTGCGTGAGCAGTTGCTTCCTTTGTTGGAAAAGGACGAGCGCGTTGTGCTTGATTTTACAGGAGTGAATGTAGTTAGCAACTCATTCGCTGATGAGTGCATTGCCAAACTTCTACTCACAATGCCTTTGTCAGAACTTAAAAGTCGTACCACTTTCCGCGGACTCAATCCAATCGCATCAGAGTGTGTACTAACTGCCCTCCAACGCCGCCATTTGACTATGGCATAAAACAATTCCAATTCCTTTGCATCAAGAATGGATGAATAGACGAATTAATCAACAATTATTCTTTTACAAATATTGAATATTAACTGCATTTATTAAGGATATGAATATCTTAAATCTTGATATAAAAAATTGTTATGGAATAGGATTCTTACAACACGAAATAGATTATAGTCAAGCATCTGTTGGGGTTATTTATGCACCCAATGGCACAATGAAAACCTCTTTAACCAAAACGTTTCAGCGCCTTATAGATGGAAAAAATCCTTGTGATGAAATTTATACACATAGAGAGTCATCTGCCAAAATACAATTAGATGGTAATCCTATAACACATGATAGTGTTTATATATTTTCTAATGAAGAAAAAGATGGAACAACACAAATTAGTACATTCTTGGTAAATGCCAAATTAAAATTACAATATGATGCGATTTTATCTCAAATCACTCAAGCAAAAAGAACTTTTATCAAACAATTGAAAGGACTTGCAAAAAGTACGGACTGTGAATCTGAAATTATAGAAACATTTCAAGACACCCCCGATGATACATTCTTTGATTGTTTATTGCATATACAACAACTTATAGAGAGTAATGCACCCTATATTAATGATAAATCATTCCGATATAACGATTTATTTGACAAAGGACACAAAGTCGAACAGTTTGTAAAAGAAAACATTGATGACATCCTCCAATATTTCGATAAATATGTACAATTATTGCAAGGTTCTTCTTTATTTAGTGTCGGTGAAAATTCATTTGGTACAGCTCAAGTATCCACACTATTAAAGTCAGTATCTGATAATCGTTTTTTTGCAGCTTCACATAAGTTTTTATTGCATAACGAAAATACTATATCTTCGAAGGATGATATGCAGGAGGTGATAGACAATGAACTAAACAAAATATATTCCGATGATACAATAAAAAAGCTTTTTGAAAAAATTGATAAAAAATTACAAGCAAATGCTGATTTGAGAAATTTTCAAGACGTTATTCAAAGTAATCAAGATTTAATCCCTGAACTTATTGACTATGATGCTTTACGAAAAAAAATATTGCTTGGTTATATAATTTCTGCGGAAGCATCATTTTCTGAGCTTGTTGGGGTGTATAGTGCCAATATAGACTCAATTAAAACACTTATTGCACAAGCAAATGAAACGCGTTCCCAATGGGAGTTTGTAATAGATATTTTTAATTCTCGTTTCTTTGTTCCATTCAAATTAAAACTACAAAACAAGGCGGATATCTTACTAAATCAAGTAGCACCAGAATTGATTTTTGTATATAAAGATGGCGCTGATGGTCCTATTCCGCAAGAACGTAAAGTTTTACTAGAGCATTTAAGTAAAGGAGAAAAACATGCATTTTTTATATTACAAAATCTATTCGAGTTGGAAGCTCGTAAGGCAATAGGAAAACCCACTTTAATTGTTTTCGATGATGTCGCAGATTCGTTTGACTATAAAAATAAATATGCTATTATTGAATATTTGTCAGATATTGCAAATGAATCACTATTTACAATGTTAATATTGACACATAATTTTGATTTTTATAGAAGTATCGTTTCGAGATTGAATGTTGGTGGCAATGTTTTTGTAGCAAATAAAAATGTCAGTAGAGAAGTTGCATTAAAACATGGATTATATCGATCTGATTTATTAAAATGTAGAATCATAGACAAATTAAATACGAAACGGGCATTTATTAGTTGTATTCCATTTGCTCGTAATATCATAGAATACACGCAGGGAGATAGTGAAGACTTTAAGTTACTAACATCTTGTTTGCATATCAAAGATAACACGGATACTATCTCAATTAACAGCATCAAAGATATTTTCATACGAACATTAGCAATCAAACAACAAGTAAAGGAAAAGATAAATTACGATGATGATGAATTATATTTATCAGCAGTATATGATGAGGCAAATAAAATAATGTTGGATGATAATGAAATTGAATTAACTAATAAGTTGGTCTTGTCAATCGCAATTAGACTGAAAGCTGAACAGTATATGAAAAGTGTATTAACTATTGAGCAACTTAATGAGATGAAGAAAAATTCAAATCAAACAGGAGAGTTGGTCAAACTATTTAAAAAACATCATATACAGACATTAGAAAATAATTGTCATATAATGAATCAAGTGTTAATGTTAACATCAGAGAATATCCATATAAATAATTTTATGTTTGAGCCATTAGTTGATATATCAATATTGTATTTAAAAGATTTGTATCGAAAAATTCAAGGACTTACTGAATAAACATTTTTTTGCCTATGAACACTAGCACCGTAAATGCGGTGCACGACATATAAGATATAGCGTTATAAGCCCAAACTTGATTATCTGGAACTTCGACAACTTCAGTAATCATTATTAACTCAAGTACGGTTTATGCACGCTCATGCTTTTAGCGTGAGTTTTCCGTGCGTAGATTTGAGTTAATAAGGTAGTCGAAGACCTCAGATAATCAAATTGAAACGAACGAAAGTTCACGCTTTTTTGTATATATATATCAACAACTCATCAATCACTATAGTTATGGAAAAAGATTTTTTTCGTAAAACAGCAGAATCATATACTACTCGTTTTCATCAACTTGCTGAAACTGGTATTGTAAATGAGATGTCTTTTGATATTGATAGCAAGGATTTTGAAGACAAATACCGTGACATGGAAGATGTCCGCTATGCAACTCCTTTCAAAACAATGTTTGAGCAACTAGCTGAAGTTGATGACCTGCCATGTCTTTATCGCTGGGAAATCACATCGCCCTATGACGCAGAGCAAATCAAACAAACCGTCAGTCAATTGCCAAAATATACACCTCGTGTTCTTAAAAAAGCTGTAGCAAAAGAAGATACGCTTTATGTGGGTAAAGTGCAACAATATATTGTAGGAAGAATAATCCAACATCTTGGTTATCACCTAAATCAAGCATCACATGGACTACAACTCAACGATTGGGCAAAAGCAATGAACTTAAGGTTTAAACTGCATATTATTGTTTTGCCATGCGATGTAATACCTGTACAAGAGATTTTCGAGACAGAACTCGCTCGCAAATATGAACCACTAATTGGAATTCATTAACAAATTAAATATAACAATCATGAAAAAAACATTTATCTTAACGACATTGGCATTCATTGCCATTTCGATGAACGCTCAAACAGTTCAAACCAAAACGCTTGACTTGGGCGATGATGTAACAGTCACTTATTCCTATTATCTTGATGACAATGGGGAAGAAATAAAGCATGGAAAAATGACGGTGACGGAAGCACCTATAAATAACAATGCTCGTAAAGGAAAGAAAACGGTAACCTGCAATTATCAACACAATAAAATAACAGGCACTTTTACCTATTCGTGCAACATGTCACACTACGAAAAATACATTGATTATTCTAAAGGAGTTGATTATAATGTGACAAATGGAGCTTACGAGGTTAGTACTATGTGGGAAAAAGTGCGTGATCAGAAAGAAAATTTCACGGTAGAAGTTTTTGATAGTTATTTAACAGGAAATATCAACATTTCTTTCAATGCACGACATGCAAACTATCAACTTTTAACTCTTGTTGGTAAAGCAGAAAATGGAGTGCTTGTAGATGGAACAACATTTGAATTAAAACAAGAGGGAGAGATACTTGATAACTATCAAAATATAGCTCCAGATTTCAATAATGCAAAGTATGTAGATTTTGAAGCTGGCAATAAATATGGAGCAGGACAATACACATATTATTCAGAAGGAGTAGTTATTGATTTTGGATTCACTGCTTGCCGTTGTAGTTTTATTCTTAAATACCCACGTTTCACCAAACCCTATATTTCGCTTAATGATATTGATTGGTGGGAGAAGTATAAATCAGGGGAAGGAGATGACATAGGTGATTCTATAATTTATGTGAGTACAATTTACGAGGGCACCAAACCTTATGGAAGTAAAAAAGAGGTTAGATATGATTTGTTAGATAGAGATATTGAGTTCGTTAGTCAACTGTTGGATTCATTGAAAAGAGTGAAATCAGAACGCGAAGAACAAGCCAAATTGGAAGAAGAAGTGCGTGTTAAAAAATATAATGAACTTTTCTCAAAAGTAGCAAGTACATACAATGCCTGTACTGGAGCCGAATGGCAAAAATACAACTCGTTTTATGGAGAAACGCAATGTACTTTGCTACATAAAAAAGAGGACAAAACACTTTTAACCTTGTTAGATATAAATGTAGAAAATATCGTTTGTGGTGAAGTGAATAAACATAGGAAAACATTAATTAAATTCGCGACTAATATAAACAAAAGTTACTATGAAAAAAAATATTCTATTGATCCAAAAGATTTGGATTCTTTGAAAAACTATCTAGATAGAGTCAATCCTGAAATGTTAGATACACTAAAACAAATTAGGGCAATCGCACCAAAAGCAATTAATAAATGTAAGGAAGTCGCTTCATTATATACAAAAACGTCATCAACTTCATCTAATTATCAAAAATATTCAAGAGAGAATAGCAGCAGTAAGATAGCAAAGAAACCTATAATCTATAATGCTTATATTGAAATAGCAAAGCATATACATGACGGAATTGTTGGCAAGTCTATAACTGATTTATCTAATGCGATAACTTTGTTAGATCAAATAAATGATAAAATGATTCTATTTGCTACTACAAAAACAAAAGATTTGGAAAAATCCCTTCAAGTAGCCGCCTCACCAGAAGAAAAGTTACACCTTTTCTTGCAACAATAGAAGAATTACAATCTTTCGGCACAACTTTCGGCACGCGAAAGCTTTTTTCTAAAAAACACTATAAGCGGGAAGCGATTGATTTACAACACTTCCCGCTTGCTTTATATATCTAATTCACCTTCAATTTCCTCAATCTTCGGCACAAAAACACTATTATGCCGAAGATACGGCATCACTATATTAATATAGAGTTGTTTCTTCAAGTGCAGACTTTGCATTTACTTAAGATTCAGCGGTCGCGTTTTGGGATTTCCCCAAAATGCGGAGCGGTTGCAATTTATTTCAGAGAACTTAGTAAAAGCGAGGTTTGTAGCGTAGCAAATTGGATTTTATAAGATTTCTCGCGCTCAGCGCGTAGGAGATTACATCACCCTTATCCTTCCTATCAATAGTTATTGCCTACAAATTTAACACACCTCTTGCAAATCTCAAAAAAAAGCAGTACCTTTGCAGAGTATTTAGATTTTCTAGTACATACACCAACGGAAGTTCATAATTCAAAATTCATAATTCTTAATTCAAAATTAACATGGTGCTCCGCAAATACAACCGCCATATATACATCGCACTGCTATCCATTCTCACACTTTGCTTGCTCTGCGATTATATCCCTGCGCTCCGTTTCCTTTCGACGTGGGTAACACCTCCTGTGGTGCTGTTTATTGGCTTAGTTTTTGCCCTACTTTGCGGACAAGCCTATCCCACTTTCAACAAGCAAGTCTCTAAGAAACTCCTCCAATACTCCGTCATCGGTTTAGGTTTTGGTATGAATCTCCAAGCCTCGCTCGCTTCGGGTAAGGAGGGCATGCTCTTTACGATTATATCCGTCGTTGGCACTTTACTCATCGGCATGTTTATCGGTTGTAAAGTACTGAAACTCAACCGTAACACGTCCTACCTCATCAGCTCGGGCACAGCTATCTGTGGCGGTAGTGCTATTGCAGCTGTAGGACCTATCATCAAAGCTAAAGACACCGATATGTCCATGGCATTGGCTACGGTATTTATCCTCAATGCCATTGGACTATTCCTTTTCCCTATTATGGGTCATTGGTTGGGACTAAGCCAACAAGAGTTCGGCACATGGGCTGCTATCGCTATTCATGACACGAGTTCCGTAGTCGGTGCAGGTGCCGCCTATGGCGAAGAAGCCCTGCAAGTGGCTACGACCATCAAACTCACCCGTGCATTGTGGATTATCCCGCTAGCATTAGTCACATCAGTCATTTTCCGCAGCGAGGGCAAGAAAATCAGTATTCCATGGTTTATCTTGTTCTTTATTGTGGCCATGCTTATCAACACCTACCTTTTGGCGGATTTTCCTGAAGTGGGTAAGTTCATCGCGGGTATTGCACGCAAGGGACTTATCATCACGATGTTCTTCATTGGCGCCTCCCTATCCGTAGATGTCATCAAATCCGTCGGCATCCGTCCCTTGCTCCAAGGCATTTTGCTTTGGATCATCATCAGTGCGGGCTCCTTGGCGTATATCTTGCTATTTTAGGAGAATACATTTTTTGAAATTAATAAAAAATATTTAACTATTATATTTTATGAAACAGTTTATTCTTATTATCTTTGCTTCGATAACAATGACAGCAGCACAAGATACCACACAAGTTCAAGACACAATGCAAAAAGCAGTTAAGGAGTTTGTTCAGTCTGATGTTTTTCCTCAGTTTCCAGGTGGAAAAGAAGCTATGGCATATTTCTTAAATAAAAACCTCGTTTACCCTTCAGCAGCACGCAAACAAAAGATAGAAGGTACAACCAAGTGTACTTTTGTCATAGAAAAAGACGGAAGCGTAACAAACGTAACCATTAAAGAAAGTTCAGGCAACGAGTTACTAGATCAAGAGGCTGTACGTGTAATCAGCAAAATGCCTAAGTGGATGCCTGGATTTAAAGATGGTAAAGCCGTACGTGTAAAATTTGACATGCCTGTACACTTTAAATTATAATTCACTAGCAATATGAAAAAGATTCTCCTATCCACCATGGCATTGGTCATGCTACTGAGCAGTTGCACATCCACATGTGACAAGCCAACCAATGTGATTTATCTCATCGGCGATGGTATGGGTTTTGGTGCCGTAACATCGCTGCTGCTAACCGCTGACGAGCAGACTGGCTTTGAGATGGCACCTGTGATCGGACTCAACGAAACATGCTCTGCTAACAACTATGTGACTGACTCGCCTGCTGGTGGTACCGCACTTGCTACAGGAACACGCACATGCAACGGTTTCCTTGGCGTAGGATCAGATAGCGTACAACTCACTAGTATTCTCAAAAAAGCCCAAAAGATGGGTAAAAAGACAGGTATTGTCGTGAATACCACTCTCACAGAAGCTACACCAGGAGCATTCTACGCAGGGGTAACTTCTCGCAAAGATAGTTATACCATAGCCAAACAATTCACCGAAAGTGGTGTGGATATCGCCATTGGTGCAGGTTTGACTGCATTTATCAATCGCCCTGACTCTGTGGATATGACCGCAGTACTCATCGATAAGGGTTATGATGTATATCTAGATTGGAAATCCGTGCTCAACAGTCAGTCTGAGAAGTTTGTAGGCATCCTACAAATGAGCGATGTTCACCGCCGCAATAAACCAAGCACCAAGACCGCTAGCGCTGCTGATGGAGCGGAAGTATGCCTAGCTGCCCAACTAGCGGCTACCGACGATACAAACGATAGCATCCGTTTTGCAGAGCCAGACAGATACCTCGAGAAAGCATGCATCAAAACCCTAGAGCAATTGGAGAAGAATGCCCCTAAAGGATTCTTTTTGATGGTGGAAAGCGCTATCATCGATGGCTACGGACATAACAACGATGCCGAAGGTATGGTAGAAGAGATGCAGGAGTTTGATCGTACATTGAAAGCACTGGTTGCTTATGTAAACCAACATCCTAACACCTTACTTGTTGTAACTGCTGACCACGAAACAGGCGGCACAAGCGTATCATACAAAAGTTACCCTGTGAACCAACCAGAGGGCATGCAACTCAGCTTTAGCACCAAAGGTCATAGCGGAACAGTAGTACCTATCTTTGCCTACGGCGCTGGTGCAGAGAATTTTGCAGGTATATTCCAAAACAAAGAGATACCTGGTATCATTGAAGAATTAATCAAATAACATACACGCATGAAACACCAAATTGCAGTGGGCGTCATGACTGCCCCAAAGATTGAGGCCGTTATTCCAGGCCCTCACTCCACCCCAGAACATCCTACATTTCTCCTCAAGAACGTTCGCATCGGTATCGGTTTTCACTGGGACCGCCTCGAGGACCAAGAGTTTGAAGGCACACTCGAGATACGCGACAACGCAGATGGTACACAAACTGCTATCAACCGTCTCGACGTAGAAGATTACCTCAGCTCAGTTATTACCTCTGAAATGTCTGCTACTTCTTCTTTGGAGCTCTTGAAAGCACACGCTGTTATCTCTCGCAGTTGGGTACTTCGTCCTATCATCAGCCCATCCACTTGCACAGACAAACCTGATCTCAGCGATCCAGACCGCCACGTGATCTGGTACGAGAGAGATGCACACGAGGGCTTTGATGTTTGTGCAGATGATCACTGCCAACGCTACGAGGGTATCACACGTCGCGATGAGCACCCAGAGGCGGCTGCCAACGTGCAGCAAGCCATCGACGCTACCCGCGGACAAGTTCTCATGTACGACGGCAAAGTATGCGACGCACGCTTCTACAAGGCTTGCGGTGGCGCTACCGAAGTGTTTGAAAACGCATGGGCAAACGAGCATTATCCATACTTGGAGCCTGTGCGCGATGAGATTGGCACTCCTCTACCCGACCTAACGATCGAAGAGAACGCACAAGAGTTTATCCGTACTTCGCCTTCTGCATACTGCAACACCAATGACGCACGCGTACTTGGTCAAGTGCTCAACAACTACGACCAAGAAACCAAAGACTTTTATCGCTGGACCGTACAATACACCAAAGAGGAACTCAGCGACATCATCCGCGAGCGCTCGGGTATCGATTTCGGCGAGATACTCGACCTCGTACCAATCAAGCGTGGTCCATCTGCTCGTTTGTATGAGATGCAAATCGTAGGTAGCAAGCGAACCATGGTGATTGGCAAGGAGTTGGAGATCCGCAAATGGTTGAGCAAGAGCCACTTGTATAGTAGTGCTTTTGTTGTTGATCGCAACGAAAATGGCGACTTTATATTGACTGGTGCAGGTTGGGGACACGGCGTAGGCTTGTGCCAAATCGGTGCTGCTGTGATGGCTGCCAAGGGTTATACCTACGAGCAAATCTTGGCGCACTACTTCCCAGGAAGCGAGTTGAAGGTAATTTAATTCCGCCCACAGATTGCACAGATTATCACCAATAAAAAGTTCAGTGCACATCTGTGAAATCAGTGGGAAATAATAAAGAATGACAAGACTATATTTCATACTGTGTTTGCTTGGGTTGGTATGTGTGGCATGCCAACCTACAGCCAATACATCTGTCATAGATAATAACGCTTCTTTTAGCATTGACAGACAAGGAGATAGCACTACTATAACAATTTATTCTCCTTGGCAGAAGGGCAAAGTGATGCAACAATTGGCGTTCAACCAAGCTTATGAGCGCATTGTCTGCACCTCGGCTACGCATATGGGGTTTATCAGCGAGTTGGGGATGATGGACAAAGTGGTAGGAGTTTGTCGCCCAGAGCGTGTCTATAATCTGAGTGAGGAAGAGCGTGAGCGTATCACAGATATTGGGGATGATATGCAACCTAGTATGGAACAAATCCTTTTACTCAATCCCGATCTCGTGATACTCTACACCTACGCTCAAGGCGACCCTATTCCCGCACAAGTAGAGGCATTGGGTATCCCTATTCTGTATTGCAACGAATGGACCGAGACTACCCCACTCGCTCGCGCCGAATGGATACGCGTGTTTGGCGCCGTCTTTGGTTGTTCGACCAAGGCGGACAGCATATACGCGAGCGTCATGGACGCATATGAGCAGTTGAAAGTTGATAGTTTAAAGTTTAAAGGCAAGAGTATCATGTCCGGTATGTCGTGGCGAGGAACTTGGTATGTGCCAGCGGGGGGAACATTTATGGGTAATTTATTTCGCGATGCAGGGGCACAATACAAGTATGAAAACCATCCTTCTAC
The DNA here is from genome assembly GCA_017546705.1 of Paludibacteraceae bacterium. Lineage (GTDB taxonomy): Bacteria > Bacteroidota > Bacteroidia > Bacteroidales > Paludibacteraceae > Colicola. The sequence continues at coordinate 15,089 of JAFYSB010000056.1, forward strand.
CTCATCTATTCCACTGACCATGGAACAAGCCATTCAAGATTTTGCTCAAGCGGATGTATGGGTGGGTTGTGAAGCTAATAGTTTGAAGGAATTAGAGGCAATAGATAAGAAACATACTTGGTTCAAAGCTTTTCAAACGGGGCAAGTGTATAATTTCCGTCGCAGGGCATTGCCTAGTGGAGCCAATGACTTTTGGGAATCGGGTACGGTTCACCCAGAGCGTATTTTGCAAGACTTGCAATACATTTTAGAAGGCGATACTACGCAACTTCACTATGCAGAAAAGTTGAAATAATCATTATAAAGAATATTGGGAATAATCATTATAACTTATTATATAATAGACCTTTAATTGATGCGATACAAACTACTTTACATACTACTTTGGTGTAGTGCTATGGTATTTGCACAAAATGATACTACTGCTCTTAAAAAAGAAAAGGTACGTGTATTTCAAGGTTGTAGTGGTGGTATGATGGTGCATGCGGGCTATTTGTTTGGGCAACCCGCGGGTGCTATCCTGCCAACAGGTGAACAAATTAGTATGCAAGGCTTGACCTATGGTTTGGGCGGTTCGATGCGTGTCAATCTAATGAAGCACTTGCGAATTGGTTGTGAGGGCTTTAGTTCCAATGTAAAGAGTGGCATGACTGACCAACACGATTTTCTGCAAAAAGGTAGTTATATCCGTACTGGTTGGGGCGGCGTGATTGCCGATGCATGCTGGCGTATGGAGAAAGTATGGCCCTATATTGGTGGCTCGGTAGGTGGTGGTGCCATGCGCACATTGTCTATCGTGGATGGTAGTCAAGACGATTGGCAATCAGAAAGCGTAGCTATCCTGCACAAGCAAGGATTTGGTTATGTGAATCCGTATGTGGGTATGGATTATTGTATCACCAAACGCATACATGCTACGTTCCGTTTGGATTGGATGTTGGCATTTGCTAACAAGCAGTTGGTATTCCCTACAGGTCCCAGATTGTATGTGGGAATTATGTTCTGCCATTAACACTTTGTTGAAATAGAAAACGCCACTCTTCAAATTGGAGAGTGGCGTTTTGGTATATGTAATGGTTATTTCTTAAAAGCATTCCAGCCTTGGGCTTGAAGTGAGAGTTCTTCACCATTGCGGCCGATAAGATTGACACCATGCTCGGACTTGGTGATATGACCAATCAAATACACATCCTCCAATGGGATAAGTTTCTCGTAATCTTCTAAATTACAAGTAAATAGCAACTCATAATCTTCTCCGCCATTGAGGGCACAAGTGACAATATTAAGGTTCATTTCCTCTGCTAATGCTGCTGCTTGGTAGTCGATCGGCAATTTGTCTTCGTAGATTGAACAACCAACATTGGATTGGGTGCAGATGTGCATGAGTTCGCTGCTTAGTCCATCGGAGATATCCATCATAGCTGTAGGTTTGATTCCTGCTTTGTGCAATTGCTCAATGATGTCGCGACGTGCTTCTGGTTTGAGTTGGCGCTCAAGCAAATATTCGCGTCCTTCGAAAGCAGGGGTAGCATTCTCGTTGGCATTCATCACAATTCGTTCACGTTCAAGCAGTTGCAGTCCCATATAAGCAGTTCCTAGATTACCTGTCACGCAGATAAGATCATTGACTTTAGCGCCATTGCGATAGACGATATCGGAGTCATATGCTGTACCGAGGCAAGTGATGGAGATGGTTAATCCTGTCATAGAAGCAGAGGTATCGCCACCTACAAGATCAACATTATATTTCTCGCATGCGAGGCGTATGCCAGCATAGAGTTCTTCGAGGTCTTCTATGGAGAAACGTTTGCTAATTCCGAGAGAAACAGTGATTTGCGTAGGGGTGCCATTCATAGCGTAGATGTCAGAGAAATTGACAACAGCGGCCTTGTAACCAAGGTGCTTGAGAGGTACGTACTCCAAATTGAAGTGGATACCTTCGAGCAAGAGATCGGTGGTAACAAGCGTGCGTTTGTCGGCATAGTGCATCACCGCAGCATCGTCACCTACTCCTTTTTGGGTAGAAGGTTGCACGGGTTTGATATCTTTAGTGAGGTGCTTAATGAGCCCAAATTCACCGAGTGTAGCGATTTCTGTTTTGGACATAACGTTTTTTTCAGTTGACAGTTGATAGTTGAGAGTTGACAGTTCTTATCTCGCATACGCTCGAACGATCACTCGCAGAGCTCGTGTACGACAGTTGCGGGTGCAAAGGTACGGAAAAATTTGCGAGTATGCAAATTTTTGAGGTGAAAAGTGAAAACTGAAAGGTGAAAGCATGCAGTAGTAGTGGGAGGATACGGGGAAAGTATTGGATGGTAATAGCGTGGTAACGGAGTGGTATCGAGGTGGTAACGAGAAAGAAAGCGGAAAGATTAGTTCTTGTTCAGAGATGAACAGATCGATAAATTTATCTTTTTCAAAAAAAGTACGATTTTTCTTGTGTATGTGCAAAAATTTTAGTAATTTTGCGCGTTTTTGTGTATAGTTACCATTATGATTGAATATATAAAAGGAAATTTGACGGATTTGACCCCTACTTATGCGGTGATTGAGGCCGCAGGAGTGGGATATGCAATCAATATCGCATTGCCAACGTATTCTGCGTTGGTGGGCAAAGAGAATTCGGAAACGAAACTATTTGTAACCGAAATTATTCGTGAAGATACACACGATTTGTTCGGTTTCTTTACTCGTGGCGAACGTGAGTTGTTTTTGATGCTGATGACCGTGAGTGGCATTGGCGCGAACACAGCACGAATGATTATGTCGGCATACTCTGCGAGTGAGATACGTCAGATTATTGCTACAGGCAACGCGCGCGCGCTGTCGCAAGTGAAGGGACTGGGGCCTAAGACTGCACAACGCATTATTGTGGATTTGAAGGACAAGGTGCTGAAAATAGACCTTGGTTCGGAGGCGAACCAAGGCAGTTTAGAGGACGCCGCAAGCGGCTACAGTTTAGAGGCGAAAGGCGTGGATAGTGAAATCAAACAAGAGGCGGTAAGTGCATTGACCATGTTAGGATTTGCAGCTGCTGCAAGCGGAAAAGTGGTAGATAAGATTTTGAAAGCAGAGCCACAGGCAAGCGTGGAGCAAGTCATAAGACAAGCGTTGAAGATGCTTTGATGATAATTTTGAATTAAGAATTTTGAAATAATCGTTCGAGACGAATGTCGAGATAAGAATTAAGAGTTTTGAAGAAGATATTATTTATATTATTGAGCGTGTTGCCTATGTTGGCATGGGCACAAGAGCAGGATACTATTGTGTCTTGGCAAGAGAATGATAGTATCAAGATGGCTCCATTACAGGTGGAAGGAGTAGGTGCGGATAATTACGACGACTTGACACGCCCTCAAAGTAGTCTAGACCTAGAGAATCCAGATAATGTAAAGACGAGCATTGAATATGACCCATTGACAGGATATTACGTGATGCACACGCGCATCGGCGATGTGGATATCGCGACACCATATCTGATGACCTCGGACGAATATCGTGCATACAGCGAACGCGAGACGATGGGCAAGTATTGGCAATCGAAGATTAGCGAAGTGGAGCACGATAATGAGAAGAAGTTCGATATCACGGATATGAAGTTCAACATCGGACCTGCGGATAAGGTGTTTGGTCCAGGTGGTGTGCAGTTGAAAATGCAAGGTTCGGCGGAGTTGTTGTTTGGTTTTAAACACCAATATGTGGACAATCCAGCATTGACTGAGCGCTCAAGAAACAATAATATCTTTGACTTTGACGAGAAGATTCAGGTGAATGTAAATGGTAAGGTGGGCGATAAACTCAATATGAATTTGAGTTATAACACCGAAGCTTCGTTCGACTTTGACCAACAAAACTTAAAACTCAACTATAAAGGACAAGAGGACGACATTATACAATCGCTGGAGGCAGGTAATGTATCTATGAACTTGAATAGCAGTCTGATACAAGGAAGTAGTGCACTATTTGGTATCAAGACCGATTTGAAGTTTGGTAAGCTGAAAGTGCAAGCGTTGATTTCGCAACAAAACTCTGAAAGTCAATCTGTTTCGAGTAAAGGTGGTGCACAAACAACCAGCTTTGAGGTGCCAATTGATAGTTATGATGAGAATCGCCACTTCTTCTTGAGTTATTATTTCCGCGACAATTATGAGCAGGCTATGCAGTCGCTGCCTTATATTGCGAGTGGTGTGACCATCAACCGTATTGAAGTGTGGGTAACCAACAAACGTGGCAATTATGATCAAGCACGTAATATCGTGGCGCTGACCGACTTGGGTGAGAATGACCCACAACATATTTTGAACGCATCTATTAGTGCAACTTCGGGAGCACGAATGCCTTATAACAAAGCGAACTCACTCTATCAAACTTTGGCCATGGAGCATACAAATATCCGTGATATTCAACAGATTAGTTCTGTGATGCAAAACTTGACGGATATGGACTTGAGTGAAGATTATGAGAAGATTGAGTCTGCTCGATTGCTCAATAACGGCGAATACACATTGAATGCCGCATTGGGTTATATCTCCTTGAAAACCGCATTGAACCAAGACGAGGTGTTGGCTGTAGCCTATGAGTATACCTATGGTGGACAAGTGTATCAAGTGGGTGAGTTCTCAACAGACGGCGGCGATAACATGGGTGCACCTAATGCATTGTTGCTCAAGATGTTGAAGAGCACCAACAATGCTCCTACTCACAAGAACAAGGGCACATGGGATTTGATGATGAAAAACGTCTATTCATTAGGAGCAAGCCAAATATCAAGCGATAAGTTTGAATTGTACATCCAATACCGCAATGACTCGGTAGGAACGGAGATGCAATACTTGATGGAGGGAGATATTAAGGGTAAACAGTTGTTGCGCGTGATGAACCTTGACCGATTGGACTCACGTAATAACGCTTCTCCTGATGGACGCTTTGACTACGTGGAAGGCTATACTGCCCTATCCTCTTCTGGACGAATCATCTTCCCTGTATTGGAGCCATTTGGTAGTCACTTGGCGCAAGCGATAGGCAACCCTACAATTGCAGAGAAATATATTTTCCAAGAGCTTTATGACTCGACGCTGGTCAGCGCACAAGAGTTGTCGGAGAAGAATAAATTTGTGTTGATGGGTAAATACAAAGGTAGTGCTGGCAACGAGATTCGTTTGAATGCGATGAATATTCCTCGTGGAAGTGTGGTGGTAACTGCTGGTGGTGCAACGTTGATTGAAAACGTAGATTACACTGTGGATTATACCATGGGAACGGTGACGATTCTTAACCAATCCATTATTGATGCGGGAACGAATGTGGATGTAAAATTGGAGAACCAATCGTTATTCTCCATGCAACGCAAGTCGCTCTTTGGTGCCCATTTGGAATATGAATTTAATAAGGATTTCACAGTTGGCGGTACCATCATGCACTTGCGCGAGAAACCGCTAACAACTAAGGTGAATACGGGTAGTGAGCCATTGGCAAATACCATTTGGGGTGTGAACACCAGTTGGAAGACGGAATTGCAATGGCTGACTTTGTTGATTGACAAAGTACCTTGGATAGAGGCTACAGCCCCTTCGACCTTCCAATTGAATGCTGAGTTTGCACACCTTATACCAGGTCACACGAAAGACGTTGGTCAAGTTGGTACGGCATATATTGACGACTTTGAGGCAACAAAGACTAATATTGATATTCATTACCCAAGCTATTGGCGATTGGCATCTACTCCTACGGGGGATAAATTTGTAGAAGCAGATAAAAGTAACGACATTGCATACAATAAAAACCGTGCATTATTGGCATGGTACACTGTAGATCCAATCTTTGGTATTCCTCAAAGCAATACACCAAAGCACATTAAGGATGATCCCGAGGCCATGTCTGACCATCGTACGCGTGTGGTCATGGAGCAAGAGATTTACCCAGACAAGCAATCGCTGCCTAATGCAGATTCGAAATTGGCGGTGATGAACTTGAGCTTCTACCCAGAAGAGCGTGGTCCGTATAATATTTCCGCAGACGAGATTGGATTTGATGGCAAGTTGACTAATCCAAAGCAACGCTGGGGCGGTATCATGCGCAAATTGGATAATACCGATTTTGAAAAAGCGAATATCGAGTATATCGAATTTTGGTTGATGGACCCATTCTTGACCAATGCAGATGCGGCATTTGAAGGTGGTGACTTGTATATTGACTTGGGCGATGTGAGCGAAGATATTTTGCGCGATGGCAAGAAGAGCTTTGAGCATGGTTTGCCACTAAATAACGATGAAACATTAATAGATAGAACCATTTGGGGTAGAAGTCCTAAAACAACGAGTACAGTTGTGGCGTTTGCCAACGAAGCTGGCGCAAGAGAAAAACAAGATGTGGGTCTGAATGGACTGAGTACCGCAGACGAATTTCTATTCGACTATAATGGTAGCAAGCCATATGCAGACTATGTGGCTACTCTACGCAACAGAGTGGATCAAGCTGTATTGGATATGTGGGCGACAGATGATTTCTCACCATTGAATGACCCTGCTGGTGATAATTATCACTATTATCGTGGAGACGATTACGACCAACGTGAAACACCTGTTTTGGAGCGCTATAAACGTTTCAATGGTACCGAAGGTAACTCTCCCGAGATGGGCGAATATGATGCCTATGGAACGGCTTCTACCTTGCAACCTGATATTGAGGATATTAACCAGGATAATACGCTGAATGATAATGAGCGCTTCTATCGCTACCATATTTCCTTGCGACAAGAAGATATGCAACGCGTAGGACAACAGCATATCGCAAGTATCATGGAAACAAATGTAACCTTGCGGAACAAGGAAACAGTCAAAGTAAAATGGTATCAATTCAAGATTCCATTGCGCGGTGATAGTGCAACGATGAAGAAAGTAGGTAATATTCGCAACTTCAAATCAATTCGTTTTGCACGTATCTACATGACTAATTTCTCGCAGGAGACTCACTTGCGTTTGGCAACATTGGACTTGGTACGTGGCGAATGGCGAAACTATACCAAAGGCCTATATCAAGATGCGGCAAACAACCAATACAATATTGCCAACCCATACACTACTAGCGGTTCGATGGTGGTAGAAGCAGTGAATATCGAAGAGAACTCTAATCGTACGCCTGTTAACTACGTATTACCTCCTGGTGTATCTCGTCAGACAGACCCCGGTCAAGCTCAATTGATTGAGCAAAACGAGCAGTCCATGGTATTCCGTTTTAATCATTTGGCTCCAAAAGATGCACGTGCTGTATACAAGAATGTGGTATATGATATGCGTCAATACAAGCGCTTGCAAATGTTTGTGCATGCCGAGTGCCTACCACAATATGAAGCTATTGAAGACAAAGATGTTTCGTGCTTCATCCGTTTGGGATCGGATATCAAAAACAACTATTATGAATATGAGATCCCATTGAACTTAACGCCAGAAGGGTTGTATAATGATGACAATCGCGAAGATCGTGAAAAGGTATGGAGGAATCAATTTGATTTTGCATTAAGTGCCCTTACACAAGCTAAGATGGACCGCAATCGTGCTAAACGTTCGGGCAACACCAACGTGGGCAATACAATCCCATACGAGACTTATGATCCCGAGAATCTGGAGAATAAGATTACGATCTTGGGTAATCCTACATTGGAAGACATTCAATCCATCATGATTGGTATCCGCAACAAGACTACCGATGAGGTTAGTGGCGAAGTGTGGGTCAATGAGTTACGTTTGAGTGAATTTAATGAGCAGGGTGGTATAGCTGCGATGGCCAATGCAGCATTGAGCATTAGTGATATTGCACAAGTGAATGTGGCAGGCCGTTTGGAAACAGCAGGATATGGATCAATAGAATCCAACGTGTTGGACCGCAATATGGAAGATATGTATCAACTTTCTGTAAGTGCAGCATTAGAGGGCGGACGTTTGTTCCCTGAGAAAGCGAAGTTGCAGATTCCGTTGTATGTGTCTTATACCAACCAAACAGAAACACCTGATTTCGACCCATTGGATACGGATATCAAATTGTCAGAAAGTTTAGACACATACGAGACCAAAGCAGAGAAGGATTCTATTCGCTCGATGGCAAATACCACACACGAATCAACAAGTTTCTCTGTATCCAATTTGAAGGTGGACATCCACTCTAAGAAGCGTAACATGTTCTACGACCCTGCGAACTTCTCTATCTCTGCTAGCTATAACGAGCAGAAGCAATATTCACCAGAGATCGAACAAGACTTGAGTAGAGATTATAAGGGTAGTTTCAACTACTCCTATAATTTCAATCCGCAGCCTTGGGAACCATTCAAAGAGGTGAAGGCAGTACAAAAAGTGAAATTCCTAAGCGAATTAAACTTCTACTACCTACCGCAATCGTGGGCATTCAACACCAATATGCACCGCACCTTTACCCATTTGAAGATGCGTGACTTCAACACTGCAGATTTGGGTGCGCCTGTACAAAACAACATGGATTTAACCTTCTCCAAAGACTTTACTTGGGATCGTAACTTCGACTTTAAGTATGACTTAACTAAAAATATGAAGTTCACCTTCCAAACAGCGATGAACTCTACGGTGGATGAAGGTTATTATACTCCTGAAATCATCAAAGACTATGCCTTCACCAATGACTATTACGAGGCATGGAAAGACACTATACAACGTAGTTTGGCAACATGGGGTACACCATATACCTATCAACAATTATTCTCCGCGTCGTGGAATGTGCCATTCAATCGTATACCATACTTGGAGGCATTGACAGCAAACGCATCCTACAATGCTACATACAATTGGAATCGTACGGTACAATCGAACAACAGTACCGCCGATTTGGGTAATGTGGTAAGTAGTACACGTGCATGGCAAGTGGATGGAGCATTGAACTTTGAAACGCTCTATGGTAAATCTAAATATTGGAAGCAAATGACGCAACGTTATAATCAACGTGCAACTCGCAGACGTGCTTTCCGCGCAAAGGATTATACCACAACCGTGACTCTTGAGGCAGGAGAAAGCAAAGAAATTACTCACCGTTTAGGCAGTGAATCACTAAAATTGACAGCAACCACTGCTGATGGCAAAGATGTAAAACTAAAATATAACACTCTTTCTACGACTAAAATCAGCGTGGAATCACCTGTCAAACTTGAGAACGTATCCATCAAGATAACAACGCAAGACCCAAACAAGCGTACACCTGCTCAAATAACTGGTGATATGTTTGCTTACTTTGGCACCATGTTACGCAAGGTGCAAGTCACCTATCGCAACACTAGTTCGCTGACTATCCCAGGCTTTGCACCACAGGCTGGATTTATGGGGCAACAACGCTTCAATGACATGTATGCCCCTGGATTTGATTTTGCCTTTGGTGGATTTACCGATGATTTTGTAGAAAAAGCTAAAGAAAATGGATGGTTGTCAAATGATACTTCAGTAGTACAACCTGCCACACGTGCAAAAACGAGTGATTTGGATATTAAACTTGTAGTAGAACCATTCCCTGGCTTTAAGATTCAGGTCAATGGAAAACGCTATGAAGCACAATCAAGTTCCATCATCTACTCCTATGACCAATTGCAAGAAAACATGACAGGTTCATTCAACATTACTCAAGTGGCTATTGGTACTGCATTCCAACGTATTGGTACTGCTGATGATAATTTTGCATCGGAAACCTTCAGTCAGTTCTTAAATAATCGCGATGTAATCAACTCACGCGTACAACAACAATATAATGGCATAGTATATCCAAATGCCGGATTTATACCAACAAATTTACGCGGTAAACCATATGAAAAATCACATGGAAGAATCGCTAATAACACGGCTGATGTGCTAGTACCTGCATTCTTAGCAGCATACACGGGTCGTGACGCATCTAATGTAGGACTGAATCCTTTCCTTGGATTGCTAAACATTCTACCTAACTGGTCGGTTACTTTCGACGGATTAGGACGTCTGCCATGGATGCGCGATCACTTCAAGTCTGTCAACCTGACACATGCTTACACTTGTAAATATGCTATTGGTAGTTACTCTAGTTTCTCCACTTGGGTACCTGCCTTAGATTTAGACAATAAGCAAGTTGGTTTTGTACGCGATGTTGCAACAGACAATCCGATCCCATCGTCGGCGTATGACATCTCATCGGTAACATTAACCGAGAATTTCTCACCACTCATCGGTTTGAATATGACCATGAAAAACTCTTTGTCAGCAAAAGTTGAGTATCGCAAACAAAGAAATATCTCTTTGAATGTCAATTCTGTACAAATCACAGAAGGACATACCGACGAATTTGTCATCGGTGCAGGATACACTATCAAGGATTTGAACTTTATTACCAAGAATCGAGATGGTGGACAGAAGAAAGTAAGCAATGATCTCAAACTCAATGTGGATGTAAGTTACAAAGATATCAAGACATTGCTGCGCAAAGTAGAAGAAGGTATCACTCAAGCTAGTTCTGGAAATAAAGTCTTTGGTATTAAGATTAGTGCTGATTATGTATTGTCGCAAAAAATTAATTTGCAACTCTTCTATGATCATCAAGGCACTACACCACTCATATCTTCATCATATCCTATCAAAGCTGACAACGTAGGTATCAATATCAAACTGATGCTCACTCGCTAATGTATAAAGTCGGTATCATAGGACCAGAGTCCACTGGAAAATCGACTCTTTCTGCATATTTAGCACACCGCTACAACGGTGTGCTAATTCCAGAATATGCACGCGAATACATGGAGCATTTGTCACCTGACTATTTCTACACCTATGAGGATATTGTGGCAATAGCCCGACAACAAATACAGAAACTAGAGGAACTACATCAGGCGTTTTCAACTAAAGATACACTTGTATTCTTCGATACAGAATTGATCATTACCAAGGTTTGGTTTGAGCATAAGTATGGCATAGTACCTGATTTTGTGCTCGAAGCACTCCATCGCTATCCAATGGACATATACTTACTTTGCTATCCTGATATGCCTTGGCAACCAGACCCTGTACGGGAGAATCCTAATATTCGTGAGTATTTGTTTGAATGGTATGAACGCGAAATTCAAACTCTCAATATTCCATACTATATTATAAAACACTGATGTTTATCCCAATATACATCTACCTTTTTGCCCGCAATAACGTACATATAGGATAAATGGATAAGATTAAGATATCTCTCCCCAGTTTACAACGGTTTGACGAAGAAGGTCAAGCCGTTGTTTGTAGATGCGGTTGTGCATCTCGTCTAGCAATGGGTCGGCATCTAAGATAGCGAGTGCCGCTTGGCGAGCTATTTCCAGAATTTGTCCGTCATGGGTGAGGCTAGCAATATGCAATTCGAATGGTAAGCCTGATTGCTGCGTGCCCTCAAGGTCGCCAGGACCGCGCAATTGCAAGTCTGCTTCTGCGATGCGGAATCCGTCGTTGGTAGCCACCATGATATCCATACGCTTGCGGGTATCCTTGCTAATCTCGAACTTGGTTAGTAACAAACAATAACTCTGCTCTGCACCACGTCCTACACGTCCACGTAGTTGATGTAGCTGACTAAGTCCGAAGCGTTCTGCATTCTCTATAATCATCACGCTAGCGTTGGGTACATTTACACCTACTTCTATCACAGTTGTAGCAACTAATATCTGTGTTTCACCTTTAGCAAAGCGTTGCATTTGCTCATCTTTATCCTTAGCGCGCATCTGTCCATGCACCATAGAAATTCTATAGTTAGGAAAACTCTCGCATAAACGATTATAGCCATTTTGCAAGTCTTGCAGATCAAGTTTCTCGTTCTCTTGTATGAGTGGATAAACCACATACACCTGACGCCCAAGATCAATCTGCTGGGTAATAAACTGATTGATCGTCGTACGCCGTTCGATGTTGTAATGAAGTGTATGTACAGGTTTCCTTCCTGGTGGCAATTCATCAATGATACTCACGTGCAAATCACCATAGACGGTCATCGCTAAAGTGCGTGGTATAGGGGTCGCAGTCATAACTAACACATGGGGAGGACGGACATTCTTCTCCCATAGTTTAGCGCGCTGTGCCACACCAAAACGGTGTTGTTCGTCTATAATACACAATCCAAGATTTGCAAACTGGACGTCTTTCTCGATGAGTGCATGTGTACCAATGAGTATATCAATTTCGCCATTGCGTAGTTGTTCATGTAGAGGTTGGCGTTGCTTAGTCGTGGTAGATCCTGTTAATAATTGGCAATTGACATCTAACGCGCCGAGCAATTGGGTAATAGTTTCATAATGTTGATTCGCAAGAATCTCCGTGGGAGCCATGATACATGCTTGATAGCCATTATCTAGAGCAAGCAGGGCAGTCAGCAACGCTACGATAGTCTTTCCACTACCTACATCACCTTGAAGCAAACGATTCATCTGCTTACCAGATTTCAAGTCTGTTTGTATCTCACGAAGAACTCGTTTTTGCGCATTAGTCAAAGGGAATGGGAGCGAGTTATATTGCTCATGAAACGCTTTCCCAACAATAGGCATACGAAAACCTTCATTCTCTTCACGACGTTTCATTTGTCGCAGAATTTGCAACTGAATATAAAAGAGTTCTTCAAACTTCAGCCGTTCACGTGCCTTTTGCATGGCAATATAATCTTTCGGAAAATGAATATTTGCCAATGCCTCGCTGAGTGGCATAAGGCGTTGTTGCTCAATTAGGTCAATGCCTAATGTCTCACGCACACCATTTTGTCGTAGTAGCGGCATCAATTCGGCAGTAATGTTGCGAATGGCTTTGGAGTTGAGTCCTGCACGTTTCATCCCTTCTGAAGTATTGTAATAGGGTTCTAGCCCTTGTGTCATCTCAGGTTTAACCTTCGCCATAGGTGTTAACTCTGGATGCACGAAGTTGTATTGATGGTTGAAGCGTGAGGGTTTTCCAAAAAGCAGATATTGAACATTACGTTCTAGTTTGAGATATTTAATCCCTTTAAACCATATAAGTTCGATAGTGTGTCTTCCATCTGTAAAGGTTGCAGATAAACGTGCTGTAGCACCAGTGCCAATGGTGTGCCATTCGGTAATATGACCTATTATTTGTACATAAGTGTCTTCGTCGTCAATCTCATGGATAAAGTAAAAACGACTTCGGTCAATGTACTTGTATGGAAACTGGTATAACATATCGAGCGCGGATTTCACCCCGAGCTCTTTACGAAGAATGTCGGCACGCTTAGCGCCGACACCCTTACAAAATTCTATATTTTGGATGGATAAATCCATCGCACGAAACATGCAATACTTATTGCAAACGGAAGTTTACAGGTACAGTGTATTTTACGCGTACTGGCTTACCACGTTGTTTACCTGGTTTCCATTTTGGCATGGACTTAATCACGCGGATAGCTTCTTTGTCTAATGAAGGCTCACCAGAAGAACGTACAGCAACAACATCTACAATACTACCATCCTTGTTTACCACAAATTGACATATTACACGACCTTGAATACCATTCTCTTGTGCGATAACTGGGTATTTAACGTTTTCTGCAAGGTACTTAAAGAGTGCTTGCTGACCACCAGGGAACTCTGGCATAGACTCTACAACCATGAAGATAACCTCTTCCTCTTCTTCCTCTACAGGTGCTTCTACTGGAGGTGCGATTACCACTTCCACATCTTTATCGTCCTCAGTATTGATTTCGATAGTTTCTACTTCCACGTCATCTTCAACCACATTCAATACTTCTACTTCTTGTACTGCTGGTGGTGGAGGTGGAGGAGGAGTTTCTTGAGAGGTTTGCTGGATGTCAATTTCCTCTTCAAAGAAGAAATCAGTGTCATTTACTTCGTACTTTGTCACTTCCTTCTCTGTCCATTCGAAAGCAACATAGCAGATACTCAAGACAAGCACAAGACCCATGAGTACATAGGTCAATTTCTTGTCCTCTAAGCTTGCCTTTGGTGATTTTTTCAGTTGCATATACTAATAATTTTAAGATTTCAATCGTCTCTTAATTGGACATACTTAATCCTTTCGGGGTGCAAATTTACTGCTTTTTTTTGAAATGAGCAAATATATCCTGCGTTTTTTACATTTTTTTTACAAAATAGTTGCGATTTTGGGATAATTGTAGTACTTTTGCAAGCGAAATGGATATAGTCAATTTGATAAAATCATCAGGAGCCCGCAATTTTGCTAAATTGCTCTCTGCTAATGTGCTGGCGCAAGTCATTGGCTTGATTGTATATCCCATTCTCACGCGCATATACTCGCCCGAGGATTTTGGGTTGTTGAATTTGTTCCTAAGTATCAGTGGAGTTCTTACTATTTTAGCTACGGCGGAGTACTATAATGCGATTGTGTTACCGAAAAAAGAATCGGAAAGTATCTCTATAGCACACGTCTGCATGATTTTATTGCTATTGATTGTAGGTTTGATAGGTATTTCGGTGTGCTTTTCATATGAGATAGCCTCCGTATTTAAAACTCCCCAATTAGCCGATTACTACTGGATAATGCCGATTCTTGTCTTTGTCTTAGGTGGATGGAATATATTGAATTATTGGTACATACGTTGTGCCAGGTATGATTCTGTTAGTGCATATCAGTTAAGTCAAAGCATCTTGTCAGCTGGTGGAAAGTTGGGGTTTGGTTATGCAGGATATTTAAGTGGTGGTATGATTTACTCTACAGTTCTCGCCCCGGCCTTATCCCTATGTATTAGCATATTTCGCTCGCGAAAACTAATCGCAAAGTTTGCTACTTTCTCTTGGAGCAAAGCAATTGCATCAGCACGTAAATATCGTAATCTACCATTTTACTCCTTACCTCGTAGTTTTATTAACATGTTAGCGGGGCAATTACCTGTTCTATTATTAACGCCAGTATTTGGATCAAAGCATGTAGGCTGGTGGAGTATGGCCTTATTGTTAGGTTTTATCCCGATTAGTGTGATTACGCGATCTGTTTATCAAATCATGTACCAATACACTACGGAACGAGTTAACAACCACCTTCCTATCTATGCTTATTTTCAGCGGTTTACATTGTTAGTACTAACTGTCGGAATACCCTTTTTTAGTATCTTGTGTTATTTCATGCCTGATTTGACTTTGCTGTTTTTGGGCGAAGGATGGAATGAAACTGGTTTATATCTGCGCTGGATGTTACCATGGTTACTTTGTAGCCTATTAACTTCAAGTACAGGTTTCCTCGCAGATATCTTTTTCAAACAAAAGCTCGGACTAGGTTTCGAGATATTAACGGCTGGTCTCCGCACAATAGGTGTCGTATTGGGAGTTGTGTTTGCAGACTTCACGCTGTCCATCATTGGCTATGCACTAGGCAGTGCCATCGCCGTAGCAGCCCAATACTCATGGCTACTCGGGCTAGCTCGCAAATATGACGCTACGACAACTTCGTGAGAAAATGCAAAGCCTGATGATGGCGGAATTGAATATGTTCACATATTAAAAACCAACACTGCTTTATCTTGTTAGTTACGATATCTATTGGATATGCATCTGTTGTAACCTCCAACGAATAACGATATTTAGGAACGTAGCCGTTACTAATATTATTTTCGTGTACAATCTCGCACCACATAAATGGTTTATGCAATTTAATCAGATTTTTGGATTGTACTTTTGTGTGATCGATACCTAAACTCGTTCGAATGTTTTGCTTCTCTTCCCAAAAACTCAGAAAATGATTCCTATCGTATGCCACCGCAAAGGCCATATCTTTATGTTCAAACCATTGTATGCCATTCGTAAAGGTCAGTACTGCGGATGCATGAGTGGCAGGAAGTAGCTTTTGCAGTGTTTCCACGAAATCTTTCGCCAACATGTCATCATTATCCACACGTGTCGAAAGTAAGTAATCGTAACCATGTACGTATTTTTCTCCAATGTTATTATACAAAACATTTACATCTTCGTAATATGTGCATAGTTCAATATAAATGTTTAGGTGTGAGTTGGTATGTTTCGCAAGCCGTGATAGGTAGTTTTTTGGTGTTTGATCACTAACCAAAATAACCCAATCAAATTGTTGATTGGTTTGTGCTATAATTGACGGAAAACAATATTGCTCAAATAGTCTAAATCGCTCTTCTAACCAACTATCTTGAATATGGATGTTACTCTGCAAGTCGTATTGCAGATTGAATCGTGTTAATATAATGTGTTTATAATTCATCTATTAGTTGACTTAAACTTAATTTAATAGACTGCCAATTGTATTGTTTCTGAGCCATTTCTAATGCAGCTTGGCAATGCTGTTTATATAGGGATTGATTCCTGATGTATTGTATCATAGCTTGTGTTGCTTGCTCTACATCTTTCACCAAACACGCGCATGTATCTATTTCTGCTACTCCTTTGCGAATAGCTATTAGATTGGAATAAATCGATGGCCTGCCACATGCCATATAATAAAACAATTTTATTGGCAAACAATGAGTGTTTTCCAAATCAATATCTCGTAAGTCTAAGAATAGATCATACTTGACAATCTGTTTGCAAAACTGTCCGAAAGGCATAAATTCTAATCGACGAAGATGTAAATTATCATATGCTTTCAAATTGGGTAAATGGTCTTTGGTAATCACATCCAATTGAAATTGAGTTTTTGGTAGCAATTCCGCAATACGTTCCATCGTGCTCTTTACTCGCTCCCACCCCTTTTCTTTGGTCAATGCACCAGCATACAACACACGACACACTTGCGTAAGTTCATTCGTCGGTAGTGGCTGAATATAAGCTAAGTCGGGATAATAAGGTAGATTAATATATTTCTTCCTGGGATACAACACACGAAATGGTTTAGCCTTATCTTCTTCTCCAAAAATGAAAGCATCTGTTCTCCACCCAGCCCAAAGGTTCGCAATAGCGAGCACAAGCGCCTTAAACAGTTTGCCCATTCGAATATTCCGTAAATTTTTTTTTGAAGGATACCATTCTGTAATATCATACACAATTTTAGCAGATATATGACGTATTTTCCATAAGGATTTGGGTGTATCTACTATATAAATATCTGCCTGCTTAGGTACATAATTAAGGAAAGAATCCATGCCATAAATCTCAACAATATGCCCCGCTTCTCGTAACGTCTGTGCTTGATGAAACAGTACACGCTCATCTGTCTCTGTATGAGCGGATTGCAGAAATATGATACGTTTGCTTTGCCCCATATGATCTATCGCATTCTTCTCTCTTTCAACCAGTTGTATGCATTGGCAAACCAGAAATACCACTTATAATATTTCTCCACACTATAATATAAGGTACGCGTACTTCCGAATTGTTTATAATGATTAGCGACACCTCTAATCATACTGCCCTCAAAATCAAATGCCACGCCTTGTTGGCGAGCTAATTTAATTGCCTCTAGTACAAGCAAAGCGCTCGCTCCTGAATCTTTGTAGCTCGGACTATAACAAGGTATAAGATAGTACATGCTTTGTTTATCCCAAACCAAAAAAGCCGCCGCCAACATCTCATTATCTGCATTGCAAATGGAGAGAATTTGACATTGATTCATACGGCGAGCCTTACGCTCTAAAACCAACAAAAACTCGCGCGAATAACTAATTTGCTTACCTTGCTCTTGTAGACATTTAACGTGAAAACGGTAGAAATCTTCTACATTTAGATTCGTATCAGCATGTAAAGAAAGTGCTTTTTGTAATTGACGTTTCTTGTTTTTGGAGAAAGAAGCAATTACCTTATCAAGGTTCGATAAATCTTCGATACGATATGTCACACGCTCCTTGATCTTGAATCCTAACTGCTGCATTTGCTCAACTGCCACACTATTGATAGCGTAATGTTGATAGTAATAATGCAGTCCTAATTCGGATAACTGTTGTGCAAATTGCTGACAAACGGCAACAGTTTTAGCGGTGTCATTAGCTATATCTTCGCGCAACCAAATACCGCCAATTTGTGTTTGTTGCGGCATGACGATGTATTTCATCCACGCGCGCTTGCGCAACAAGTATGGTAAAGCAGCTTGAATAGTGCCTTGCTCATCGTGGCTCAGTAGCACGTCCCAATGCTTTCCCGCACATACTGCATCCAACCACCAATCAGTCATAAATAGTGGCAATTCGCTATTTTTCAAGCAAAATTCATGGTATAATTCTTTGTTGGTCATATTACCCAATATACAATTTGCGTGCAAAGTTACGATTTTTTGCCGAAATATCCAAATAACACTTGCAAAATTCAAAAAAAAGTAGTACTTTTGCACGTCAATTCAAAAATAACTTATAAAATTATCTGATATGATTGTTGAAACCAGTCCGTACAAGGTTTTTGCTCTTTCTCAAGGAGGTGAGCTCGCTAAACGTATTTGTGACTATTTAGGATGCACATTAGGCAACATCCAAGTAGCTCGTTTCTCTGACGGTGAGTTTGCCGTAAGTTTTGAGGAATCCGTTCGTGGACAATCGGTGTATATCGTGCAATCCACTTGCCCAAGTAGCGATAACATCATGGAGTTGCTACTCGCTATTGACGCAGCGAAGCGTGCAAGTGCATACAAAGTGATTGCAGTTATCCCATATTTCGGTTGGGCACGTCAAGATCGCAAGGACAAACCACGCGTATCAATTGGTGCAAAAGTATGTGCGAACCTATTGCAAGGTGTAGGCGTTGACCGAGTGATTACAGTTGATCTCCATGCTGACCAAATTCAAGGGTTCTTTGATATCCCTGTTGATCACCTCTATGGCGCAAATGTGTTGGCTGACTACGTACAAGCACTCAATCTCGACAATCTTATCGTAGCATCTCCTGACGTAGGTGGTACCAAACGTGCTTCAGTATTCGCTAAGAAACTTACAGCTCTTACCAAACAAGATGTGCCAATGGTCATCTGCTACAAGCACCGCCCTAATGCCAATCAAATCGGCGAAATGCGTGTCCTTGGTGATGTGAAAGATAAAAACGTAGTTATCATTGATGATATTGCAGACACTGCAGGTACGCTCTGCAAAGCAGCTGAAGTGATGAAGGCAGATGGCGCTAAGTCTGTTCGCGCATTGGTAAGCCACGGCTTGATGTCAGGACCTGCTTGCGAACGTGTTACCAATTCCGCACTTGAAGAGCTCGTTTACACCGATTCCATTCCGTTTAATCGAGAGCGTTGTTCTAAGGTAAGCATCGTGTCTATGGCAAAGCCTATCGCTGAGACAATCCTTGCTATCCAAAACCATCGTTCTGTTAGTGAATTGAATATACACTAATTTGATTTATAGACAATTATTATATATTGCCCTATCGTTGGTTTTGTTCTCTTGCCAGACTAAAACCAAGACTTCTACAGATGTCCGCTGTGCTTTTTCAGCGGACTCTGCATATACTTACATCGCCCAGCAAGTGGCGTTCGGCGCACGTGTGCCTGGCTCTGACGAACATGCCGCTTGTGGAGATTGGCTGGTACGTAAACTGGCGCAGTTTGGTGCGCAGGTGCACAATCAGTATGGTACTATGACCAATTATGCAGGTGAATCACAAGCTCTGCGCAATATCGTTGCTTACTTCGAGGGGACGACTCCAAATACCATTCTGCTCTGTGCACACTGGGATTCACGCCCTTGGAGCGATGAGGAAGAGCACTATGATGATCGTTTTACCCCTGTGCTTGGTGCCAATGATGGTGCAAGTGGTGTGGGCGTGATACTTGAGATTATTCGTCAGCTATCCATCCTCAAAGCACAAGGTGAGGCTATTCCTTCTATCCAAATCGTCTTTTTCGATTGTGAAGATATGGGCACTCCTAACCACTATACAGGAACGCAGCGCGAACACACTTGGTGCCTTGGCAGCCAATACTGGGCAAAAGAGTACAAACAATCAACTGTCAACTGTCAACTGTCAACTGTCAACTGCCAATACGGTATTCTTCTTGATATGGTGGGCGACCCTTCAGCCACTTTCCCACGCGAGTATTTCTCACAACAGTATGCTGGCAGTTATGTTGAGCAATTATGGCGCACTGCTTCTAGACTAGGCTACAGCCGCTATTTTGTCAACCAATCCACCTATTATCCCATTACCGACGATCACTACTATGTCAGTACTATCGCAGGTATTCCATGCGTGGATATCATTGATTACAAGCCGAATACAGAGACGGGATTTGCCGAGTGGTGGCATACTCGTCAAGATAATATGCAAAATATCAACAAACAAACCTTACAGGCAGTCGGAGAGACTGTATTAACAACGATATGCTCGAAATAAAGAATCTACATGCCACTATTGCTGGCAAAGAAATACTTAAGGGGCTTAACCTCACCGTCAATGAGGGCGAGGTACATGCTATCATGGGTCCCAATGGCGCAGGCAAATCTACCCTATCTAATGTGCTGACGGGTCATCCTGCCTATACTGTCACAGCGGGCGAAGTCTTCTTCCGTGGCAAGAACCTCCTAACCATGTCGCCTGAGGAACGTGCGCGCGAAGGCATGTTCTTATCTTTCCAATATCCAGTGGAGATACCAGGTGTATCAATGGTCAATTTCATGCGTACTGCTGTCAATGAGAAGCGCAAGCACGAGGGCAAACCTGCCCTCTCTGCCACCGATTTTCTCAAACTCATGCGCGAAAAGAAAGCGCTTGTTGGTATGGACAATCACCTTACCAAACGCTCTGTTAATGAGGGTTTTTCGGGAGGTGAGAAGAAACGCAATGAGATCTTCCAAATGGCAATGCTTGAACCCTGCCTCTCCATTCTTGACGAAACAGATTCTGGCTTGGATATTGATGCGCTGCGTATCGTGGCAGAAGGTGTTAATGCACTCAAAACGCCTCACACAGCATCGATTGTCATCACCCACTATCAACGTCTCCTCGATTACATTGTACCTGATTTCGTACATGTCTTAGCGGACGGCAAGATTGTTCGTACAGGCGGCAAAGAACTTGCACTCGAGCTTGAAGACAAAGGCTATGCCTTTCTTAATGAACAACCTTGAACCATCTTGAACAATGTTGAACGAAATCATCCTACATCCTGGCGAACATCGTGAGATCATCTTGCTCAACGAGCCTGATACCAATTGGCATATCATTCAAGAGGCTAGATCTACCCTCTTGCTCCATGTGATAGCATTGCCTCATCCCAACGATGAAGCCCAATGGCATACTTCAATCACTGTAGAACATAAGGCAACAGGTTGTAAGACAGAGATGTATGGTCTTGCTCTTCTGCACTCACAGCAGCAACATCATCTCACCACACGCGTGCTTCATAATGTAGGCGGGGGCTATTCATCGCAACTCTTCAAGTTTGTCTTGGATGATGAGTCAAAGGCTTCTTTCAAGGGCGAACTAAAGATATTGCCTGATGCGCAACAAGTAGAGGCATACCAAACCAACCGCAATATATTACTCTCGCGCCAAGCAGAGATGACTACCGAACCGCAACTCGAGATCTATGCTGATGATGTCAAAGCAAGCCACGGTGCTACTACAGGACAACTCGACGATTCAGCGCTTTTCTATATGCAGCAACGCTGTATTAGCCGCGAAACGGCACGCAAACTACTGCTTTATGCTTTCTTTGAGGACGTGTTGCGCACTTTGCCTAACGAGCAAATGCAAGAAGACATCGTAGAAAAGATTAACGAATATATCGGCTAAATCCCTTTCTTTTCCTTGTCAATTACGTACCATATACGTAAGATATACGTAGGATATACGTACCATATACGTAGGATAACGCTGTTAAAAAGCAAGGAATATCGAATCTAACCTATGCCTATATACGCCGTATTTTTTCTTATCTCCTATCTGGAAACTCTCCATACTCCTCGAACGTATAATTCAAGAAGTCATTGATGGGCTTAGCAGCATAAGCAATCTCAGTTGCTAAATCCACGAAATCGGGTGCACACACTTGCTCATCCGTCAGAGGTGTAGAGAAGGTATAGCATTTCCGCTTCAACCAATCAGCATGCTCAAAATCTGCAGGGAAACCCTGTGGTACCTTCTTGAGCATATACTCGCTATCAAAATCCTGAAAATACTTGTTTGTCACAGGATTAGCAAAGATACTTTCCACCTCATCATAGTTGGCTAGCACCTCTTTGCGTAGTGCATTAAGCAAATCTTTATTTGGACACCATATACCGCCGCCAAACATACACTGACCAGGCTGAATATGCACATAATACCCTCCTCGATCACTTTTTCTGCCGCCTCGCACAGCAGGAAACACGCCAAACCATTCTTTGAAAGGACGTTTATCATGTGAGAAACGCACATCGCGATAAATACGCCATATACAATCCTTCGGCTGTAAAGGCGCCAAATCGGGGTCCATCTCCTTCAATCGCTCCAACCATTCAGCAGTAAACAGCTCAAAACGTTGCTGGCAATCGCGGTACCAATCTTTGTGCTCGTTAAACCATTCACGATTATTGTTGCACGACAATTCCGCTAAAAAATTTAGTATCTCTTTCATAAATTATTTCTCCTTTCCTTGCTGATTAACAAAAAATACACACGATGGACTAACCAATACTATATTGTCGCCACTAATCTTATATGCAACTTTGATTGGTAGATGCTGCTTACATTCGAATCGACGAATAGATTCCAACTGTGGATTAATCACAATGAATACACCATTTGCATAGACCAAAAGGTAATCTTCTCCTATAGGAAGAATACTGACTATATCTGCCTCCTCCTGTGGCAGTTGGTGAGCAAAAATCACCATATCAGTGAGTGCATCACGATATTGCTCGAAAGGTGCAAGTGTTTCATCTATCGCATCGTAAAATTGCTTGGAAATCTCGCTATACATGCTATCAGCCATTTCCAAGCGTTGCTGTGCCATAGTAAGAATCGATTGAATCGTAGTATCAGAGCCCAGCACCTGTTTATATTTATCTAGTTCAATATCAGTTACTCTTGATTGTAACACCTCCAACGCACCACAAGTAGTTTTCTTTTTTTGGTATTTCTCATACAGCGTATTCAATGCCAGTTCTATATCTTCTTGTATAATGCTATCGTTTGGTAAAAACAAACCTTGTGCATGGCATTGGATTAACTCTGCACACATTTGTTGAATCTGTGTTAATGGTTCCATAAACGACGCATAATCCATTTTGTTGATATAATTCGTGAGAATTTTATTTGTCTTAATCGCTTGCTTCTTACTATTCTTCACCTTATGAATAGCATCATCAATACATCTATACTCATGTTCAATAGCTTGATAATACGTATCATATTCATCACTTTGTTTGGTCAAAAACTGCTTTGCAAATTCGCCATAATTCCAAAGCGGAATGGCTGATTCCATAAAGTTCGTTTGTGTCAGTCCATCCAAACGATATAATTGAATCTTATTATATATAAAAGTAGGATGATAGCCTTCAATGGGATATTGTTGCAACGAATTCTCAAATGCCTTTATATCCAACCGCAACGAATCAAACTGCATTGCCAATTGATTCAGAAGCGCAACATCTTGCTGTTGCAGTCGCAAATGCGCTTGTTTTTCACTCGGATAGAGTTCACAAAATTCAGTAAACATACGCCTACATACACTATAACGCTCCACCATACGATTGTAGTTATTATATAGGTTATCTACTTGTGTCTTAATCTGCTTTACGCGATTCATTTTCTCACGGACAAATCGCACAATATCCTCATATGCAATCTTCTTACCCTGTGTAGGGATACCTACAAAATCCTCGTCCTTTAGACTGCTATTTTGCGCATAGTGAATACAATTCCCATAATATACCCGCGCATTATATAGCACGCGGCTCAGGTAGTCATAGTTCAAAATAGGATGGATAGTAGCTAACAACTCCTCGCTATGCTTGCCCAAATGGTAATACACTCCAGCAAACTGTGGGTGCTGCAACTGGTATTGCTCCAATTGGTAGATAGCCTGTTCCTTAGTCATTTGAGTAATGGCAACCAATTGCTCATCAAAATTCTCTTGTCCGTACAAGCAAGTCATAACCATGCACATCAAAGCACATGCGATATATCGTAATAAAATATTTCTCATTATTCTATCTCATTAATAGTAAATTCTACACGTCGGTTAATAGCACGATTCTCATCGCTATCATTGGGGACTAATGGTTTGCTTTTGCCATATCCTTTGGCGATAATACGCTTGGCAGCAACTCCCTTTCTGATAAGGTATTTTCTCGCCGATTCACCGCGTTGTTGAGACAATCGCAAGTTATACTGCTCACTGCCCACATCATCTGTATGTGCCGACAATTCAATATACATAGATGGATTATCTTGCATCAGTTTAACCAATTTATCCAATTCGGCGTACGATGATGGTGTCAATACGGATGAATTATGATCAAATTGGATATTACGCAGTTGCAACACCATTTCCTTCCGTAAAGCAGTAAGAGGAATGGTATAGGTCAGTTCTGCCGCTACGTTTGGAATATGAATGAGGGTGTCCTTATAGATATATCCCTTAGCTCGCACATATACGAGGTAAGTGTTATCCTGTCTTGCCATAGTAATATGGTGCAAAGAATCATTACTTAAGTTTGCTAACACCTCATCTTTGTTTTTATTACGCATCTCCACCACAGCATGCACAGGACACAAACTATCTGCATCAACAACTCGAAGAGTCACTTGGTTTTTGCATGGTAACAGTTCAATGTCTAATTCCGACCGTGTGAGTAAGATACTATTTTGAGTGTTAATATGCAGGGTGGTATCTTCATATCCCTTTTTCTTGTATGTAATATCATAAACCCCACCTATATTCAGTTCAATATCCGTTTGATAGGTAGCTCTCTTTATTGCTTGCCCATTCAATAAAATACTATCGGGTGATATTGGCAATAATATATCACCATCGTACGCATTGATGCGAATATTTAACTGTTTGTCTAATTCAATATTCGCTTTTATTATAGTATCTGCCTTTAATTGAGTACAATCGTATTCACAATAATGATGCGAATAATTCTCACCAGTTATATCAATAAAATAGGGAATTCCCGCAGGAAGAGCCAATTTATATGTCCCCAAATAACCACTTTGAATTTGTGCCAACGGTTTGAAACTAATGGCATGAAACACATTGATTTGTGCAGGCGCTATACGTTTGGTTTTCACATCTCGTATTCTGCCTTCTAATGTGAGAATAGGCTGTGGGTGGAATTGTTCAGGCAATACCAATTGCTCTGCGATATAAGAAGTATCCCGATTATTACAAATTTGATGTGTATAACCAATTGTAACATTGCACACATTACCTTGCCGCACAAAATGCTTTAGGTATGGAGCATAATAATGCTCATTTTTGTTTTCTGGTGCTAATATCAGCATGGGATCATACCAATTGCGTTGGTCAATTCGCTGGGTATAGAACAGTGCAAAATTATTATCCTTTTTATTATCTGCCGTCCGACTAGAGGCAAAAATTACAGTTTTATTATCAGGTAGCAAGACGGGCGAGATGTCATGGCCACACGAAATAATCACAACTTCAGGCATTGACCATTGCGCACTCGCTTTGTTAGAACACATGAGGTAGAACAACTCTTGAGTCTTCTTTCCTTTTCCAACTTCGATAGTACGTCTAACAAACATCATATCTTGTTCGCTGCTAGAGAGTGTCGGATACAACTCATCAGCAGACGTATTCAGCGTCGTCAAAGCAGTCACTTGCTCCCATGCCTTACCATTTTTTCGAGCACGATACAAATCATAATGTGTTTGCTCAGGTGCCTTTGCTGAGAAAACTATCGTTTGCTCGTCAAACGACAAACTATGTGAGTGTATTTGCCATCCCTGCTGCTGCAACGCAGGCAACGGCGACTTGTAATTCGCTTGAATCATCTGCCCATACCCTATACCCAAAGGTAATAAGGTCAGCAACAATGCCATCATATTTTTCATGTCCATTCTTTTTATTTGTGCAAAGGTACAACTTTTTTTGCATATATCAAAAAAAACAACTAACTTTGCAGCCGATTTTAGGTCTCATAGTTCAATGGATAGAATAAGGTCCTCCTAAGACTTAGATTCGGGTTCGATTCCCGATGAGACTACATGTTGATAGTTGACAGTTGAGAGTTGACAGTTGACAATTTACAGTTAAGAGTCGATAGGTGACAATGAAAGCAAAATTTTATGTTGTATGGCAAGGTCGCGAGGCGGGGATATACGACTCGTGGGCGGCATGCGAAGCCCAAGTGAAGGGCGTTGCTGCTAAATACAAAGGTTTTGCTACCCGCGAAGAAGCCGAAGTGGCATTCCAAGCCAATGCGGAGGATTATATCAAAAGGCCCTCCCCAGCCCTTCCTTCAAAGGGAGGGAATAGTTCGCTTATGAGGAGGGAGAGTAGTCCCATTTTGAGAGGGGAGATAGAGGGGATTCACCTTCCAGCCCTTGCAGTAGATGCTGCGTGCTCGGGCAACCCAGGACTGATGGAGTTGCGTGGTGTAATAGCCGACACGGGCACACAAGTATTCCATCGTGGGCCATATATAGATGGTACCAATAACATTGGAGAGTTTCTGGCCATCGTATTGGGATTGGCCTATTTGCAGCAGCAAAACTTACCTTGGGCATTGTACTCAGATAGCAAAACTGCCATCGCATGGGTAAGGCAGAAACAATGCAAAACCAAATTAGCATGGAGTACAAAGAATCAAGACCTCTTATTGGCTGTACGTGCGGCAGAGAAGTGGCTACACGAGCATACATGGACTACACCTATCTATAAGTGGGATACGGAACATTGGGGTGAGATACCCGCCGATTTTGGACGAAAATAAGGTACGCCTTAGTACATGCGATTGATGGCGTAGTCCAAAAGCGACAATAGACTCTCTTTATATTTATTTTCAGGGAAAATACCGAGCACATCTGTTGCTTTCTTGCGGTACTTCTCCATCAACTGGTGCGCATAGCGAATACCATCATAACGAAGCACAAAGGAGCGAATCTCCTGCTCCGCCTCAAACACATCAATATGTGGAGACTTATTGGCCAATGCCTCGGCTAATTCTTTTATTTGATTTGCCTCTTCCTTAGTAGCACGTTGTAGTGATTTGATAATAGGTAAGGTGGCTTTACCATCACGGATATCATTCATAGTTGGTTTGCCCAAGTCTTCAATATCCGAGAAATCAAACACATCATCTTTCAACTGAAAGCATAATCCCAAGTACATACCAAACTGCTTCAGGGCATGGCTCTGACGCGCTGTGGCACCCGAACTAACAGCACCTGCTTCGCAGCAAGCAGCAAACAGATGGGCTGTCTTATGCTGAATCACGCGTAGGTATTGCTCTTCGCTAATCCACATGGATTCACCATCATGCAACTGAATCAACTCACCCGAAGACAATGCTGCTCCTACCTCAGAAACAATACCAAGGATGGTGGTATTACGCAATTCAGCCAATAGGCCAATCACTTTTGCCAATAGGTAATCGCCTACCAAGATGGCAATCTTATTGCTCCACTGCTCTTGTATTGCTTTAACCCCACGGCGCATGGGAGAATTATCCACCACATCATCATGCACCAACGATGCCGTATGCAGCAACTCCAGTGACACAGCCGTCTGAATCGTCTTATCCGTCACGCCTTTGCATATCGCAGCCGATAGCAATACCAAGATAGGACGCAGCTGTTTGCCACGTTTGGTATGGATATAATCCAACACATTACTTATTAATGTATTGTCTGCTGCCAGCGCTTGACTAAACGCTTGCTCAAATTGCATAAACTCGGTTTGTATAGGCTGACGCAATGCTTTCATCGGATTGTTTACCAATTGATTGAATTTAAGTATCCACGATAGACATCGCTAAAGGATTGCGTTTGATTTTGCCCACCAATAATATAGATATTATTCGCTTTGTCCACCAATACGCTTTGTTTCTGGCGTGTTGTGTAGGTCTTTGGCAATTGATTATGCGTCGTATCGGGCATATGCCAATTCATACCTTCGTCATCCGAAATAAGCATATTGCTGCGCCATGTTAGGTCGTTGTCGATACCACCAAACATCATCAAATGATCTGCATATTGAATAATCGACACACCTGTAAGCGAGTTGAATTGAGGTTGCTCAATGGTGAAGTCTTTCAATCGATACCCTGAATTAACTGCATATTCAAAATTCCAACGCGTATTAACGGCTTGACCATTTTTTGCGCGCCCACCTACCACCATAGCACGTGGACGTTCGCTACTACTCTTGAATGTCAAAGCTGCAAAATCGCTGATAGGGAATTGCGCGGGCAATGCACCATCGACTAGTCCTTGCATATCCGTAAATGGCTGAATAAGTGTATCCGTCACAGTCGCCAAATATAGCTGATTGTCAGCATGATTCTCTACCACACACCACGCTTTACCATCGAAGTTCATCAACATCGTTTGTGGCGAAAAGTCTGCTAAAGAATAATCGGTTGCAGTCCAATGGATATTGTCTTGTGACCAATACAATTGGTCATTAGCAATATAATACAACGTATTCTCATGTTGCATAATCTCACGTACTGAGCATGGCGTTGGCAAGCCCGTTAGCGACGTTTGTTTGGTCCAATTCTCGCCTGTAGCAGATGTATATAACTCCGTAGAAAAACCATTGTTGACATATACTACCAATTCGTCGTTGACCAACAATGCTTGCGTTTCACAATATTGAGGAGCGAATATTTGCTCTGTTAATTGTTTCCAAACGTATAAATCAGGATCTACTTGATGCACCGTGATATGAATACGATACCACTTCTCGTGCTCCAAATCGGATGATCGAACATATAGGTATACTGGTGATTTTGTAAAGTCAATGGTATCCGCCCCGGTGCTTGTAATGGAGGTGTCTGGCAGAATAAATGTAGCTGAACCAGGAGTAGCCTTATAAGTTACCATTGGCACAACGCTATCAATACGTGTACCGTATGCCAGCGAGTCAATATTGTATATCCAACCTGTATCTGCTCTATGCTCCACTTTATATATCGCACGTGTCAAGCCTGGGTTGGTAGTGTCGGTTTGAAATGTAAAGGAATTGACACGCGCATCCGACGAGGTAAGCATCGTCTCGGTCTTGTTGCATCCTATCAATACAACAGATAATAGCATTAATATAGGGATAAAATACCTCATAATCATAAAATTTCGCACAAAGATACTGCTTTTTTTGCACGTATGCAAAAAAAGTTGTACTTTTGTATGTTTTTTTGAAGAATTATGCTTTTTGAATCCAATATTTTAGACTTATTAAAGATTCTTCCCTACCGTCGGAAACAACGTGAGAAGAGTCGTATGCGCGAATTGCTATCTCAAAAACGTCGCATGCTAACAGTAGAGATGGTGCGTGAAAGTTCCGACCAAGTGGTAGCACTGATCGAGCAATTGCCAGCTTTTCAAGCTGCGCAAACAGTGCTGATTTATTATCCTACACGCAACGAAATAGATGTATTGTCACTGATAAAAAAATACAAACGAACCAAGACATTTCTCTTTCCTGTTGTGAAAGGTCGTTCTATAGATGCATGTCCTTATGAAGGCAACGAGAAGATGCATCGAGGCAAATACAATATTCCAGAGCCTACTACTGCACCTTACACAGGGAAAATCGATCTAACGATTGTACCAGGTTTAGCATTCGATGCCAAAGGCAATCGTCTTGGTCGTGGTGGAGGATACTACGATCGATTTATCAGCGCCACCAAATCCCAGTCGCTATTAGTGGGTGTGGGATATGATTTTCAGATGGTGGATAGTGTACCGACCAACCTCTTTGACAAGCACATGAATTATGTAGTTTCGCCAGCCAAAGGCATTATCAAAATAAAAAGGGATTGATTATTGAATCCCTTTTTTTTATTGATTACAACTCCAGCTTCGTCTGTTGTGCACGTTGTGCAATGATCTGCTGATCGGTTTGAGGAGTTAGTTTGGCTTCACCGGTACGATAGTAATATATCATTCCGTATGCCTGGCATTTTTGCAACTTGGCATAAGGCAACTCATCCTTGTAAAAGGCTTCTATCTGATCCCACATATCCAAGATAATCTCATCTGCTTGTTTGCGAAGCGTCTCGGTATCTTCAAACACACGACTATGGGTGCGTTTGTGCAACTGGTGGCTGGTATAATCCTCTTTGAACATCTCATAGTGCACCTTCACCTTATTGATAGTTGGGTTATAGATGGCAAATCCCCCTGCAGCTGTACGTTGGTTTTCGCCATCAATAATATTTTGTCCCCATTCCATCAAGCCCTCTTCTGAACTCAAGTCTGGCAAAGAATCGCTCTTGGGGTCAAGTTTGTATAACTCTTTTTGGCTACGCTTGATCTCACCACGAATCACAGCTAAGTTCAGCACTTGTATAAAATGAGATATGTACATGCGCGCGTTGCGCACACGGTGGCGATACTGCTTATTAGCAGTTACTTTGCTATCAAAATTAGCGTGATATTGTGCCACTTGATTCTCAAACTGCATCAAGAATCGTTGCGCTTCAGTGATAGTACGATAATTGACCGCTTGATCATTGTACGCAGCATTACCTGCTTGTTGCACAGCTCGTTGCAAAGCACGCAGACGTGCTTGATCTGTTTTGGGTAATCGACGATAAGGCATATGTTATGTAGTTAAAGAGTTTTAAAAGTGTTAATCTTTTCGGGTGTTGAGTTTGTTGGCTAATTGACGTAATTGCTCAGTCGCTGCATTTTGAGGCAATGTGTCCAATATCAGCAAGGCTTTTTGCGTGTAGTCTTCTACTACGGCTTCACATGCCGCACGCACATTCAGCTGCTCAAAGATGCCTTTGACTGCTGCAATTTTTTCCGTATTATCATCTAATACGCTTCCATACCATTGATGCAATTCCTCGGCGAGTTCTGCATCTGCCAGCTGCTGCGCAGTAAGATATACATACGTCTTTTTGTTACACGAGATATCTCCACCTACTGCTTTTCCGAACGTTTTAGGATCACCCCAGACGTCTAAGATATCATCTTGTATTTGGAACGCCAATCCCACATTGATACCAAACTGATACAATGCCTCTTGTTGTGCTTCATTCGCCCCCGCTAAGTACGATCCGATTTGCAGGGCTGTAGCCAATAGTACCGAGGTCTTCAGCCGAATCATCTTTAAGTATTCTTCGATGGTTACATGCTCTTGACTCTCAAAATCGACATCGTATTGCTGTCCCTCGCAAATCTCTGTAGCCATTTCGTTGAACAGGCGCAACACTTTGTGTAGTTTGCTTTCTGGCACCTCAGCGAGCAACTTGTACGCCTCTATCATCATTTGGTCGCCTGAGAGTATGGCAGTATTTTCATTCCATTGAATATGGACTGTAGGTCTTCCTCTGCGTACTTCAGCTTTGTCCATCACATCATCATGCAGCAATGTGAAGTTATGAAATACCTCCAGCGCCATAGCAGCAGGTGCCACTTCCTGCTCATTGCCGCCAAAGATACCGCATGCAATCATGGCCAATTGAGGGCGCACACGCTTGCCGCCTGCTGCCATGGTATAAGCAATAGGAGCATATAAGCCTTTGGGCTCACGTTCCCAGTTTAGTTTTGCTATTTCGTGGTTTATATCCATCATATGCAGTTTAGTGTTTAGTGGACGCTTCGCTACTGTTTAGAGAAATTATCTTCAATAATCTCATTCAGTACCTCGCCAATATTCAATCCTGCGGCACGCACTTGTTGCGGAATAAACGATGTAGCAGTCATGCCTGGCGTGGTATTGACCTCCAGCAGATTAATCTGCCAATCACCTTTAGCATCTCGCCCTATCGCTCCATCACCTGTTAAGATATAGTCCACACGAATAATACCCTTGCAACCTAAGATGTCATATATCTTCAACGTCATTGCCTGTACAGCATCGCGCACCTCATCAGGGATACGAGCAGGAGTAATCTCATCCACTTGCCCATTATATTTCGCATCGTAGTCAAAGAACTCATTGCTGGTCACCACCTCAGTGATTGGGAAAGCTACCGCCTTATCTTTGGTCTTATACACACCACAAGTGATCTCCACACCTTTCATGAACGCTTCACAAATCACCTCACTACCTTCAGCAAATGCTTTCTCTATAGCAGGTACAACTTCTTCTATGGTCTTAACTTTAGTCACGCCAAATGAAGAACCTCCCACATTGGTCTTTATGAAACATGGCAAGCCTACTTGGGCGATGATGGTATCGGGAGTCAGGAGATGGGACTCCGATTTTCGTAGCAACACACTCTCTGCCACGCGTATGCCAAATCCTTTGAGATAGTGATTACACGTAAACTTGTTGAACGTCATAGCCGCAGCCAACACGCCACAACATGAATAAGGTACACCTACCATATCCAAGTATCCTTGCAACACCCCATTCTCGCCTGGTGTACCATGGATAGTGATATAGGCAAAGTCAAAATTTGTCTTTTCGCCATTGTAGGTAAACGAAAAGTCATTCTTGTCCATCTCCACCCATTGCTCAGTGTCTTCAGGTACGACGCCATCATTCTCAGCGAGAACAGATGCCGTTTGTGCCAAAGCCTGCCATGCTGTACCACGCAGTTTCACGATAGTGATGTCGTATTGATCCTTCTCCAGAAAAGAATATATGCCCGCTGCGCTACGCAACGAAACACCATATTCTGAACTATCTCCTCCTGCAATAATAGCTATTTTGTGTTTCATTTTTCTCGTAATTACTCAATTTGCCCGCAAAGTTACAACTTTTTTTTGAGATATGCAACACCCCACTTAAAAAGTCTGCAAAAAACCACTTCTGGTTTCTTGCAGACTATTGATTACGACGGAGACTTATATTGAGTCATCACACAAAACGATACTTCGTGGTATGCGCCCACTTCTCGCCTGGTCGAAGTATCGTATTGGGGAATTGCTCATAATGAATCGCATCAGGGAACATCTCTGCCTCTAAGCATATCGCACATTGTACATCATACATCTGTCCGGATTTGCCCATATGCTTCTCCACATAATTACCTGAATACACTTGCATGCATGGGAAGGTAGTCCATGTTTCCATAGTGCGTCCCCCACCCTCTAATATGGCAGCAAGTCGCAATGCTGGTGTCTCATTGGGCTGATTCCACCCTGACAGTGCCCAACCATTGTCGATACCCAATCCCGCAGCAAAGAATGGCAAATCAATACGATCGGCTATCAGCACAGGCTCTCGCATATCCATAGGTGTGTGCTCTACGGTTGCTACATTGCCTAATGGCACAGCCTTGTCATCGTAAGGGATATACTCATCTGCTATGACTTGCAAGGTATGGTCATGGATAGTACCATTGCCTTCTCCCTTGAGGTTGAAGTAGGCATGGTTGGTAAGGTTGAGGATTGTAGGTTTATCTGTATCAGCATCGTACTGAATGACAAGATCTTTACCGCGCAGTATATAGGTGACATATACATCCAAATTTCCAGGGAATCCCTCTTCTCCATCCACAGATAGGTAGTGCAGTTTGATTGATGCATCTTTCACTTCCACCACATCCCATACTTTGTCATTAAATCCATGATTACCACCGTGCAAGCAATGCTCGCCCGCATTTTGGGTTACATGATAAGTGGTGCCATCAAGATCAAACTGCGCTCCCCGGATACGTCCTGCAGTACGACCATTGATACCATTGAAATATACTTCTTGTGCGAGCCATTCGTCTAAAGTAGAAAATCCTAATACCACATCTGCCACTTCGCCAGTTGCGTTAGGAACGTATAGCGACACTATCTTAGCACCATAGTTAGTGATTTGTGCTTTTAGGCCTTCTGGAGTCGTCAAAGTATATAGGCCAACTTGTTTACCTTCGACAATCTTATTAAAACTTGCTTCGTTGATCATATTGATGTACTATATTTTAGATCTCTTTATGGTAAATTAATCTATACTCTTTGAAAAAGAAGATGCGCTACACCTAGTATAGCCCTTCAATAAACACAATTAGCAAGATTCTTTCGAACCAAGCTAATCATATTACACGCTCCTACATATGAGGTGGAGGGCCCATCGGTGGGCGACCACCCGACTCTATCATCTGCTGTTGCCATGCGGCGCGACCTGTAGCTTTCATTCCGCCCATACGGTTGAGTTTGTAAGTGTAAGTCAGCATAAAGTACGTAGGCAGGGTATTGAATTTCTGGTAACTAACGCTGGTCTCGTTGACCGTTTGCACGATGTTCTTTTTGTCGTTCAAGAGGTCGTACACCTTAAGGGTCAAGGTCGAATTAGCCCATGTCTTATCCAGCGAGAAGTTCCATATCAGTTCGTTTACATCGGTCAAACCCTGGTATCCATGGCGTGAGGTGTAACTCACATCCGTAGCGATATTCCATGACTTTGGCAAATGGAATGTCACATCACCC
Organism: Paludibacteraceae bacterium; assembly: GCA_017546705.1. Classification (GTDB taxonomy): domain Bacteria; phylum Bacteroidota; class Bacteroidia; order Bacteroidales; family Paludibacteraceae; genus Colicola. The sequence goes on from JAFYSB010000056.1 coordinate 49,512, forward strand.
GAGATTATCCAATCACCTATATGGCTGATATTCTTCTTATTGAGCGAGTTGTGTGTCAGCGAATAGACATTCGTATTCTTCACACCTATGTCCACTATCTTATGGGTAAAGCGAAGTGTCAAGTCGCTACTCATACGGAAGTTACCCGTCTTTGAAGCATCACCCAAAGGCAATTGATCCGCCGCTATCAGTGCTGCAATCTCATCTGCATCCTGTTCGCGGAGGACATACGCCACACGTTGGTTGTAGCTCACCGCCGTGCGCGAGTGGAACTGGAACATCTTGTTGCAGAATGGCGTATTGCTCATAAAGTGCGCCCCCACATACCATGGAATCATCTCCGCATTCACGGTTTGCAGATAACGTTTACCCGTCTTATCATAAATGGTATTATTGGTCAGCGCATCTTGCGTGAGGTTAGCATTCATACCCACCATCATGCTGGAGAACTTCTCCTGATTGAACTTCGAATACATCGCAAAGATATTGTGGCTGAAGGCTGGGTTCAGTCCCAAGTTACCTACTGTCTCGTTCATCGCATCGGAGTTGTTACGCACAGGCTCCATCTGCTGGATAGTAGGCTGATTGACGCGTCCGCGATAGACGATGCGAGCAAACTCCTTCTGACCGAACTTATAGCGGAAACGCACGTTTGGCGACCAGTTCCATCTATTATATAAGGTATCGCGCGCGAGGATACCGCCATAATAGGTCTTAGAATAAGTCTGCGTTGCCAACACGCGCGCACCGGCTGTCAAGTCAATCTTCTCGCTCACCCAACGATAGTTCAACTCCAGCTGCTCGGTGTACATATTGTTGCTAAGCGCGTTGGAATACACACTATCATATTGATACGCTCCGTCCAACATAGAGTATTGGTCTTTCACCGAGTTGCGATTGCTACCCGACAGCGACAATACCGTCTCTATAAAGTGATTCTTGCCATAAATTGGTTCCACAAACGATGTGCGCAGCGAGTAGCTAAAAGCATCGTTGGTTGAGAATGTATTTTGGTCCACTAACGCAGCGCTTGTTAGGTGGTCAAACGCATAGGTAGTATCACTCTTTTCAGTATTCTTGAAGGTGAAATTAGCTCGCATAGTCAGTGCACGACCGGGCTTTGCGAACTTATGGTTGTAAGTCGCACGCATGGAGGCAGATATCTCTTCTTGCAGACTCTTTTGATGTTGATAACCATCATTGATAAGCACCGAATCACGCTCATAGGTATAATCATTCGTCTGCGCATAGCGCGAGTTGGAGTAGCTGATTTGAGGGCGCAGAATAATCTTGTTCATCGAGTCAATCTGATACTCCATCTCCAGGCGCATCTGTGCGTCCCACGCGCGAGTGATTTTGTTGGTAGAGTCTTGGTCAATATAGGTTGCCTCCTCGCTATAACTCTCTTTCTGTGACTGCGTTCTCGTATCGTTTACCGAATGATTGATGGTTGCATCGCCACCCAAAAGGAACTCTGTCTTATCATCTTTCTTCTCCAGATTACCTGTCAGGTCAATATTGGTGTTCACGCCCAAGTTCTCCGAGGCGGTGATACCTGCATTCTGTCCGCCGAACCATCCGCGTCCGCGGCGTGAGCGAATCTCATTCGTATTGTTGGCACCAGCCACGATGGTCGTTTGGCTTTCGCCGAGGAGCAAGTTGGTGAAAATATTGGCATTGTAGCGCGCATCATTCTCAACGAAGTGCTTCATACGCGCAGCATCCGTATCACCATAAGCAGAATTGCCATAGTCAAACCAACCACCATCATCCGTCACCATATCTGCGCCCAATGCACCCGAGTAGTTGCCAAACACACCTTTCTTGCGGTTTTTCTTCAGACTGAGATTGATGATTCGCTCTGTTTCATCGTCCTCAAACCCAGTCAGTTTAGCCATTTCGCTCTTCTCGTCAATCACTTGTATCTTCTCAATCATGTCGGCAGGGATATTCTTGGTAGCAGTCTGTACATCGTCGCCAAAGAATTTCTTGCCGTCAATACGCACGCCTTTGATTTCCTCGCCATTGATAGTCACATTACCCTCTTTATCCACTTCCACGCCGTTCATCTTCTTGAGCAGTTCCTCCACAGTAGCAGTTTCGCCAACTTGATAGGCAGCGGTATTATACTCAATAGTATCACCCTTAACAGTCATTTCGGCTGCCCTACCCTGCACACTTACTTCTGCGAGCTCTTGTACCTGCTCTACGAGTCGAATAGCAGGGAGATCTAAGTCAGACTGTTTCATCTCAACCCACTGGCTATGCTCATTGTATCCTACCGAAGATACAATAAGTCGATATTTACCAGCACGAATATTGCTAAGAATAAACAATCCATCATCATAAGTCTGTGCTCCTTGCACAAGAGTTGAATCCGCTCCGTTGTAAGCAAAGAGGCGGACTGTTGCCATTTCTATCGGACCACCATCCGTCTTAGAAAGGATGGTACCTGACAATGTTTTCTGCGCCATTATTGCAGTCGTAACTGTCAATAACAGCAATATTATTCTAATTTTTCTCATTTTGAGCCTATATTTTGCTGTATTAAATGCGACAAAAATCGTGCCAAAAGCCTTAAATCATCAAACATTTTTCCAATAAATCACTTTTTTTCTCTTTTTACAATCAAGTCATCTCCTTGTCTATCGGTTCTTATTCAAATTTCGTGCAATGTTTTTCAGTTAGGTACATTTTTATCTCAAGTAGTTTGACGCTCGCTCTTCCGTACATTGTGCGCTTTAAGGCTTTAAGTTTGTTGACATACCCTTCAACTATTCCGTTTGAAAA
>JAFYSB010000009.1 GCA_017546705.1 Paludibacteraceae bacterium
TTGTATGTATTTTTCAAAAAAACGACTGATATTCAATTGATTGTGACGAATGGGGTAATTGCGCTTTCATCCCATTGTGTTCGCTCAATCGGTACTTACCCCTGCACGAAATTTGAATAAGAACCGTCTATCCCTTATCAATTACGTAGGATATACGTAACATATACGTAGGATATACGTAAGATATACGTAACATAATCGGGTCATTAACCTGAGAACACCATAGCTACCTCTAACCTTCTAAAACCAGGTATCTGCATTAAAATAAAAGAAAATGATGTTTTTTTTCAAAAATATTTGGTCAGTTCAAAAAAAAGCAGTACCTTTGCAGCCGATTTCGGAATTAACTCTCCTTGTTTTGAGAAATTTAACTCAAACAAATCGAAAGTTTTTTCGATTTGAGAGGAGGAATCGCAGTCGCCTAATGCCGCAGAGCGGCAGTCATTGCGACAAGCGAATTCCGACGAAGCCCAGATGGCGGAATCGGTAGACGCGCTGGTCTCAAACACCAGTAGGTTCACCCCTGTGCCGGTTCGACCCCGGCTCTGGGTACAAAATCCCGCCTAACAAACGTTAGGTGGGATTTTTTTTACGAGTTTATAAATTATTAACCCATAAAAAGGTCATGCGGAAGACTTAAACAACCGCTATCACTCAGAACAGGCTAACTGCCCGGAGAGAAAACGAAAAGGAGGTGTATGCAATGATCATAGTTCCAGTAAAAGAAGGTGAGAACATCGAGCGCGCGATTAAGAAATTCAAACGCAAATTCGACAAGACAGGTGTTGTGAAAGAGCTTCGTCGTCGTCAACAATTCTCAAAGCCATCTGAGATCAAGCGTGAGAAAATGATGCACGCAATTTATGTTCAACAATTGCATGCGCATGATGGAGAATAATTAAATCCACAATACGAAAAAGCACCCTTGTTTGGGTGCTTTTTTATTATGGATAAATCGCTTCTCTGTCAGAAGTCAGACCATTTCAGTGCTAGAACGCTCACACAAGTGAACTGTTAGATATTATTGTGCGAGCAATTGGCGCACAACAAGGTTGATAGTCTTGCCTTCGGCTTTGCCTGCCAACTGTTTAGTCGCCACACCCATCACTTTACCCATATCTTGTGGACCAGCAGCACCTACCTGAGTAATGATTGCTTGAAGAGCAGCCTTGAGTTCATCCTCCGACATCATAGCTGGCAAATAACGCTCAATGATAGCACATTGTGCCATCTCATCGTCTGCCAATTCAGGACGATTGGCACCACGAAACATTTCCGCAGCCTCTTTGCGTTGCTTTACCATCTTTTGGAGGATTTGCAATGCACGGTCATCGTGCAATTCGCCATCACCTCCTTTGGCAGTTTTAGCCTCAAGGAATTCTTTCTTTATACCACGCAGCGCGTCCAACGCCACTTTATCTTTTGCGAGCATTGCTTTCTTAATATCCTCGCTGATTTGATCAAAAAGATTCATTGTTATTTTAGTTTATTTTAGATTATAGTGATAAGGACTTTAAGGTCTTTAAGGACATTACAGGAAAATTAACTGCACTAGAATATACACCGGCAATAGCACTATCAATGAGAACTTATACATATACCCAAAGAATGATGGCATCTTTACACCACTCTCCTCTGCGATAGCCTTCACCATAAAGTTAGGTCCATTGCCAATATAAGTCATTGCTCCAAAGAAAACAGCACCAATACAGATTGCCATGAGCAGAATCTCTGGAATTCCTGCTACAACATTACCACCAAAAGCGGCAATCTGATCAGGAGTAAGTCCTGTCGCAACACTATGGAAAGCCACTGCAGTTGGCGTATTATCTAAGAACGAAGACAGCAAACCTGTAGAATAATAGAATTGCCATGTAGCATCCAAACCAAGTGAAGCAGCATTAGCATTTAGATATGCCAGTGCAGGGGTCATCGTGGTAAAAATACCTAAAAACAACACTGCAACCTCTACAATAGGTGACCAAGAGAAGTGATTAAGTTCGAAACGTACTTTCTTCTTTGTCGTATAGAATGACAATAATGTTAACGAAACGAGAATAATCTCACGCAAGTACTTGATCCACATTGGTGCATGTTCCTCGCCCATTTGCGGAATAACCCCTGCATTAATAAAAGCAACGGTCAATACAACGCCGACAAGATAAAGGAAATTCAATTTGCCATATATACGCAAAGGCGTATGTTCGCGATGATCTGCTGAGATAGCCGTCCAATGTTCCTTATTATAATAGTAGGTATCTAGCGCAAAATATATGGCGAGCAACAAGCCACCAGTCAATAACCAAGGTGCCCACATTGAAGCGAACCAAGTAAATTCCGCTCCACGCAAGAACAGCATAAACAAAGGAGGATCACCTAATGGCGTAAGCAAACCACCACAGTTCGCACACAACGCAATGAAAAACAACACAGTATGTACCTTATGTTCGCGTTGTTGATTGGTAGTAAGTACAGGACGAATCAATAGCATAGCCGCACCTGTAGTACCCATAATACTTGCCAATACCCAACCCAAAGCCAGGAATGTCGTATTGACCCAAGGCTTAGCTTTGATATCACCTGAGAGATGAATACCACCCGTGATCACATACAACGCAAGAAGAAGAATGATAAACGGAATGTAGTCGCCAAAGATTTGGTGCTCCAAATCATGCAACATTCCTCCTACAATTAAACAAATGGCTGTAGGCACACCCAAGAAGAGTGCTACGGTCAATTTGTGTCGATTACTCTCCCACCAATGCTCTGCAATCAGTGGGGCAACTGCGATGGTCAATAGCATCAATCCAAAAGGAATCATGCTCCATGCACTATGTACAAATTGCTCCATATTAATATAGTTAATAGTTAATATTCATTAGAGGTTAGAGGCTGGAGTATGTAGCTCACCGCTATATCTCACCTCTCGCCTAATCCTCTTGTCGCTTAATCCAACTTTAGTACGGCGAGGAAGGCTTTTTGTGGCACTTCCACATTACCGATCTGCTTCATACGCTTTTTACCCTTCTTCTGCTTCTCCAGCAACTTACGCTTACGGCTCACGTCACCACCATAACACTTCGCCAACACGTCCTTACGCACCTGCTTCACGGTCTCGCGGGCGATAATCTTCGCACCGATAGCCGCCTGGATAGCAATATCAAACTGCTGACGAGGCAACAACTCCTTGAGTTTCTCACACATACGACGACCAAAACTCTCGGCATTGTCTCTGTGGGTCAAGGTACTCAATGCATCCACTTGCTCGCCATTGAGCAGAATATCTAATTTCACCAAGTTACTTGGGCGGAAGCCATTGTGGTGCCAGTCAAACGAAGCATAACCTTTGGAGATGGATTTGAGTTTGTCGTAGAAGTCAATGACAATCTCGCCGAGTGGCATGTCATAGAGGATCTCCATACGGTCGCCTGAGATATACTCTTGCTTGACGAGTTCGCCTCGTTTACCAAGACACAAGGTCATGATAGGGCCAATATAATTGCTCGTGGTAATCACGCTAGCACGGATATAAGGTTCCTCAATACGGTCAATCACCGTGATATCGGGCATACCCGCAGGGTTATGCACCTCGTGCATTTCGCCGTCCTTGGTATATACCTTATAGCTTACGTTAGGCACCGTGGTAATCACATCCATATCAAACTCGCGGTCCAAGCGCTCTTGCACAATCTCCATATGCAACAATCCCAGGAATCCGCAGCGGAAACCAAAGCCCAATGCCACCGAAGACTCAGGCTGGAAAGTCAAAGCCGCATCGTTCAACTGAAGTTTCTCCAACGAAGCACGCAAGTCCTCAAAATCCTCTGCCTCAATAGGATACACACCCGCAAAGACCATCGGTTTGGCTTCCTCAAAGCCCTCAATAGCTTTCTCACAAGGACGAGCTACATGCGTGATGGTATCACCCACCTTTACCTCGGTAGAGGTCTTGATACCCGAAATGATGTATCCCACATTACCTGCCGAAATCTCTTTAGTAGGTTGCATACCCAACTTTAGTACACCTATCTCGTCTGCATCATACTCTTTGCCTGTATTGAAGAATCGCACACGATCGCCCGACTTCATCGTTCCGTTCACCACCTTGAAGTAAGCAATGATTCCGCGGAATGGGTTAAACACCGAGTCAAACACCAAACATTGCAGCGGTGCCTCGGGGTCGCCTACAGGAGGTGCAATACGTTCAATAATCGCATCCAATATCTCAGGCACGCCATCACCTGTCTTTGCCGAACAACGAAGGATCTCTTCACGCTTACAGCCCAACAGGTCAATAATCTCATCTTCCACCTTCTCAGGCATAGCCGAATCCATATCGCACTTGTTCATCACAGGGATAATTTCCAAGTCATGCTCCAATGCCATATAGAGGTTGGAGATGGTCTGCGCCTGCACACCTTGCGATGCATCCACGATGAGCAATGCACCCTCGCATGCAGCGATGGAGCGACTCACCTCGTAGGAAAAGTCCACGTGTCCCGGAGTGTCAATCAGATTAAGGGTGTATCCCTTATACTGCATTTGAATGGCATGCGACTTGATGGTAATACCACGCTCTTTCTCCAAATCCATATCGTCCAGCACCTGATTCTCCATCAAGCGCTTATCCACCGTAGCCGTATATTCAATCAAGCGGTCCGCCAAGGTGGATTTGCCATGATCAATGTGAGCAATAATGCAAAAATTTCGTATATTCTTCATAAATAGTGATAAGCTATGAGTTAGGAGTAACAAACTATATGAGCCCTTGTACTCCCTAATTTATAATTGCCTGCAAAGGTAATAAAAAATTTGCATATATGCAAAAAATATTGTAATTTTGTCGGCGATTTGAATAATTATCAACAAACAATGAAAAAACAACAAGTAGTTATTCGCTTCTGTGGCGATTCGGGCGATGGTATGCAACTCACAGGTACCATGTTTGCCTCGCTGAGCGCAATCTTGGGTAATGAAATCAGCACCCTACCCGATTTTCCTGCCGAGATTCGTGCGCCTCAAGGCACATTAGGTGGCGTAAGCGGTTTCCAAGTACAATTAGGCACTGGCGTATATACCCCTGGCGACCAAGCCGATGTGATTGTAGCCATGAACGCTGCCGCGCTGAAAGTATGCGCATTGGGTTCGAAATTCAACCAAGCAGGTGCCAAATGGAATGCAGAAGGTTCTATGTTCAAGCGTGATGCAGTTATCATTGTAGATACTGATTCGCTTACTGCAAAAGACCTAGCGAAAGCATTATATACAACAGACAATCCTTTTACCGAACTTGGGATTCCTGAATCGGTACAAATCATACCCGTAGCCCTAACAGAACTCACAAAAGAGGCACTCAAAGACATGGGGCTGGACAATAAGTCTGTGCTCAAGTCACGCAATATGTTTGCACTCGGATTGGTCTGTTGGCTATTCAATCGCCCTGTAGATAAGGCTGTTGCCTTCCTCGAGAGTAAGTTCCAGAAGAAGCCACAGTTAATCGCACCTAACGTAAAGGTACTCACCGACGGCTTTAATTACGGACAAAACCTCGCGCTGAATATCCAAACGATGAATGTGGAGAAATCCCAGGAACTGCCCAAAGGCACCTATACTTCTATCGCAGGCAACAAGGCTACAGCGTGGGGACTGATTGCCGCAGCTGAGAAATGTGGTAAACGTCTGTTCTTGGGCAGTTACCCTATCACACCTGCTACCGATATTATGCACGAACTCGCTGCTCGCAAAGATATGGGTGTGATGGTGGTGCAAGCTGAAGATGAGATTGCTGGTGTATGTACTGCTATTGGTGCTGCCTTCGCAGGTGATTTAGCAGCTACAAGTACTTCAGGGCCTGGACTAAGCCTCAAGGGCGAAGCCATTGGATTGGCAGTGATGGCAGAATTGCCATTGGTAGTGATTGATGTGCAACGCGGAGGACCAAGCACAGGACTTCCAACCAAAACAGAGCAAACAGACTTGATGCAAGCGCTCTATGGTCGCAATGGCGAGTGTCCCGCTGTGGTAATCGCTGCCTCCAGCTCTGCTAACTGCTTCGACTATGCGTATGAAGCATGTAAGATTGCGCTAGAGAACATGACGCCTGTGGTATTATTGACCGACACCTACTTGGCGAATGGCACGGGGCTGTGGCGTATTCCTCAATTGAGCGAACTGCCTCCAATTCAACCACAAAACGTACCAGAAGAACTAAAAGGCAACTACAATCCCGCCCTGCGCGATGAGCGCGGCGTGCGCTACTGGGCATACCCAGGTATGGAAGGCTACGAACACCGCAATATCGGTTTGGAGCGCGATGCTGAAAAAGGTACTATCTCCACCAATCCCGAGAACCACCAACGCATGGTGATTGCACGCCAAGCAAAGATTGAGCAGGTGACGAACCAAATACCTCTGCTGCAAGTACAAGGCAACCCGCAAAGCGACACGCTACTTATTGGTTGGGGAAGCACCGAAGGACACCTGCACGCAGCAGCCAACGAGCTTGGATGTGCATTAGCACACTTCAACTATATTAACCCGCTACCTAAAAACACTGAAGAGGTATTGCGCCAATACAAACGCATCGTGGTGTGCGAATTGAATAGCGGACAGTTCGCGGCATATTTACGAAGCAAGATAGCAGGTATTTCGTTGGAGCAATACAACGAACTCACCGCACAACCATTTGCGGTTGACCGCATAGTTAACTTTGTCAAAAACTCCTTATAAATCATAGTATGGAAGCAAGTCAATTTAAGAGCAATCAATATGTGAAGTTTTGCCCTGGTTGTGGTGACCATGCTATCTGCATGGCATTGCAAAAAGCAATGGCAGAAGTGGGTATACCTACCCATCAAACAGTGGTAATCTCAGGTATCGGCTGTTCGAGCCGCATGCCTCACTATTTGAACACCTACGGTTTTAATACTATTCATGGTCGTGGTGCGGCTATCGCCACTGGTGTCAAGACTAGCCATCCTGAACTCAGCGTATGGCAAATGACAGGCGATGGCGATTGCTTAGCGATCGGTGGAAACCATTTTATCCATGAGTTGCGCCGCAATGTGGATTTGAATATCTGCCTATTCAATAACCGCATATATGGTTTGACCAAAGGTCAGTACTCCCCTACTTCGCCTAAAGGATTTGTGAGCAAGTCCAGTCCGTTTGGTACGGTAGAGCGTCCATTTATCCCTGCCGAACTAGTGTTCGGTGCTCGCGGCACCTTCTTCGCCCGCACATTGGATGTGGATATGCCAACTACGGTGGACTGTATGGTACAAGGTCATCAGCACAAAGGTGCCAGCGTGATTGAGTGTTTGGTCAACTGTGTGATTTTCAACAATGGCACACATAATTGGATCGCCGACCGTGAGGAGCGTGCCGAGCGTAGTATCGTGCTTCGTCATGGAGAGAAGATGATCTTCGGCAAAGAGAAAGACAAAGGTTTGGCATTGGACTATAACCAAGGATTGATACCTCAACTCATCGTCGTACCAGCCAATGACCCACGCGTACTCACACACGATGCCACTATGCAAGATCCAACGCTGCATCGAATGCTTGCGATGATGGGTTCGACCCTCCCAGCCTCCCTTCAAGGGAGGGGCACAGGCACAACGTCTCCCATAGAAGGGGAGATTGATAGGGGGCTTCCTATCGCTCTCGGTGTGATACGCAATGTAGAAGAAGAGTCATACGATATGGCTGTGAATGAGCAGATTAATGAAGTACGCGAGAAGAGCAAAGTAAAAACATTCGACCAACTGACCCAGACATTGGAGCAGTGGGAAGTGAATCATTAATCTAGGATTTATCACAACCAAAATTATAGTATATTAAAGTAACCAAAATTTTCTAGAACGGCGAATTGAACTAATTAAACTAAATCAAATTAAATGAAAAAGATTCTTTTTATTGTTGCGTTAGTAGCAACTGCGATTTTGAGTGCGAATGCGCAAGTGGTCAATGACACTACTGTGGCTGCACCTCAAGAAGAGAGCATGCTTATGAAGGTGGAAAATTGGTATGCAAACAATATGAACTACCTGAGTATCACGCTGCTCATGACGGTGGAATCATCTTTTATACCCTTCCCCAGCGAGATTGTCATTCCTCCCGCAGCCTATGTAGCGGGTAAAGAGGACAGCACACTACATACCACAGATAGCTATCCCATCAATGTGCTGCTTATCGTACTTTTCGGTACGATAGGTGCTATGCTGGGTGCTATCATCAACTACCTGCTTGCGATGTGGCTTGGTCGCCCTATCATCTATGCGTTTGCAGATAGCAAGGTGGGACATCTATGTTTGTTGTCATCGGAGAAAGTAAAGAAAGCAGAGGATTATTTCAATGATCATGGCAAGGTGAGCACCTTCGTCGGTCGCTTGATTCCTGGTATTCGCCAGTTAATTAGTATCCCTGCAGGATTGAGCAAGATGAATTTCGGTCAGTTCTTGCTATATACCTTCTTGGGAGCAGGTATCTGGAATATCGTATTAGCATTGTTGGGCTATATCGCCCACGGACAAATGGACCTCATCCACGCTTACAGCCACGAATTGAGCATCGCTATTATGGCATTGCTGGCTGTGGCTGTAATCTATTTCATTGCGAAGACCATTATTAAACGCTATAAAAAATAGCGGCAACCTACGGGGAAACACCACTATACTAACGAAGTGATAATGGAGTGGTAACGGTGTGGTTTCGAGAAAGAAAAGGGACTAATGCATCAATTATGTGCCCAACCAAGTGCAAAGACGCTTATTCGACATCCTCGAATAGGCGTCATTTGTTTCATACATTCAAACAGTGTTGCTCCTGATGTAATGACATCATCTACTAAAAGAATATGTTTGTTCTTCCATTCTTCGGGATACCGCATAGCGAATAAATCTAGGACATTCTCATGGCGTTTGTCAAAGTTGGAGCGCGATTGGTTTGGATTGTTTTTTGTACGAACAAGATGCGAGGTGTCTATTGGAATCTTGGTGATGGAATGTAAGCCTTTGCAAATGTATTCTGCTTGATTGAAGCCCCGCTGTCGTAACCGACGAGGGTGCAAAGGAACTGGCACCAAGACATCTACATCATCAAAGAGCTCTGAGTCCAGATAGTCCATCGCCGCAACACGACCTAACTCGTGAAAGACCATTGGATTAGGAAAAGTACCAAATTTACCACGCTCTATGAGTGAGCGAAGCAATTGTCCACGTTCACGATTGTAAAAAGCAAAAGCTACTCCATGCTCATAATGGATTGTTCGATGCTCCTTTTTTATCCAATCAGCAAAGAGCATATCAATTCCATTATCAGGCAAAAACATGTGCTCAGTACGCACAATTGCATTAAGACAAGAGGAGCAGATAGCCTGCTCCCCTTGTACTAATTTATGCCCACAAGCCACACAGCAAGAAGGGAATAAGACCTCCAAGATTGCTCGTGAGCATGTGGAAAGAATGGATGACATAATTTGGGCATTATCTACGTCCGCGCATCCAACCTGCAAAGCCTCCTAACCCCGTTGATGGATTATCGGCTGGCTCTGGCGAGTCAAAATCGTCGCCAAAGTCAAGCACAATATCACCATTCTCATGAACAACTGGTTGTGGAGTCATTTGTGAAGGTGCTTCGGCAACTTGTGCAGGAGTATCATTAGCTGGAGCGACTTCTACCTCTGCAGGCTCTATCGTCTTGGCATCTTCATAATGAATCTTGATAGCCTCCTCTACCGTCTTCTTACCGACTACATCGTCCAAACCAGGGATATTAGACACCTCAAACCCCGTAGCAATGATGGTAACACGCACTTTATCCTCAAGCGTTTCATCGAGTGATGCGCCCCATTGCACCTCTACATCTTCGCCTATCTCGCTGACAAAAGTGTGGATTTGGTCAATCTCGGACATGATTAGTGCATGTTCGGTAGTCGTATAAATCTGCAACAACAAACGTGTTGCTCCACGCACATCGCTATTTACCAATGGCGAGTGCAATGCCTCGTGAATAGCTTGAGTGATACGGTTTTCGCCATTAGCCACACCTACGCTCATAATCGCTACATTGCCATTCTTGAGGGTATTGTACACATCGGCAAAGTCGGTATTGATATAACCAGGAACGGTAATAATCTCAGCAATTGCACGCGCTGCATTTGCCACCACATCATCCGACTTGGCAAAGGCATTGAGCATATTGAGGTCAGGATATATCTGGCGCAATTTCTCGTTGTTAATCACCAAGATAGCATCCACCTGTTCAGCCAGTTGCGCCACACCTATCATGGCCTTTTTGATTTTCTTAGGACCTTCGAAGGTGAAAGGAATAGTGACAATTCCAACCGTCAGGATACCCATCTCGCGCGCTACAGAAGCCACCACTGATGAAGCACCAGTACCTGTACCACCACCCATTCCTGCGGTAAGAAAGAGCATCTTGGTACCATCATTTAAGGACTCCTTGATACGCTCACGATTTTGCTCGGCATATTCTTGTGCAACTTCAGGTTTGCCACCAGCTCCAAGGCCAGGACCTAATTGCAATTTAGCAGGTACGCTGCTACGCTCGAGGGACTGCTTGTCGGTATTGCAAACTAAGAAGGTGACGTCCTTCACTCCTTGGGAGTACAAATAGTTGACAGCATTACAGCCACCACCACCTACGCCCATCACTTTAATAATGGAATCTTGAGCTATATCCAAACCCAAAGCATCAATTACATCTATCATATATCTTGTAGATTTATTAATTACACATTGATTAATATCCTGTTTGATCGGTAAATATCGTTAATGTTTTCTCCTTGATGATATCCAATATTCCTTCCCCAGAAGTGGTGACTTCAGGGTGCTTATTGCGATAATCTGCCCCTAAGAGCAAGGTACCTACCAAGGAAGAATACGTAGGCATACACATCTCGTCTGGCGTGTCCGTAGTCAACCACGATGCATGCGAACCATACATTACAGGGATAGAAGTCTTAGCCTGAATATATTCTACTAGACCTTGCAACATGGCAGCACCGCCAGTCACATACAATACTCTAAAACGACTAGCCTCTGCGTTGAGGACATCCAATAAGGGTGTGAGCATTTGCTCTAATCGAGCGGAAATAATATCTGCTATCTCGGTTGCCATCACCGCCACTTCACCTTGAGGCATGGTAGGCGCAGGCAAACGGAAGCGATGATTGGTGGGCACCATATCTGCAGATGCATAACCATATTTACACTTCAACTGCTCTGCATATGCTAAGGAAATACCAATCTGCTCAATGTCACGTGTGATATCATATCCACCGAGAGGTACTACTTTGTTGTATAGATACTGATTGCCTTTATACACCGTCAAGGTAGTCGTCTGCGCGCCCATATCCAAGATTGCGCAACCATTAGCCATATCTTCGTCGGTAGTGATGGCATTCATCAAGGCATCAGGACGCACATAGATATGCTCCAAGCGCTTAGCTGAGCGATTGAAGCTATCTACAATCTTTTGTTCCAACTCCTTTTTGCCAACAAAAGCAATAAAGTGAGCTTCCACCAATGCAGCACGCTGATTTTCGGTAGGTTGATGTTCTTGCTCAACACCGTCCAACTTATAGAAATATGGTACCAGATCCAATACAGCCACATCGGGATTACGCGCTTCTATTTTTTGCTTACACTCAACTTCCATCGCATCCAACAAAGGCTGAGCAATCTCTTTTCTGCGTACTTGGTCACGAGTAGAATGCACTGCCACCACCTGCATGGTGCGTCCGCCTACACAAACAAACGCAGAAGGTAGTGCCTCTACGCGCACGCGATTGGATAGTTTTTTCAACACTTCGTTGATCATAAAACCAGCATCCGAAGTATTGGTTACGATACCTCTCTCCACACACTCAAACTTATTCGAGGTCTCCACTCCCAATATGCGGAGCAAGCCGCCAGTGGTCATCTCTGCCGCCATTGCTCGTACACCATGGCTGCCTAAATCTACTGCCACGAGAGGGACTGATTGTAATATTTGTCGTTTCTTTGCCATACTCTCTACTTCCTACTAATTACTTGTCCTTCAAAGCGTAAATCATACTCTCTACACTCTGGATACCCAATTTCATCAAAACCCTTGGTGTATAATTTCTGCAACTTATTCAACTTGTCTGCATACCCATCCAAGGCACCCAATAGTATCTTAGCATCATGCCCCTCTTGCTTCAAAACCAGCGACTTAGGATTTGATACATGGATATCATGAATGCGTGATTTCCAATAGCGATTGTCGCAGAGCCAAGATACAAAATCGAAATATTCCTCTGTGGCTGCACGTTGACTAACTGCACCTCTAAACACAGGTACATCTACATCAATCTGCTTACGCACAGGCATTACACGGCGATCTGAATCCACATAATAACACCCATCATTGGTTACTACACTCAGCATTGGTATGCGTTGAGTTACATCTACGCACACATGACCGAAAGGGGACTTATAACATTCCACCTCTCGCACCATCTCATGCCCCAGCAAGCACTGCTCAATGGCATGACAATCAATCTGCTCCATCGTCAGTCCAGAAGGATACACATGGTGACGACGCAGATAGTTCTCCAATTCGTTTGAATCCACCCACTGACGTTCCATACTATCCTGCACCACAATATGCACCTCTGTGCATGGCGAGGAATCACGCTGAGCAGAACACCATGCCCCACCCAACACTACTGCTCCGCAGCACAATATCGCTACGGACAATAGCACGACTTTCTTTATTATTCTTTTCATATCATTAAGGATTTAGTTATGTCATTCACCAATCGGTCAATATCTCCAGCGCCCATAGTGATTACTACCGAGGGTTTGCCTTTCGCTATACAGTTCTTGACACGCTCACGTAAGTATTTCGCTAATATATTAGGCAACACTAAGGCTCGTTTGGTAGCAATCTTCTCCAACAGCCATTCGCTATTTACCCCAGCAATTGGTTCTTCGCGAGCAGGATAAATAGGCAATAATGCCACCTCATCCAAAGTACTCAACACTTCCGCGAACTCATCTACGAAGTCACGCGTGCGCGTAAATAGATGAGGTTGGAATACACCTATCACATGTCTATTGGGATATAATTTTCTTACCGATTCAATACTTGCCTTCAACTCCATTGGATGGTGTGCATAATCATCCACATAGGTTACTTGCGGAGTATTTACATGCATATTGAATCGGCGATAAACACCTGAGAAAGTGTTCATTCCGCTGCGCAATTCTTCATCGGTCACACCCATCAACCATGCCACAGCCATTGCTGCCACACCATTTTCCACATTCACCCATACTGGCACACCCAACTGCACATCTGCTACCACATGCTCTGGCGTATGAAAGTCAAACCATATCTCTCCATCCTTCACCCGCACATTATCCGCATAAAAATCCGCCTGCTCGTTTACTCCGTAGGTGTAAACCTTTGCCTTTAAACTTTCAACTTTTAACTGTAAACCGCACTTTACGATCAAAGCATTCTCCACCAACCCCGCATATTTCTCAAAACCCTCACGATAGGCATCTTCCGTTCCGTAGATATCCAAGTGATCAGGATCCATGCTAGTGATCACGGACATATAGGGAGTCAAATGATGGAACGAACGGTCAAACTCATCCGCTTCTACCACCACATTCTCGCTCTTATCCAACAGCAAGTTAGTGTTATAGTTATTCGCTATACCTCCCAAAAACGCATTTGTACCCACATGCGACTGATGTAGGATATGCGCTAAAATTGTACTCGTTGTAGTCTTACCATGCGTACCTGCCACACAGAGCGCGCGTGCATTTCTAGTCACAACGCCCAACACTTCCGCACGTTTCAAAATTTGGAATCCTTGCTCACGAAGCCATACATATACAGCCATATCCTCTGGCACAGCTGGCGTTCGAACAACAATAGTCCTCGTTTTATCCAACCCTTGCACCCACTCCAGACTATCGTCATACTGCACAGGTATACCTTCCGTCTCCAACTGTTGCGTCAAAGGCGAGATTGTACGATCATATCCTAGCACACGATAACCTTTGGCAGCAAAATACCGCGCCAAAGCACTCATACCTATGCCACCAATACCTAAAAAATAATATGTATCTATATGGTTTACCTGCATTTATCTCACAACAATCTTACTTACTAAATCAGCACTACGTAACACGTATACTCCCTGAGGCAAAAACCCACGCATAGCTGATACATCTTCCCCTGCTATCGTATAAATCTTCACGCCTGCATCATACATATTTAGTTCTTTTGTAGGAACATGCTCCACCTCAGTATTAGACGCAGGAACTAACACTACTGTCTGTCCCCATTTCATCTCTGGAGTACCATTGTAGTTCAGCAACTTACCTGTCAAAGAAACCTTATCTCCCTTCACTACAGGAGCATCGTTATAACATTGATACGCATAAAATACATTTCCACCATTAGGCACATCTGCAACCCAAAATGTCTGACTGCCATACTGCGTGCTATACGAGCCATTCAAAGATGTCACATATCCAACTACCACATACTCTTCAGTTGATTGGCTACCGCTTGACAATGCTAAGGCCTTTTCGCGTGCCTCTTGACAAGTAATCGCTCCATCTATCGTACCAGGATCAGGTACCGCAACTTCTGCTTCGCAGTCATAAGCCTTACCTTTCATCGTACCCCAAATATATTCCACCAAATTAGGTTCTTCCACAAACGGATTCACATTCCCTTGTAAAGCATATACCTTCTTATTGCGTTCTATCTCTCGCTCTGAAACAGGATCACTTCTATGCCATTTTAACATCAAGGACAAAGCTTTAGATTGGAAATCACATTCCCCATTACTATAAGTAAAGTAGCGATAACCTTTGCCAGCCTCTGTAAAATCTTTATCCATATAACATGTCAACATATAGAAGTACACACGTGCTATGTCACCTTTATACTCATCTACAGGTTCAAATGCCGTTTCGTTGCTCCAATTCTTACTACTACCCAACTTCGAACCCAAATTATTAGTCCAAGTAGCACTTTTCACTTCGTCGTATATCCATGCTGAACGCTTCGCATTAGCATATGCATCAGTAGGCACAATATGATGTAGGTCCGTGTACATAGGTTCGCTTTCCGAACTTCCCCACCAGGATATAGGAAGCGTATGTTCGCGATTATAGCACTCTCCCTCTTGATTACCCTCATTATAACCACAATAATCCGACAAATTATACTCATATGCAGAATAAATATCCCATATCTTACCATTTGCACGCACATCCACTTTTGCCCTATCTCCGCGTATTTGATCATAAGTTAATATGGTATGATCTTTAATATCTTCATGCAGACTCGCGCGCAACGCCACAGAAGTCAAACCCTCTAAATACTCATATGCACAAGATGGGACTTCTGGTTCAGACTCCCACCATGCCTCTACCTGCACATTTTTCACCTCCCACGTACCAGCATAGCTTGCCGTAGAAACATACTGAAACATGACTTGCATATCGCTCGAAGCATACGCACTGAGATCTATTTCACAAGCCACAAACTCCCAACGCTTGCTTGGCCATACAGGTATAGTCAATTTCTGCCAGTTAACACCATCAGTACTTACTTTTACCATACTATAATCTACATCTGATGTACTATTAGCTGCATAGGTGGTGTGCTCAAAGCGTAAAACCACTCGGCTTGCACCTGCTGCATTCATCGTTGGCGAAATTAGTTTGCAGTCACTCGCACCTTTACTAATGCCTCCTTGATTAGCAGTAACCTTGGCATATTTATAATTCTTATCCACATACCACATCGTAGCATACGTACAACCAGGATATTTCTGCTCATCTAATGTAAACGAACCTAATGACTCAGAAAAAGACTCTTCTAATAAAAGGTCTGATTGAGAATCTGACAATTCAACGAAAATATCTGCCCCTCCCGTAGCCTTACCTTCCTTACTTCCATTAGAACCATCATGAAAAACAAAAGCCAATTTCTTTATATCAGTATTCTTTGAACAGCCATAAAAATCATATATATTCGAAATGACCAACTTCCAGTTATTTCCATCTTTAGTCATTTGAGTTTTTGAAGTATTCTGACGCCAATCCTCTACTACATTTTTCCAATCATGATCATCAACCGAAGCACTCGTAATCAATCCTGTGTGTGCATAACATTGGGTAGCTCCTACCATCCCCTTATTACCTGCATTGGGATTAAAAACAATTATCACCTCACCATCATATCCCTGTGAAATCATTCCGGGTATAGTTGTCACTTGCGCATGTATCATCATGGCAAAGAGTAGAAAAAAGAACAAAGTATTTTTTTCATATTCCTATCTTACTTAACAATAATCTACAATAAGCGCACAAAGGTAGTAAAAATTTTAGAAATAAGCAAGTAAAGAGAGCAATATTTACAAAAAAGGTAGATTTATCTATCCTTTTACACAATGATCATACCTTAGTTTGGATAGTTTAGATTTCTGCCCGCGAGGGCAAGGAGGCTCTCACAATTCTTAATTCATAATTCTTAATTCAAAATTATTCCCTCTTTCTTTCCCCTTACCTGCCCCCTATCCGCATAGGAACTTCATAGGAACCTCATAGGAACTTCATAGGAACTTCGCCGTATCATCACCATGAGATCTAGGGCATCCTATAGGCACAGAGTGTCGTCCAACAGCCATTCGATCTTCCCATGCACACTTGCCTCTAAACATCAAACTGTTGCGGCTTTGTTGTCTCTTATAAACTGAAAAATGCATACAAAGCGCATTTTTCTTGCTCAATTCAAAATAAATTTGTACCTTTGCACCCAGATTGGCTTTTTGTGCCAATTTTTCAACTTTGAAA
Organism: Paludibacteraceae bacterium; assembly: GCA_017546705.1. Classification (GTDB taxonomy): domain Bacteria; phylum Bacteroidota; class Bacteroidia; order Bacteroidales; family Paludibacteraceae; genus Colicola. The sequence continues at coordinate 16,878 of JAFYSB010000009.1, forward strand.
CAAGCGGCATAGCCGCCTGAAACTTTTGAAACTTTTAAAACATACAAGATAATGGCAACACAAGAAGAAACCTTCAAAAAACTAGTCGCACACTGCAAGGAGTATGGTTTTGTATTCCCTAGTAGCGAAATTTACGACGGACTTGGCGCCGTGTATGACTATGGTCAAAACGGTGTAGAACTCAAGAACAACATCAAGAAGTACTGGTGGGACGCTATGACCATGCTCCACGAGAATATCGTGGGTATCGACGCTAGTATCTTCATGCACCCAACTACTTGGAAAGCATCTGGTCACGTGGACGCATTCAATGATCCACTCATTGACAACAAGGATAGCAAAAAGCGTTACCGCGCAGACGTGCTTATCGAAGACCAACTCGCTAAGTACGACGAAAAGATTGAGAAAGAGGTAGCTAAAGCGCGCAAACGCTTTGGTGAGAGCTTCGACGAGGAAATGTTCAAGCAAACCAACGAGCGCGTAAAAGCCAATGTGGACAAGCGCAACGCCCTCCACGAGCGTTTCGCGACTGCTCTCAACGATAGCAACCTCGAGGAACTCAAGCAAATCATTATCGACGAGGAGATCGTTTGCCCTATCTCTGGTACCCGCAACTGGACTGACGTGCGTCAGTTCAACCTCATGTTCTCTACTGAGATGGGTTCTACTGCCGATGGTGCAATGAAGATCTACCTCCGTCCAGAGACAGCACAAGGTATCTTCGTAAACTACCTCAACGTACAAAAGACTGGCCGCATGAAGATTCCTTTCGGTATCGCACAGATCGGTAAGGCTTTCCGTAACGAGATCGTGGCTCGCCAATTCGTATTCCGTATGCGTGAGTTCGAGCAAATGGAGATGCAATTCTTCGTTCGTCCAGGCGAGGAGATGAAGTGGTTCGAGTACTGGAAGGAGTTCCGCCTCAAATGGCACAAAGCCCTCGGTATGGGTGATGAAAACTACCGCTACCACGACCACGATAAACTCGCTCACTACGCTAATGCTGCAACTGATATTGAGTTCCAAATGCCATTTGGTTTCAAAGAGGTAGAGGGTATCCACAGTCGTACCGACTTCGACTTGAGTCAACATGCACAATATAGCGGCAAAAAGATCGAGTACTTCGATCCAGAGCTCAACAAGAGCTACACTCCTTATGTTATCGAGACATCTATCGGTGTAGATCGTATGTTCCTCTCTGTAATGTGCGGCGCATACAAGGAAGAGGTGCTCGAAGGTGGTGACACACGCGTGGTATTAAATCTCCCTGCTGTCCTCGCTCCTGTTAAGGCTTGTGTAATGCCTCTCGTGAAGAAAGATGGTCTTCCAGAGAAAGCGCGTGAGATTGTGGATATGCTCAAATATGACTTCCACACTAACTACGATGAGAAGGACTCTATCGGCAAGCGTTATCGCCGTCAAGATGCTATTGGTACTCCATTCTGTATCACAGTGGATCACGACACATTGAACGACAACTGTGTAACTATCCGTCACCGTGATACTATGGCACAAGAGCGTGTGAAGATCGAAGACTTGCACGCAATCCTCAGCAAGGCTTGCAACATGCGAGAAACGTTTAAGAAACTGAAGTAATAATAGATTGATCGTATAAAAGATTCAGTTCTAAAACAACACATATATTTAGAAATAAATAAGAAGCGCCTCTAATTGAGGCGCTTCTTGTTTATTATTGGTGTATTGACTAACGAATATATTTATATCCGTTTTGGATTACGACGCCTTGATAATCAGCACTCACTTGTTGACCAAGGATATTAAACATCGGTAACTCAAGATTCAAAGCAGGTATAGTTTTGCTTGTAACAACTTCCACATCTGTTGTACCATGACAATCAATAATAACTGCCTTTTTATTTTCCCAACCATAGCATACATCCTCGTCAGTCCAAAGGTCAGCAGACTGTGTGCCACTACCATTGTTGAAGATGAAGTTAACCTCCTTTACAGAAGCATCAAATGTGAAATAATAGAGTCCTTCTGCATTCTTTTGGGTCAACTCTGCACCTGGCCATTGACCATTGTAGAGAGTAGCACCACCATCGTTCCATGCATATAGGTGAACCTTGGTCCAATCAGCAGGCTTTTGGAAGGCGATAGTCAATGGAGTAGCTTGAGGAGTCTCATACGTGTAGGTATGTGTTTGTACCTCTGTCTCTTGACCATTGCTCTCAGCGTAAGCATTGAGAGTTGTAGTAGCGTTAATCGTGATAGCTTGTGTGTAGATGAGAGGCCTAGCTGCTTCTTTTGGGTCAGAACCATCTAAGGTATAATAGATGGTGGCATCGTCACCTCCGCCGATAGTGGACATAGTGATACTAAGTGTATCAGTCTTGAAAACCTTGCCCTCTGGATTGACAATCAATTGGAATGGAATATTAGAGAGCGAACAGTTTTCACTGAGTTTTTCTTGTGTGCCGTCCCACTCGTAGCAAGCATCTTGGTCTAGAATAATATCATTAGATTGTTGATCTACACCATTATTGAAGATGATGCTGACCTCTTGTACATCTCCTGGGAATACTTGGTACAGCCATCCATCGTTATCTTTGGTTTTCCATTCCATTCCTGGCCATGCACCAAGAGAAGCACCATCCCATGCATAGAGATAAACTGTTTCCCATTCTGCAGGAGGTAAGAATTTTACTGTCAATGGTGTTCGTTGTGGCTCTTGGTAGGTATAAGTTGCTTCTTGTACAGCGGAAGCAATGCCGTTGAGTTCAGCATAAGCTTTCACAGTTACAGTGCCTTGAATTGTCAGTGCACCAGCGTAGGTCAGTTTGGTTTCTGAAGTAGTCGGATCAGAGCCATCTATTGTATAATAAATGGTTGGTGTTCCGCTCAGAGCCACAGCGTTCATCTCCACAGTAAACGTATCAGTTTTATAAATGGCAGAAGGAGTGATGCTCAACACAGGCACATCAGCCGCAGTTGTAGTATAGTACATTGCAAAGTTTCCACCCTTGTATGCTAAAGTGTAGCCTGCTGGAGTGGTATTGTAGCCACTATTAGGACCAAGTAAGAGACGGATAGAACCATGTTTACCAGTAATGGTAGATTTGTAATAGCCACTACCAGCCTCGTCGCTCACTTGGGATTCAGAGTGCACACCCGCAGCCTTACGTGCCAGAACCATCTTGCCGATAGCATCTTTGTATTTTGCCCAATGAGGATAGAAAACACATGGTACACCAGGCATAGAAAGGATAAATGCGTTGGCACCGAGCACGCGGTCTTTGTTGTAGTCCTCCATAGATTTGCCGCAGCCGCCAATCTCGTCATTATTGTCACGACCTGCTTGGCAACCAAAATAAGTGTCGTGGCTATCCACGAATGTCACAGCATACTTGCTCAAGCCTGCACCTAAAAGTCCAGAACCCTTACAACGTTCATATTGTCCATCAGCAATACCTTGAATAGCGGAATATTTGGTACTAAAGTCAAATGCTAAAGTATTCCAATTAACATCATTGAGGTAACTCTTGATGTTGTTCATATCACCATTCCAGAACTCTACTACTGAAAAGTAGTTCTCCGAAGCGCTATTGTACATATCAATGTATTTGCCTTTGAAGCCCTGTGCATAGTCATAGCGCCAACCATCAAAGCCAATCACATTCTTCATCCATTTGAGATACGCTTTCATCATCTCTTGCACTTCTAGCTTTGCATGTGCCCAGTCGCGAGCAGAAGGGTAGTTATCTTGTCCATTATAACCACCATCTTCAGGGCCTGTAGCTTGGCCTTTGCAGTCCCCAGCTTCAGCATTAAAATTAACTTCATCGGATTGAGCAATCCAAGAAGCATCTGGTTCAAAAGAACCATACTCACCAAAGTTTTGTGGGAAGAATTCGCACCATGACTTACCGCCAGCATGGTTGATAACGATATCTGCAACCACCTTGGTATTGGCAGCGTGCATGCGGTTGATAAATTCTAGCAAATCTTTTTGTTTTCCCCAATCGGAATTTTGGTTGCTATATACAGTTTGGTGATAGCCCGTTCCGCCCTCTGATTTACCTGATGGTGGCAACCATACAAGGTCAAAGTAAGTACCTATCTCACCAGATTGACTGAGCAGCACATCCCATTTGGTATTTCCTAATTGCTTTCCGTTGATAAGGACATCACCAGGAGCACCATCTCGGTATGAGTCATAATAGAATGCTTGCAACATTACGTCCTCACACTCCGAAGGAACAGAGTTAGCATTAATTGGTTTCTCGTCTGTAAAATCACCTGTTAATGTAATATTCGTACCATTAAAAGTTACATCTACATTACCCTTTGTCGCCAACTTAAATACCACATTACCATCGGAATCACCCATTACACCAACAGGAGCATTGGCAACTGCATTGAAGCCCCAGTTTTTATCCCAAGTACCATTGGTAATCTTCATGCGATATACCACACCTTCTGCCAAATCGCTAAACGTATGCGTAAAGGTATTGTCAGCATTTTTTGTCATTTCAATAGCAGTTGCACTCCATGCCTTGTCTGCACCTACGAGTTCCGCAGAACCAGTTACATAGTATGTTGCATCGGGATTTGGAGTAGGAGTGGTTCCATTAGGATCATATACTGCCAACCATTTCGCCACCACGTCATTGGCTGAATATGTACGATCTTGGAGTTCGTCTCCTGTTGCAGATTTTTCCACATAATCCCAAGCTGGACCAGAACAATATTTGTACTTCATTGATTGTGTCGCACCTACGATTTCCAGAGTATAATGTGTATCATCCACTTTATTCATCTCCGCATGCGACCAACCATTCATTTCACCCGCAATATAACAAGCATTCGTACCAGCAGGAACAGTTACACTATATACCAATTTTCCATCTGGATCAGGATTAGGGTTAGGATTTGGATTAGGATCTGTACTCCCCGAAGTATATACACTCCAAGATCCATCGTTTGGTCCCCAGCCAGTAATTGTATAGCAGTTTTTGTCAGCAGGAATAGCCAAATCTGCTGTTTGATTCCACTTTTGATCCCAATTGATTTGATTACCCAAAGAAGGAGACTGTCTTACAAACAAACAATTGGTATTGCTACCTATTTCATATTGGTACAGATTATCTGATACTTGCGTCATTTTACCCGCGATATCAGACCCTCCTCCCCATGAGTGCACGAATAATGCAGCACCATCCGAAGTCCATGCATTAGGAACTAAATAAATCACTTTTGCATTTACAGAAATCGCACATGCAAAAACTAACAAGAAAGCGAAAAACTTTTTCATACTATTAAATTTACTGTTTATATTTATTATTTTTAGTCCATAACATCCTGCAAAGGTACGTTTTTTTTTTGACATACACAAGTCAATTTGAAAAACACCTTATTTTTTAAATAAGTTTTTTACGCAAACGGTTGCAGCATCAACTCGAAAATCGACTCCCCAACCTGCATAATCAAGGTGATAAACTCGCTCTGAATCAGTCTGATAAGCCGGACGAGGGTCTTGAGTTAGGATTTCTCGTAAAGCATTCCATGGACAAGATTGCTCAATTGCATTTTTTAACATATCTTCATCAATCTGCACAGCCAAGCAATAATCCTTCGTAGCTTCCGCAAAGCCACTCTTTGTTTCAGGACGGCAATCCGAAAATGCCAAGTAAGGCTTGATATCATAAATCGGTGTACCATCCAACAAGTCCGCCCCCGAAACAACTAATGCCAAACCTTCGTTCGGTGTTTCCTCAACACGAAGCAGTTTCACGCTGGTCAATCCTATGGGATTTGGGCGGAAAGGCGAGCGCGTTGCAAACACTCCCATACGCTTATTTCCACCTAATCGCGGCGGACGCACCGTTGGACTCCAATCCAATTCCTCACATTGTGCTTCATTTCCTTTTTGCCTTATCGTTTCATGAAACCCCCAAAGCAACCATAAATGCGAATAATCTTCTATCCCACGCAATGCCTCGCGCACGCGATATGCGGGCGCGAATATTATATGTGTCTCTATACACGAATCTTCTCTGCTTTGGCGTGGAATACCAAATTTCTGCGAGAAACCATTGCGAGCATATGCTATAACCTTTAGTTTCATTGCTTTAATACTGCTGTATCCTACGTATATGTTACGTATATCTTACGTATATCCTACGTATATGGTACGTAATTGATAGCGGATTGACATTACAAATTCACGTGATTTATTGCTTATAGGGCACAAAATTAGTATTTTTTTCTGATATTTTCACACTTTTTAGGTAATAAATCTATATTTTTATAAAAAAATCGTCAAAATATTTGGTCAGTTCAAAAAAAAGCAGTACCTTTGCACCCGCTTTCGTCAAGAAAGAGGGGTGCCATAGCTCAGTTGGTAGAGCAAAGGACTGAAAATCCTTGTGTCCCCGGTTCGATTCCTGGTGGCACCACAAAAAAGACTTCGGAAATCCGAAGTCTTTTTTGTTTAGTATCATTTTCCTTTTCGGCATTATGCCAAGGTGGCAAGGTATTTCTCAGCTTCCATAGCCGCTTTGCAACCACTAGCAGCAGCCACAATAGCTTGACGGTAGTGTGGATCAGCACAGTCGCCAGCAGCAAAAACGCCCGCTACGTTGGTGCATGGACTATGACCTTCTACTACAATATATCCCTCCGCATCGCGGTCCAGATATTCAGCAAAGAGGTCGGTGTTGGGCTTATGACCAATCGCCAAGAAGAATCCATCAATAGCAATATGACGAATCTCCTCTTCTGGAGTACCTTTCTTATATACAAGATCTGCACCTTCTACCTTAGTCTCACCCGTGAGGTTCAAGGTATTGTGTTCGAAGAGAATTTCAATCTTAGGATTATCGAAAACACGTTTTTGCATGATATCTGAAGCACGAAGGTACGGTTTGCGCACGATCATATATACTTTCTCGCAGAGACCTGCCAAATAGTTTGCCTCTTCGCAAGCGGTATCGCCACCACCTACTACTGCCACAGTCTTTTTGCGGTAGAAGAAACCGTCGCACGTAGCGCAAGCAGATACACCGCGTCCCTTGTAATCTTCCTCCGATTGGATGCCGAGGAACTTGGCACTAGCACCTGTAGCAATAATCACAGTATCAGCCTCATAGAGTTGATCATCTTCTACCCACACTTTCTTAGGCGAACAAGAAAAATCGACCTTAGTAACCATACCAGACACAAACTCGGTGCCGAAACGCTCGGCTTGACGACGCATGTCATCCATCATTTGATAAGGCTCTACGCCGTCTGGGTAGCCAGGGAAATTCTCCACCTCAGTAGTGATCATTAATTGCCCACCTACTTGCATACCCTCAATGAGTACCGGTTGAAGGTTTGCGCGTGAAGCATAGATGGCCGCAGTATAACCCGCAGGGCCAGAGCCAATAATAAGACATTTCATATAACGTTATAATTTATAAATTTACGATTTTGAATTCGACGACAAAGGTACAAAAAAAAATGCAGGTAAACAAATTATAAGAAGATTAGTTTTTACATAGACACTTTTGCCCCACTTTCCACCACAAAACCAATAAAGTCCATATCGCTCTAAATATCAGCGGATTAAATTGTTGATAAAATTTTTGAAAACATCTCTAAAAAGTATTTGATATTTTTTTTGTGGGGAAATGTGGGGAATATGAAATATTTTTTGTAACTTTGCAGCGGAATTCAGAAAAAGACCGCCTGAAGGCTGTCGGAAGTCGGACCACTACGTTGTTAGACCACCTTCGGCTGTTAGAAAATAAAATTGAAAATTATGAACACATTTATTGGAAATATCGAAGCACGTTTGGATGGCAAAGGTCGCGTGTTTATTCCTGCAAGCTATCGCAAAATACTTGCAGAGATGGGTTCGACGCATATTGTAATGCGACGAGACACTGATAATGAGTGTGTTATCTTCTATCCAGAGCACGTATGGCATGCAAAAGTAAGCCAATTGCGTAATGCATTGGATGAGTGGGATCCGGAAGATCAAATGATATTGATGCAGTTTATGTCGGAGGCAGAGATGTTGGATATGGATAGTCAAGGACGTGTACTACTGCAAAAGAGAAACTTGGAAATGATAGGTGCTTCGCAAGATATACTATTTGTAGGTATGTTGGATCGTTTTGCCATATGGAATCCGACTCTATTTAACGAAAAGCAAATGCCACAAAAAGACTTGGCAGAGCGCATACGCATACGCATGAAATCCCAGCCTAAACTATAAATTAAACCTAACTAACTATGAATGAGATTTATCACATTCCCGCAATGCTGAGAGAGACAATCCAAGGGTTGAATATTCAACCCGATGGGTTGTATGTGGATGTTACCTTCGGTGGCGGTGGACATTCGCGGGCAATTTTGGACTCCTCTAACTCCCCTTCAGGGGGAGAAATCAAGAAACTTTATTCCTTTGATCAAGATTTAGATGCTTATCGTAATGCGATGGATTCAGATTTTGGGAATCGAGAGTCGGGGCACCCTCAATGGCAGTTTGTACACAGCAACTTCCGTTATTTGCGCAACTTCATGGATTATTATGGAGTGGAACAAATAGATGGTTTGCTGGGTGATTTGGGTGTATCGTTTCATCATTTTGATTGTCCAGAGCGAGGATTTAGTTTTCGATTCTCGGCTCCGTTGGATATGCGAATGAATCAAACGGGCGGTAAGACTGCAGCTGATATTTTGAATAGTTATAGCGAAGAAGACCTCGCGCGCGTACTATATATATATGGTGAGATGAATAATTCGCGTCAAATAGCGAAGAAGATTGTCAAAGCAAGAGGTCAGAAGGCAATAGAAAGAACGGAGGAACTGGTAGCGGTGGTAATTGGGAAGACCCTCTCAGTCCCCCTTCAAGGGGGAAAAGATGGGCAGGAGTTGGATATTCCTGCGGGTGCGAAGAAAGAGCTAGCGAAATTGTTTCAAGCTTTGCGCATTGAAGTAAATGATGAGATGGGTGCATTGAGGGAGATGTTGTTGGCCACCAAGGACTTACTGAGACCAGGAGGTAGGATAGCCATCTTAACCTATCACTCGTTGGAAGATAGGATGGTGAAGAATTTCTTGCGTTCGGGCAACCTGGAAGGAAAGATTGAGAAGGATTTTTACGGCAATATATTGAGCCCGTTTAAGGTGATAGAGAAAGGCCTGACAGCAAGTGCGGAGGAAGTAGAAAGAAATCCTAGAGCGAGAAGTGCGAAACTGAGAGTAGCAGAAAAGTTATGAGTAAGTTTTCGATCAAAGACATACTAAGTGGCGATGTACTGAGCCATGGTTGGTTCAAACAACAATACAAAGTTATTCTGCTGATTAGCGGATTGATATTCTTGTACATTTATAGTGGCTATCAATCTCAACGCCAGCAGCGTGTATTAAGCGACTTGCAAAAAGAATTGCAAGATGTGCAACTAACGCAACTGACATTGAACACAGAATTGATGAACAAAAGTCGTCAATCATCCGTAGCACGTATGCTCAAAGAGAAAGGCAGCACGGTCAAAGAAACCAACAAACCAGCAACTAGAATACAATGAGTGAGAATCTAAAAAATACAATTTTGCGCTTTGCCATCGTATTTGTAGTGATTGCATTGTTGTTTGTTGTGGTGTTTGTCCGTATCATCACCATTCAGACCGTACAGCGCGATCGTTGGGAGGGTTTGGTGGACAAGCGCGAGTCTAATTATAAGACTATCAGAGCAATACGTGGCAATATATTCGATTGCGATGGGCGATTATTAGCAAGCAGTGTGCCTCAATATAGCATTCATATGGATACACGTGTAGAGGCATTGCATATGGAGCAAGGTGAATTATTTTGGTCGCATGTGGATAGTATTGCCGAAGGATTGAGCAGGATAGTTGGCGATCAAACGAAAGAAGAATATCGCAAACGCATGGTAGATGCCTATCGTAGCAACAAGGGAAGAGGACGTTATGTTCGTTTGAGTAATGAGCGCATATCTTACACCCAGTTAAAAGAAATAAAACAACTGCCATTGATTCGCCGTGGTGTATATAAGAGCGGATTCTATGCGGAAGATTTGAACTTACGCGTAAAACCCTTTAATAGTCTGGGAAGCAGAGCTATAGGCAATATATATGCAGCAAGCGGAGAGGCTAAATCGGGTTTGGAAATGCGATTTGACTCCTATTTGCGAGGCGAAGATGGTATGAGCGTGCGCCAGAAGATTGCTGGTGGTTGGCAGAATGTGCCTATTCGCGAAGCAAAGAATGGCTGTGATATCTACACCACGTTTGATGCCAATCTGATGGATATTTGCGAAACAGCACTCCGTAAACGTTTGGAACATACCCGAGCGGATTGGGGTTGCGTGATTTTGATGGATGTGCATACAGGTGAGATTAAGGCGATGAGTAATCTAGATCGTGGAGATGATGAGCAGTATTATGAAGTAGCCAATCACGCGGTTATACGTATGGAGCCTGGTTCGACTTTTAAGACCATTTCGATGATGGCAGCGTTGGATGATGGCAAGGTAGAGATGGATGATACCATCCGTGTTTATAGAAATGGGTGGTCATATCATGGCTCAAAACACACCGATGCACACCCTGCGGATACAATCTATAATATTCGTCAAGCGATGGCTGTAAGTAGTAATATCGCTTTGGCCAAAATAGTGACAGAGGGCTATGGTGGCAGCGCAAAGAAGTTTGTTAAAAAACTGAAAAACATGGGCTTATGCGATAGTGTGGACTACACCATCCCTGGTGCAAAGCAAGCATTGATCAATGTGCCCAATGATACGGTGACTATCTCGAAGATGGCTTATGGCTATTCGGTGGAGTTGAGCCCGCTGCAAATGCTGACGTTCTACAATGGTATTGCTAATGACGGAAAGATGATCACTCCTCTAATAGTCAAAGAGATACGCAAAAATGGAAAAGTAATCGAGGAGTTTGAGAGTAGTGTGATCAGAAGTAGCATGTGTAGTGATGCTACGCTGGAAAGCATACGCGAATGCTTGCATGATGTAGTGTGGAATGATACGCTGGGAACAGCATCTGTCAACCCTTGGGGTACACGTAAGGCACAGAGTGATTTGGTGGCAATAGCAGGTAAGACGGGTACGGCACAAATTTTGGAAAAAGGTTATAGCAATCGCCGTCACCGTATGTCGTTTGTAGGATATTTCCCTGAGGAGAATCCACAATACACCTGTATTTGTGTGATCCACGGACCGCAATGGCCATACGATGCGGGTATGGACTGCGGTAGTGTGGTACGACACATCGCCGAAAAGACTATGGCGTATGCGGGAGAATATGTGATTAAGAATGGGGAACTGGTCATGGTGGTGAAGGAGTAGTGTTTAATGTTTAGTGTTTAGCGTTTAGTGTTTAGAGATATGAGAATACAGGATTTGTTGGTTGATATTGAAGTGTTGCGCATAGTGGGCAACACCAATGTAGAAGTAGCTGATATTCAGTTTGATTCGCGCCGTGTAGGAGAAGGGTGCTTGTTTGTTGCACAAGTGGGCACTGCTGCAGATGGTCATGCTTATATTGAGCAATGTGTGGCGAAAGGTGCGGTGGCTGTGGTGCTGGAGAAAGAGGAATATATCAAAGAGGATGGAGTATGCTACATTCTGGTGAAGAATAGCGACGAGGCTCTGGGCAAGATTGCACACTATTGGCACGGAGAGCCAAGTAAGCACATGAAGTTGGTGGGTGTAACGGGTACGAACGGCAAGACCACTACTGCGACCTTGCTTTATAAACTCTTCAGGGCTTTGGGTTACAAGGCTGGCTTACTCTCTACGGTGGTAAACTATGTGAATGATGAGGCAGTAGCTGCCACCCACACAACACCTAATGCATTGGAATTGAATGCTTTGCTTGCTAAAATGGTGGCTGCGGGTTGTACGCACGCGTTTATGGAAGTCAGTAGCCACGCCATCGCGCAAGAACGTATTGCAGGTTTGGAGTATGTGGGAGCATTGTTCTCCAATTTGACACGCGACCACTTGGACTACCACAAGACATTTGATAATTACCGCGATACGAAGAAGATTCTCTTCGACCGCTTGGGCAAAGGAGCATTCGCGATTACGAATATAGACGACCGCAATGGTCTAGTGATGACCCAAAACTGTCGTGCGCGTGTGCTGACTTATTCTACTCATAGTATGGCGGATTTTCGTGGAAAAATCCTTGAAGAAGGTTTTGACGGCATGCTGCTGCGTGTGCAAAGTACATTGGGCGCGGTGAACACCGAAGTGTTTGTGCCATTGGTGGGTCGCTTTAACGTGAGCAATCTGCTCTTGATTTACGGCGCAGCAGTTGCATTGGGCGAAGATGCAATGGAGGTATTGCGTATCTTGAGTGGCTTGCAACCTGTGAATGGAAGATTCGAGACGATCCATTCGCCTAAGGGTTGGACTGCGGTGATTGATTATGCGCATACCCCTGATGCGGTGGAGAATGTGCTGAAAACCATCAACGAGATTGTGGCAGCCAATGCGGGTAAACGTACCGAACCTGCGCAAGTGATAACGGTGGTAGGCTGCGGAGGCAATCGCGATAAAGGCAAACGTCCGATCATGGCGAAGAGTGCATATCAGTTGAGTACGCAGTTGATTTTGACTTCAGATAATCCTCGCGACGAGGAGCCTGCTGATATTCTGAAAGACATGGCGGCAGGATTAACCAACGAGGAGTTGCGCCATACGCTAATCATTGAGGACCGTGAGTCGGCTATCAAGACGGCATGTACTTTAGCGCGTCAAGGCGATGTGATACTCGTAGCAGGAAAAGGACATGAAGATTATCAGATAATTAAGGGTGTGAAGCATCACTTTGATGACCACGAAGTGGTGAAATGCTGTTTATAGTTTAGAGAACGCCGCAAAGCGGCTACAGTTTAGAGTTTAAAGACAAGAATTATGTTATACGAATTGTTTAATTTCTTAGGTGATGTGCCTGGTGCACGATTGATGACCTATATCTCGTTCCGCGCCATCGTAGCAGGCGTGATGGGCTTGTGTATCAGTATTTGGGTAGGTAATTGGTTTATCCAACTGCTGCGCCGCAAAAACATCTCAGAGACACAACGCGACGAGAAGATTGACCCCTTTAACGTGGCAAAGAAGGGTGTGCCTACGATGGGTGGTGTGGTGATTATTGCTGCAATGCTGATTCCTACGCTCCTGATGGGCAAATTGAGCAACGTATATCTGATTCTGATGCTTATCACTACCTTAATCTTGGGTACGTTAGGCTTCGCAGATGACTATATCAAAACTTTCCGCGGAAATAAGGAAGGATTGAATGGTTGGATCAAGATTGCGGGACAAATCACGTTGGGTTTGATTGTAGGTTTGACTCTTCGCTATAGCCCGGAAGCTACTATGCATGAGCGAGTTACATCGCATATCGAGAATAATATCACAGTATTTGAGAAGACACCTGAAGTAAAGTCCACTCGTACAACCATTCCATTTGTGAAGGAGCACAACTTCAATTACGCGGATATGTTCTCTTTTTTAGGAGAGACCAACAAATACAAAGCAGGGTGGATATTCTTTGTGATTCTTACCATTCTAGTAGTGGCAGCAGTGAGCAATGGTGCTAATCTCAACGACGGTATGGACGGTATGTGTGCGGGCAATTCGGCAATAATCGGTGTGGCATTGATTGTGCTGGCATACATCAGCGGTAACGTGGTATTCTCCGACTACTTTGATGTGATGTATATCCCTGGTAGTGAAGAACTTGTAGTGTTTATGGCATCATTTGTAGGTGCGCTGATTGGTTTCCTATGGTGGAACGGTTTCCCAGCGCAAGTTTTTATGGGCGATACGGGTAGTCTGACTATCGGAGGTATCATTGGCGTGTGCGCTGTGATTATCCACAAGGAGTTGCTGTTGCCTATCTTGTGCGGTATCTTCTTGATGGAGAGCGTGAGTGTAATTTTGCAAACGCAAGTATATAAGTTCGCAAAGAAAAAAGGGATGCGCATGCGCGTATGGAAACGCACTCCGCTGCATGACCACTACCGCACATCGATGGAGCAAGTGCTCCGCAACGACCCTACTTGCAAGGTACTCTTCCAAGGCAAAGGTCCGTTGCAACACGAGAGTAAGATTGTACTCCGATTCTGCATCGTAACCCTTATCTTAGCGGCATTGGCTATCTTAACATTAAAAATACGTTAACTATGAAAAGAATTGTTGTTTTAGGTGCAGGCGAGTCGGGTACAGGGGCTGCCATATTGGCAAAAAGCAAAGGTATGGACGTCTTTGTGAGCGATATGGGAACTATTTCTCCCGTGTACCAAGCCCTGCTTGACCAGCACCAAATTGCTTGGGAGTCGGGCAAACATACGCCCGAGTTCATCCTCAATGCCGATGAGGTGATTAAGTCGCCTGGCATTCCATTGACCGCACCTCTCGTGAAACAACTCATTGAGCAGGGTACACCTATCCTTTCGGAGATTGAGTTCGCCGCGCGTTTTACCCGTGCCAAGATGATTTGTATCACGGGTTCGAATGGTAAAACCACAACCACCTCACTGATTTTTGATATGCTCCGCCGTGCAGGATTGGACGTCGGATTAGCGGGCAATATCGGCAACTCACTAGCATTGCAAGTGGCGCAAGCAGATCATGCCTACTACGTGATAGAGCTCTCGTCGTTCCAATTGGACAACTGCTACGATTTCAAAGCAGATATTGCTATTTTGCTGAATATCACGCCCGATCACCTGGATCGCTACGACCATCAGTTCCAAAACTATGTCGATGCTAAGTTCCGCATCACGCGCAACCAAACCAGCAAAGATGCGTTCATCTATTGGAGCGAAGATCCAGTACTCAACCGCGAGATTGCACGCATACAGCCACAAGCTACCCTCTACCCTTTTGGCAGCAACGAGCAGAATGTGGCATACACCGATGGCAGCCACTTGGTGGTGGCGAGCAAACCGGATGTAGCACCACTGCGCGTGCCATTGGATGAACTCAGCCTCAAGGGCAAGCACAATCAACTCAACTCCATGGCGGCAGGTGTGGCAGCTCAGATCTTGAATATCCACAACGATGTGATTCGCGAGAGTTTGCAGCAGTTTGCGGGTGTGGACCATCGCCTACAATATGTAGCGACCATCCGTGGTGTGCGCTACATCAACGACTCCAAAGCCACCAATGTCAATTCCTGCTGGTACGCCTTGGAGAGCATGACCACTCCCACCCTACTCATTCTCGGCGGCACGGACAAAGGCAACGACTATAGCGAGATAGATGCTTTGGTACAGGAGAAGTGCCACACACTCATCTTCATGGGTAAGGACAATAGCAAACTGATTCAGCATTTCGGTGCAATGGGCATGAAGTATATCTCCACCGACAACTTGCAAGATGCAGTGCAGGCAGCTTATCAGTCTGCTAACGAAGGAGATACGGTGCTGCTTTCGCCTTGCTGCGCAAGCTTTGACCTCTTCAAGAATTACGAAGATCGTGGCGAACAGTTTATGCAAGCGGTACGTACTCTCTAAACACTAAACACTAAACTGCACATATGAATCTATCTGACTTCAAATCCCGCCTCGCTCAGCAGCGCAACTACATCGACAAGGTGTATTGGGTGCTCTTTGGCATACTCATCATTGTAGCCATACTCGCATTGTTTTCAGCGAGTAGCACGCTTGCATTTGAAAAAAACAGTTCCCCACTTGGTCCTATCATGGAGCAAATGCTCTTTATCTCAGCTGGTGTGGTACTTGCTTTTGGTTTGCAATTCGTCCCAAGCAAATTCATCCGAATAGCCAGTTATCTAGGCTTAGCCGTTTCCATCGTTTTCCTGCTATTGACTTTCACTAGTATGGGTGTAGAAATCAATGGAGCCAAACGGTGGCTGCGTATTTTCGGCATCACATTCCAGCCTTCTGAACTCGCCAAACTGACTCTTATTCTGGTAGTTAGCGACTTGCTCAGCCGTATCCGCACCGAGCAGGACCAGAAGCGATACTTCATCATTGTCTTGGCTATCACCGTTGTCGTATGCGGTTTGATCATGGTGGGCAACCTCTCGACTGCCATCTTATTGGGTGGAATAGTCTTCCTGCTTTTCTTCCTTGCACGCGTACATATCAAATATTGGGGCACAACGCTGCTGATTGCAGTATTCATGCTTATCGCAGGCTATTTCTTCATCGAGAATGTCTATATCAAACCTGGTCGTCAGGTAGAAGGTGTGATGAAACGTGCCACTACTTGGGTGGGGCGTATTGATGATATGATTGCCGAATGGAAGACGCCTGACCAAGAATTCAAATTGACCGATGATAACTACCAACGCTCCATTGCCAAGGTTGCTATCGCACGTGGTGGTGCCTCGCCATTGGGTGTCTTGCCTGGCAACAGCCAAGAACGCGACTTCTTGCCACAAGCGTTTGCTGACTATATTTTTGCGATTATTGTCGAAGAATCAGGCATCATCGGAGCACTATTCCTAATGCTGCTTTATCTGGCTATTCTCTTCCGCTCATGCCTTAGCAGCAGCAAGTATGCCGATTATTCCGCCATGCTCATGGTCATGGGATTGGCACTGATGCTCACTTGCCAAGCCTTGGTCAGCATGATGGTGTCAGTCGGTATTGGTCCTGTCACAGGGCAACCGCTACCTATGATCAGTCGTGGAGGTACCAGTGCGCTCATCACCAGTATCTATTTTGGCATCATCATGTGTGTTGCTCGCGAACAGAACGAACTGCATGCACGCCAACAATCGGCTATGGCAGCCAGCGAAGAAGACGTTCCTGAGATTATTATTGAGTAATCTATACCCTACACTCCTACAATATCCCCATCACTTCTGACAGGTTGTGGACGATATATGTAGCCGTTTGGACTATTGTGTCTTGGTTCTTGGTTCCTTGCTCTTTGCTCTTTTTAATCCATATCTGGTCAATGCCTGCATTGATCGCACCTTGGATATCCGAGCTCCACGAGTCGCCTATCATCACTACATCTTCGGCTTGCAAGCCATTCATGCGCAACGCCTCCTCAAAAATACGCGGATTGGGTTTCTGGCAACCCACTTCCTCGCTCAACACGATATGCGCAAAGCAGTCACGCAGTCCACTCTTGTCAAACTTCTCGTATTGCACTTCCACAAAACCATTGGTCACTACCGTCAGCGGGTATTTCTTCGCCAAATAACGCACCAACTCCTCCGCCCCTTCCAGCAAAGAGAAATGTGCTGTGGTCATGTTCAAGAAATCCTCGCTCAACTGCTCTGCTAATACGCACAAGTTTTCACCTTTCACCTTTCCCTTTTCACCTTTCACCTTACTCCCATGCATCAGCGGATAGAAAAAGCGGTCGAAACTCAAATATTCTTTGGTCACAAGGTCTTTGCCGTATTTATCCCACAGTTCGATGTTATGCGGTTTGTAGAGAGCCACAAACTCCTCGTGCGAAGCAAAATAGTCGCTCAAATGGTATTTGTCATACATCTCATGGAGCGCCTGCTTAGCCGCCCCTATGAAATCCCCTATCGTATCATCCCAGTCAATAAAAACCGCTTTATATTGCTTCATATCAAAACTCCAATGTGATCTGCCCATTGATAAGTGGCGTTTTGCCCAGATGCTTGTACGCCAACTCTGTCGCCTCACGGCCACGAGGAGTGCGCTTGATAAAGCCCTCCTTGATGAGGTATGGCTCATACACGTCCTCTATCGTACCCGCATCTTCGCCCATGGCAGTAGCAATCGTATTCAAGCCCACAGGACCACCTTTGAACTTATCTATGATGGTGCTGAGCAACTTATTGTCAATCTCATCCAAGCCAAAGGTATCAATATTCAATGCCTCCAACGCGTAGCGTGCTATCTCCAGGTCGATTGCTCCGTTGCCCTTCACCTGTGCAAAGTCGCGCACGCGACGAAGCAACGCATTGGCTATACGAGGGGTACCACGACTGCGACGAGAGATCTCCGCAGCAGCCTTGCTATCGATATGAATACCCAAGAGGCGAGCGCTGCGCTCCACAATGCCCGCCAATATATGCGCATCATAGTATTCCAAGTGGCAATTGATACCAAAACGCGCACGCAACGGACTGGTTAGCAAGCCACTACGAGTAGTGGCACCAATGAGCGTAAACTTATTGAGGTCAATCTGAATAGTGCGGGCAGAAGGACCCTTGTCTATCATGATATCTATGCGATAATCCTCCATGGCTGAATAGAGATACTCCTCCACGATGGGCGACAGACGGTGAATCTCATCAATAAACAACACATCATTATCCTCCAACGATGTGAGCAGACCAGCCAAGTCGCCTGGCTTATCCAAAACTGGACCTGAAGTCACCTTGAAACCTACACCCAACTCATTGGCTATGATATTGCTCAATGTAGTCTTACCCAATCCTGGAGGGCCAAAGAGCAGCACATGGTCCAGACTCTCGCCACGCATGCGAGCTGCCTCTACGAAGATGCGCAAGTTGCTGACAATCTTTGACTGCCCCGCAAAATCATCAAAACGCAAAGGACGCAAGGCATTATCTTGCTCCTTCTCCGTCATCTGGTTTCTTATATCGAAATCACTCATATTCTCTAAACACTAAACACTAACCAGCAGTAGCCTCGCGGAATGTTGCTTCCAAATCCGCTATCTCGCTAATGGGTTTATCCACTTTCACTTCGCCATGGTCGATAATAATCACACGATTACACATCTGCTTGACCTCCTGCAAGATATGGGTCGATAGGATGACGGTTCGTTGCGCTCCCATCTCACGAATCAATGCACGGATATCTTCCAGTTGGTTAGGATCAAGACCTGTGGTTGGTTCATCCAATATCAACAACTCAGGATCACCTATCATAGCTTGTGCCAAACCGACACGCTGGCGATAACCCTTGCTCAGTTGCCCAATCTTCTTGTGTGCCTCGCGCTGCAACCCTACCCGCTCAATCAACTCCTCTACTAATTGGTCTTTATTCTTGGCTCCTTGTTCCTTACTCCTCAAACCCACAAAAAAGCGCAGATACTCACGCACATACATATCTTCGTACAGCGGATTTTGCTCAGGAAGAAAACCGATATGCTTAGGCACTTGCAGCCCACACCTATCCTTCCCTTCACAGGGGAGGATATTCATTCCGAGGACACCCCACCTCCCTTTTAAAAGGGAGAGCTGGGGAGGGTCTGTATCCCACACACCTACCATAATCTTCATGAGGGTAGATTTGCCTGCACCGTTGGGGCCCAACAAACCCACCACCTCACCATCGTTGATAGTGAGGCAGATATCTTTCAGCACGTGTTGCTTGCCGATGTGTTTATTCAGATGTTCTATATGTATCGCCATACATATCCCCCGCTAGGCTATCAAAAGATATCCTCCACTTCCAATGTAGGTATGGTGTGATGCTCCGTACGTACTGGCTCAGAGGTGTGATCTTCTGCTTGTGCATTCGGACTACGATAATCCGCTGGACGATATAATACTTGAATATTCTCCGCTATGATTTCTGTTTTGCGACGCACTTGCCCATCTTTCTCCCATGTACGTGTTTGCAATTTGCCTTCCACATACAGTTTCATACCCTTGCGCACGTATTTCTCTGCCCATTCGGCTAGGTTACGCCACAATACGATTGGGTGCCATTCGGTACGATCGGGTACTTGGGTGCCATTTTGCATGGTATAACCACGTTCGGTGGTCGCCAAATTAAAATTAGCGATAGCTACGCCTCTCTCTAAAAAACGAATCTCTGGGTCACTGCCTACGTTACCCACTAAAATAACTTTGTTTACTGATGACATGGTTTCAACTGTTTTAATGGTTTTTAAAGTTCTAAAGGTTTCTAATGTCCACGCACTATGCGCTGTTTCTATATTCCAAGGCGCAAAGGTACAAAATTATTTGCACACCTGCAAATTTTATCTAATTTTGAATCAAGAATTTTGAATTATGAGGTAGAAAAGGGGAAGGTACTGGGAAAGTACTGGATGGTCATTGAATGGTAATGGAGTGGTATCGAGGTGGTTTCGAGAAAGAAAGCGGAAAGATAGGGATTTAATAACACTTTTTCCATTCCCACTGATTGCACTGATTTGCACTGATCTTCTTTGTTATCCGTGTTAATCCGTGAGATCCGTGGGAATAAAAAAATGCACGTACTATTGCATGTGCAGACTTCGTCCTAACGTAGAGTGGCATGGTTGCACCTTCGAGGGTACCTTAATCCTCACTATTATGAGCAAGCTCCTATAATGGGACTAAATTCGTACAAATAGATTAAAATCTATTATTTTCTTATAAATATTGCTCGTTTTTTTGCGTATGTGCATTTTTTGTTGTACCTTTGTCTGCCATTTTGGCAGATTACACACCATTAAACGATCAAACCTGGATACTTTGAAACATTTAATTCAATATGGAACAAAAAGACCTACAGCGAATAAAACAGCAATTTAGCATTATCGGCAATAATGCACAACTCAATCGAGGAATAGAAATAGCAGTACAAGTGGCACTCACCGACCTGAGTGTGCTCATCACGGGAGAAAGTGGCGTGGGAAAAGAACATTTCCCTAAAATCATTCACCAATACTCTGCACGCAAACATGGACCATACTTTGCCGTGAACTGCGGCGCCATACCCGAAGGTACCATTGACAGCGAACTCTTTGGACACGAGAAAGGAGCATTTACCGACGCCAAAAGCGAACGAAAAGGTTACTTCGAGATTGCAGATGGTGGCACACTCTTTCTAGACGAAGTGGGCGAATTACCACTATCCACCCAAGCACGATTGTTGCGCGTACTGGAGACTGGGGAGTTTATTCGTATGGGTAGCTCGCACGTACAAAAGACCAACGTGCGCGTGGTCGCTGCCACCAACCTGAATATACCAAAAGCCATCGAAGAAGGACGCTTCCGCGAAGACCTCTACTACCGATTGAACACGGTGGAAATCAAAGTACCTGCGCTGCGCGAACGAAAAGAGGATATACCGCTGCTATTTAGAAAGTTCGTTGTGGATTTCGCAGAGCGATATCGCATGCCTGCTATTCGATTAACCGATGAGGCAACCGACATGCTCAAATCCTACTACTGGCAAGGCAATGTGCGCCAGCTCAAGAACGTGGCGGAGCAGATCAGCATCATCGAACAACGCAGAGAAATCACACCCGATATATTAGCACATTATTTGCCTGCTCATCAGATGCACCGCGGCTTGGCAGTCGTGGGACACGCACAACAAGAGATGTCCATGGAGGAGCGTACCATGTTGTACAACATGATGGGAGCAATGAAGCGGGAAATCAACATGCTGAAAGAGCAAGTGGAACTGCTGCTCAAGAACAATGACCCTCGAACGCCAATAGGAGAAGAGATCGTAGCATGGGAACAAGGGCAAGTATTAGCACCCACAGATGAGATGGTGGAGCCCGAGATGGCACAAGAGGTGACCATCGTAGCACCCGCAAAAGAACTCAAACTGAGCGACTTGGAACGCGAGACCATTCGACAAGCATTAGAGCGCAACGGAGGCAATCGCAAAGCCGCCGCAGCTGAACTAGGACTGAGCGAACGCACTTTATATAGAAAAATAAAAGAGTACGAGTTATGAGAAAAATAGTATTATTGCTGTGCATGGGATTGCTCAACGCCTGCGTGATCTCATATAAATTTAATGGTGCTTCGATTGATTACTCTACAACCAAAACCATTTCGATTGCTGATTTTCCAAATGTGGCAGCCCTGGTATATGCCCCACTATCGAATAACCTGTCAGACGGAATACGAGACCTCTTTCAACGTCAGACACGACTGGAACAAGTACGACGCGGTGGTAATCTGGAGATTGAAGGCGAAATCACAGGATATGCGCTTACACCTATGGCGGTATCCGCAGATAGCTATGCCGCAGAAACCAAATTAACGATTACCGTGAAAGTGCGATTTACCAACAACGTGGCACCCGAAGAGAGTTTTGAGAAAACCTATACGGCATACCAGACATTCGACTCGTCGCAAATGCTCAATGACGTGCAAGACGACTTATGCACTACCATGATTGCAGAAATAGCCGACCAAATATACAACGATACCGTTGCTAAATGGTAAAACTCTTCCCCCAATCAAGCTGATTGGGGGCTATTTTTTCTTCAGGATGATCCACAATATAATGGGTGCACCAAAGAGAGCACTCATAGTGGAGATAGGTAGAGAATAGGTGCCGAGATTACAGAGCACATCGCATATTAGCAAGATATTAGCACCGATAAGCAAAGAAGCAGGCACGGTCAGACGATGGTTGCTAGTAGCCAACACACCTCGTGCGATATGAGGCACTGCCACACCAATAAAAGCTATTGGACCACAGAAGGCTGTTACGCTACCCGCCAACAAACATGATGCCACTACCATCATCCAACGAGTGCGTTCTACATGGATACCCAAACCACGAGCATAATCTTCGCCAAGCAACAAACCGTTGAGCGGTTTGATGAGGATTAGCACAAGAATAAAGGCCAGCAGCACACCGATGGCTAGTGCAGGAAGTTCCTTCCAACCAACACCATTAAGACTGCCTAACGTCCAGACAATAAACAGCTTCAGCGAATCAGGATTGGCAAAGTTCTGAATCATATTCACCAACGCGCCAGCGATATTCCCCACCATCATACCCACAATCAGCAAGGTCACATTGCTACGTATGCGCTTGGCTATCATCATCACAAGAAGCATCACCAAGATACTGCCCACAATAGCTGCGCCACTGATTAGACCACTACTACCTAATGCTACACCACACATGGTCACCAATGCTACGCCGAGACTGGCGCCAGAGGAGATACCTAATATATATGGCCCTGCCAGCGGATTGCGGAAGAGGGTTTGCATCATCAATCCCGCCACCGACAACGAGGCGCCCGCGAGAATAGCGGTAAGCATCTTCGGCAAGCGAAGCTGCAATAGAATCTGCTCCTGCATAGGTGATAAGGCGAACAGGCGATGGGGCGATATCCACACCGAACCACTGCAAATATCGAGCAACGCCAACACCAGCAGCAAGAGGGTTAGGCCAAGGAATATATAGGTATTCTTTCGCATTCAGGGCGCGAATTGACTTATATACGCTCCAATACGGTTTGTACCAATTGTTTGATTCGAGGTTTGTAGTCGGTATTCGCCGCTTCCACCTTGCGTTGGGCAATCACGCAGCAAACGGTCATCGCCTTATGTCCCATCAGCAGACTCAATCCTGCGATAGCACTACCTTCCATCTCGTAGTTGGTGATGCGTTGTCCCTCGTAGCGGAAGTCGGTAATCAAGTCGTTGATCTCCTTTACCGCCAAATCGCAGCGGAGTACACGACCTTGAGGACCATAGAAGCCGTTGGCAGCGATGGTGCAACCACGCATCATATCGTCACCTGCGATGCGGTTGACGAGCTCAGGATTAGCAGCCACTACGTATGGGCGAGCAGCCTTAGCAGGATAGTGGATGAAGTCCACCAATGCGTCCTCAAAGCCGAGGTCGGCTATCTCGTCACGACCTTCGTAGAAAGCCAGTACGCCGTCCCAACCGATGGATTTCTCACTCACGAGGAAAGTGCCCAATGGGATATCCTCTTGCATGCCGCCACAAGTGCCGATACGCACGATTTCAAGGGTGCGGAGCTCGTCTTTCTCGGTGCGGGTGACGAAGTCGATATTTGCGAGAGCGTCAAGCTCATTGAGCACGATATCGCAGTTGTCGGTGCCGATACCTGTGGAGATACACGAGATGCGTTTGCCGTGGTATTTACCTGTAATAGTATGGAACTCACGACTTTGGATGTCGCACTCAATGCTGCCTTCGTCGAAGAACGAAGCCACCATGTTAACGCGACCTTGGTCGCCGACCAATATCACCTTATCTGCCAGATGTTCTGGGCGAATGTGGAGGTGGAATATACTGCCGTCCTCATTGATAATGAGTTGGCTAGCTGGAAAAGTCTTCTTCATAGATAAAAAGAGTTTTAAAGGTTTCACGCGGCAAAGCCGCTTGTTTCAAAGTTTCAATGCTGAAGTTGCTTTTTTGTTGAGTAGATTGCGGCGCGGAGGGCGGGAGTTATGTGGTACATAATGACCAACCGACAAACCGCAAGATACCAACAAAAACAACTTGTTATGCTTGACCGCCGCCGAAGGACATTGGTATAGTACTTCCTGGGGCAGGGGTGCCGTTGAGTTTGATCGTACCAAATTGCTTCTCATATTTCGCTACATTCTCTTGGAGCGCAAAGAGGAGTTTTTTGGTATTCTCTGGGGTCATAACGATGCGTGATCTGACGTTCGCACCTTTTTGACCAGGCATCATACATGCAAAATCCACAACGAACTCTGAAGGAGAGTGCGCAACGATAGCAAGATTTGAATAAGTACCCTCTGCCACCTCAGGCGAGAGATTGATATTAAGTTTTTGTTCTTCCATAATAAGTATAGTTTAAAATGGTTCAATATTGTTCAATTTATTTCAAATTTGTTTTACCAATATAATTGTCGTTTGCGAAAACGCTGCGCAATGAGTATCCAAAGCGAAATCAAAGGTAGTAGCATATCATATGCTACAATCTCTATACCAAACATTCGTCCTCCTAATCGATGAGCCGAGATGTTGATTACACAGAGCTGAATAATCAATCGCAAACACCATAACCCATATGCAATGCACATTGCCAATCCGTTGCCGAAGATGAAAGTAGCAATGAGCAAGGCATATACCAATCCGCGCGTGATGGGCTCGATACCTAAACGAAGTTTGCTACTTCTCTTATAATGAGGCGACACGGAGAGATGCCGACGTTTCTGGTGAAACCACTCCTTCCAAGTTGTTTTGGGAGGAGACCAAGTAATGCTATCGCGCGAGCAGACAATGGCCGTATTGTGGCTATTCGTAACTTTATTCACAAATAAATCGTCATCTCCCGAACGCTCATTCAGTAATCCTCGAAAACCATGATTCTTGAAGAAAGTATCTTTTTTATACGCCAAGTTTCTACCAACCCCCATGTATGGATATCCTGCGGCTGCCATACCGAGATATTGTAAACCGATGAAGAGTGTATCGTAACTAATTAGGCTACTCAGTAGCGTATTTTTCTCGAAGTAAGCCCCATATCCCAGCACAACTTCTATTTGTTCTCCCCCACAGATAAATCCGCTCATCATCTCACGAATCCAATTGCGTGACTCTGGACGACAATCTGCATCCGTCATTAGCAGATAATCGTAATGCGCAGCTTTCACTCCAATGGTCAATGCTAATTTTTTGGTGCTCATCACACGCGCTTCACGAGGCACGAAGGTGTGATACATATGTTTATTGAGGCGCGTATATTGCTCCAGAATCATGGTAGTTTGATCTTCCGAGCCGTCGTCCACTACAATCACCTCGTAGTTTGGATAATCCTGATTGAGCAACGTATGCAAGTAGTCACGTAGGTTATCTTCCTCGTTTCGAGCGCATACAATCACGCTCACCGCAGGAAGTTCTCCAGCTATCTCCGTTGGTTTGCATTTTTTCAAACGGATATAACGAAGGTAATAATACACTTGATGTATCACGACCAATAGCAACGCCCCAACCAACCAACAACTCAAAGAGCCGTCAATCAACTGCAACCAATAATCAGCGAGCAATGAGTTCACGATACAATAGTCAAGTATTATTTTGCGAGCAATTTTGTAATTTTCGAGCCGCCTACCATCAGCATACCGTCCAATGCCATGCGTGCAATTTCTTGCGCACCCGAATCATTCAAGAGGTATTCACCCGCTGGGCGCTCCTCTGTATTCAAGCCGTCGTAGTATGCTTGTACACCCTCTTCGCCCAAACCTGCAATCCACTCATGTGACGATGCCTCTAAATCAATCAATGGCACATCCAAACTGATTGCCACACGACGTACAGCCTCAGCATAGCCACCTAGACGATCAATCAAGACACCCTCTTTGTAATAAGGATGAGCTAATGGCGTGCAAAGAATAACCATCATTTTCTTCTTCTCGGCAGCATGCACCAACGCAACAAGTTTTTGGGTAAAGTCATCCAATGAACAATACGCCTCTAAGTTGGTTTCATTCAAGTCGTTTTGACCTAATTGAACGAGCAGAAAATCTTTTTTTGTCTTATCAACAATCAAACTATCTAATCCGCCCATTTCATCAAGCACCTTCATGCTTAATCCATCTTGAGCGATATTTTTCACTTCTACAGTAGCTCCAACTTGTTCTGCAAAGGCTTTACCCCATCCTGCCATGGTACCATCACCGAGCAGCCAAATCTTAGGTTGTGCTGCAAACATTGTCATTCCACCAATCGCAACAAATAGTAGCGTAAAAATTGATTTTTTCATATCTAAAATGATTTTATAAGTTTAATTCTATTTCGTTTAGTTGCATTTTAACGCGCAAAGATACGACATTTTTTGCAGATATGCAAATTTTTTAGTAATTTTGCCCCCATAATTGGAAGGATTAGATGAATACGTTAGGAAAAAACTTCGTTTTTACCTCTTTTGGGGAGTCTCATGGTCGAGCTATCGGCGGTGTGTTGGATGGTGTGCCTGCGGGTATCCGCATTGATATGGATTTGATTCGCGAGGCACTAGACAAGCGCGCTGGAAGGAAGCCTACCCCTAACCCCTCCCTGAAAGGAGGGGAACAGGTTCAAGGAGTTTCGCCGCGAGCCTTGCGCGAGGGAGATGAGGTAGAGTGGCTAAGTGGTGTGCTTGATGGTGTGACATTGGGTACACCCATTGCATTTATCATTCGCAATAAGGATGCTCGTTCGGAAGACTATGAATGGCTAAAACACTCGTATCGTATTGGACATGCAGATCGCACGTATCAAGAGAAATATGGTATTCGTGACCATCGTGGCGGTGGTAGGGCTTCTGCTCGTGAGACTGCTTCGCGTGTAGTAGCAGGAAGTGTGGCGCAGCAATTGCTAAAAGAGAAAGGCGTAGAGATACAGACGAAATTGGTGCAAGTGGGCGAAGAGAAAAATCCAGAACGATTTAATGAGTATATAGCTGCTATTCAACGAGATGGGGACAGTATCGGCGGAATAGTTGAGTGTGTTATTACGGGTCTTCCTGTGGGAGTTGGTGAGCCAATTTTTGACAAACTCCAAAGTCATTTAGCATTTGCCATGATGAGTATCAATGGCTGCAAAGGCTTTGAGTATGGCTCAGGTTTTGAGGGTGTAAATTTGAAAGGAAGCGAAATGTATCTCTCGGAAAACCAAACTCTTATATCTGGAGGAATAGCAGGAGGTATATCCGATGGAACACCCGTAGTTTTCCGTTGTGTCTTCAAACCAACTGCTTCCAATCGCAAGACGTTTGAAAAAGCCTACCCCCATCCCCTCCCTGAAGGGAAGGGAGAAGATAAAAGGATTGTTGGAAGGCATGATGCTTGTATTGCTGTGAGGGCGGTGGCAGTAGTCGAGGCGATGGCAGCCCTTGTACTGCAAAATTTATTAAGCAAATAACAGGATCCTAATAAAATAAATAAGCCTTGCACGAGGTAGTGTAAGGCTTATTTATTTGACATTTTTACTAAAACTACTTATTCGCCACAGACGCTTTAAGAATTTCCTCTACAAAATCAGGACGCAAAGTATATTCGTAATAACTACCTTCGTATTTGACAGGAGATGAACTGCTACTACTCAAACTAGTGTAGTGCATATAACTGCTCACATCATTTAGAAACATACGATATTCTTGAGGAACCTCGTAAATGGTGTCTAATAGTCCTATTTTAACAACTGGATTGAAGAGGCTATAAGCGGGATCGTCAACGCTAACGAACTTACCATCTTGAACTTCTACGGTACATAGGAATGTTCTTTCACCAGGAACAAGATAGATAGAATCATTCTCGGAGTGGACAAGACTGGTATCTTTTTCTCCATAAAGAGTGATTGGTACAGTAATGCTATTGGTAATGAATACCATTGCCAAAGGTTCTCTTTTGCACGATGTGCAAATTACTACGATTGCTAACATGAGCAATGAAAAATGAATTTTCTTCATAACTTTAATGATTTTAAAATATGAAATTTAGTCAATCATACAAGGAAGAATTTTGTAGTAACTTTCGTATGCATAGTCCCAAACAAAATCAATACCACAACGATATTGCAATGTTAAGTCAGAACCTATTTCCTCTGCAAACTTTATATTTTCAGCATCATTATGTATAGCATTAAGGTATTTGCTATAATCACGATATTTGCGGTTATTAAGTTTGCCATAGAAACTATTCCACATTCTATTTTTTCGATTTAGAACACTCCACTGTAGGTGATGATCAGCTGCTAATACAGGATCTGCAAATCGCTTGAAATAAATGAACTGAAATACCTCTGCACTATCTACTCGCGTTGTTACGTAGTAATCGATCATTACTCGACTTTGTAATTCCTGATTAGTATAATACACTCTAGTTATAGGAATGGCTTGATAGATACTATCCTGCTCAAAGCCCAATTTACCCAATGTATCAATTAGGATCAACACATCATTATTGTACATTGCGCTGCACATGGCAGAGTGTAGTTGCTTGGTGGATTTTTCCACCATGATAGATTGTAGGACTTGGTCAGGCTCGTTAGAATGATCACATGATGCGAGACTTACTACGATTGCTAACATGAGCAATGAAAAATGAATTTTCTTCATAACTTAATGATTTTAATTTTGTTGTTTGTTTGCAAAAGTAGTAAGTTTTATCTCATAGGCAATGTGTATTTTTAATGAATTCGACTGCAAAGGTAGTGATTTACTTTGGTTTATGCAAATGAAAGAGCGAAAAAGTTTAATTTTTCTCTTGAATCTCGGCAATTGTGTTGAAAACGCTGTTGTCTGCTACACTCACTACGATTGGCATTTTGTTTTTGCGGGTGATGATGCAGACATCCATTGGGTCGGTAATCAAAGACAAGTGTTTGCCACATTCTTTGCAAGTAAACAGACCAAGGTTACCAAAGAAGCCGCCTGCTCCTACAATACGGCTGGACTGAATACCATGTGGATAGTGCTCAATTTTCTCGATTTCATCGGCAGGAATATTGATTTTCCAAGCGAGGAGGTGGATGTTGATAGCCTCCTGTGTCACAGTAAGTTTACGTGGGATAATTACCATACAGCTGAGTAAGGCAATGGCAACGATCATGAAAGTGACCAATAGCATCACTTGCTTGGTTGTGTACCATTGATAAGCCATATAACCCATCGTGGCGAGGATAATGATACTGGCAATAATGGTCACAGACTTGATTGCTGGACTCAATGGAAGGAAAGTGGTTGTTTGCATAGGTGATTTATTTAATGGTTTGTATCCATGTGACTAGATCGCTGAGTACTTCAGGCGAGATGGTTTCTTCTATCTGTCCGTAATTGAGGGCTGTGGTTGGGGTACAGTGTTGGAAGAAGTGATTCAGCGCTTCGTATTCCTTGACAAGGTGTAGATTGTTCTGGGGTAAGTGCAGTTTGATGAGTGGGATATTGTCTTGGTAAAGTACTTGCATATCTAGTGTGCCGTTGAGTGCCATAACAGGGCAGGTGATCTGGCGGATAGCTGTGGTTGGGTCATATGCGAGAAAGTAGTCTATCCATTGACCTCCAAAAGAGATGCTTTTTTCGAGATTAGTAATCAATTGAAGGGGTAAGTTGATCTTATGGCTCTCGCATATGCCTGTAACATATTGCGAAGGGTTATCTATTTTGGTGCCTTGGATCCTGTCCTCAAAAATAACTTTCAAGACGGTGGCATAGTCGTTGGCCATCTCTTCTGGAACGCCTTGTAGGGGTAAGATGGCTTTGTTCTGACCGATAAGAATATCAATACCTTGTGCTGCGGCTCCGGCAAGCGAGATAAGGAAGTCCACACTCTGGTTGGCGCCTAACATAAAAGCGATGGTTCCACCTTCGCTATGGCCAATAATGCCAACCTTGCCAAATTGTTTGAGGCTGCGGAGGTATTCGATACCTGCCTGAGCATCAGCGAGATTGTCTGCCGTAGTGCCGTCGATATTACCCGTTGAAGAAGCAAAACCGCGGTCGTCATAACGTAGAGAGGCAATGCCGTTTTTTGCTAGGTGATCCGCTATGACGAGGAACAGTTTGTGATCAAAGACCTCTTCATCGCGGTTTTGTGCGCCACTGCCTGTGACCATCAGTACGACAGGTGTAGATGGAGCATTTTGCTCGTTGTAATTGACAGGATAGGTCAGTGTGCCAGATAGTGTGGCGTTGTTCTTTACGCTATGGAAAGTCACCTCTCTGGTTTTGTATGCAAAAGGTGGGGTAGGTGTTTGAGGGCGGTTGAGCGTGATCTTGCTAGATGTCAAGTCCAGTGGAAAAGCGTATCCGACTTGGGTGAAAGTGCCCTTAATGCTCTGCGCAGAGGTCTTGTGCCCTTTGTAGTTGGCTTGCAGAGCAGGCATGGCTATGATAAGGCTATCTGCATCGTTTTTGACTAGCTGCACAGGGAAATCTTTGGCTCCTTGCTCAGGAATATCCATAGTGCAAACTTGCTGGTTATCAGCCAGAGTCTTGATGTTGAAACTGATGTTAAGTTTGTTGGCCCCTAGGGAGAGTTCTCCCGACCATGTCTGGACTTGTTGGGCAAAGCATGAGAGCGCAGGTAGGCTGACAATGCATGATAAAAGTAGTCGTTTCATGGGTGTTGGTGTTTAGTATATGCTGCAAAGGTAGTGCTTTTTTTTGATATATGCAATTTTTTCATTAGATCTCATAATGCTTGTTCCGCTGTGCATGCCGTGGCTGTTGTAGAGGCAATGGCAGCCCTTGTACTGCAAGATATCTTTTCTGTGTAGTTCCTATTAATTTCTTTCTTGTACTTCAGCAACAGTGTTGAAAACGCTGTTGTCTGCTGTGCTCACTGCGATAGGTATTTTAGTCTTGCGAGTAATGACGCATACATTCGTAGGGTCTGTGATTAGGGATAAATGTTTACCACACTCTTTGCTAGTGAATAATCCGAGATTGCCGAAATATCCACCCGCACCTACAATGCGATGAGCGTCTATACCATGTGGGAAGTACTCAATTTTCTCGATTTCATCGGCAGGGATGTTGATTTTCCATGCCAACAGATGAATGTTTATATCTTTGTCCGTTACAGTCACCTTGCGTGGAATCATAGCAATCGTTGCACCGATAATTACAACGAGCAATATGAGTACCCATAATAGCTGAGGTTGTTGGAGTTGTAACCATTCATAGACCATCATACCAATTGCGCCAAGCATGATGATGGAGGCTAAAATGGTTATCCACCTGATGGACTTTGATAATGGAAGGAAAGAGGTTGTTTTCATATGGCTGATTATTTTAAAGGTTTGATAATAGCTACTTTCTTTTGATAATAAGGGAAGGATATTTTTCCGTTTTTTACTGTAGCAGTCTGATTGGTGTATAATTCGATCAGTTGTGTACTATCTTGCCAAAGTCCTTGCACGGAGATTGGTTTCCATTCACTGGGTTCTAGGCGGATGAGCAGTGTGTCGCTATCGTTATAGCGGATACAAGTATGTGCATCGATTGTTCGTTGCAAGCCACCGCCAATCACGGAGTTAGCGCGTCTAATCTGACCTAGTTTTTGAAAATGCAACCATAGCTCGTGATTTAGATTATCCCAATCCATATCTGAACGAAAGGCTTGGTCGCTATCTACATTATATTGTGCATCGCTGAGCGTACGTCCCGTTTCGTCGCCGTAGAAGATTTGCACTACACCAGGTGCAAGTAAGAAGGTAGTAGCACAATCTATCATGTTGTCCATATCTGCATCGCGATGATAGGAGTTGTTGAGATAGCTAAAGGGGTGCCAATTCGTATAGCGTGCTACACTATCTGCATATGCTTGCCATGTATAAACAATGCCATCTAAATCGCCCCGCTTGGGGAAATAGAAGTTGACCATGCTGGAGAATCCTGCTTTGGCATAATCGGCTTTGTAGTCGATGTCGGCACAATCAAAGTCGCCAGTCATATAAAAGTCATCTGTCCAGGCAGAAGCCATATCATTGGGATGCTCTGAGCGCCATTTGCGTAATGCCTCATTGCAAGCAATATGTAGTTGTTGCCAATTTTCGAGGTGCACGTTTTCTACAATATCGCAACGAAAACCATCTATACCAAATTCTTCTACCCAAGCGGCTATCCATGCAATCAGGTATTGAGTAGGAGTCCACGAGTGGTCTTTGCGCAAGGCGCGAGAAGATGGATTCACCCAAGCATCATTCTTCTTGCCCTCTGCCTTCCACTTACGTTTGAGGAATAGAGGGATCTTGACTGTTTCATTGCTCTCGTCTTTAAAATCTGGCATACCAAACACAGTGGCAGTCAATGGGTTGCCTTCATCCCATCCTTCGTCTGGCATCCGCACCCAAGTGCGGTCGTACCAGCCTTTCCATTGGTGTCTATTGGCAAAAAACTGATCATAACTCCAAGTTCGGATATGTTGCGCGGCTTGCTCCTCTGTTATATCAGTGGGTGCAAAGCCATACTGCACAGCATCGAGCAATGTGGGGTAGCCAGGGTTATTCAAGTTGGCACCTAACATCACTCGGATTCCTTGTGCATGTAGGGTGTCCACCAATGCGCGGAACTCTTCAATGGTGCCATAGTTCTTGTCAATCTGAGTATAATCCAATGGGTAATATCCGTGATATCCATAGTGTGGAAAATCGTTGATCGAACCACTACCTGTCATCCAACCATGTATTTGCTCATAGACGTCTGTCATCCAAACAACATCTACGCCCAATTGGGTAAAATACCCTTCTTTGGCTTTTTGCAGCATACCCTTGAAGTCGCCTCCGTGGAAGGTGGCTGCATTCAGTTGCTCTGTACCATAATCAACGATACGTCCGTAATTGACATCATTGGTGGTGTCACCATTGCAAAATCGGTCGGTAATGACGAAATATATAGTAGCACTCTTCCAACTAAAATTGGCGGTGGTATTAGCCAACATATTATTGATTGTGAGGCATGTAATTGCCAATAGAATAAGTCTTCTCATGGTTGTTTTATTATTTGTATAACTTCTTATATTTGTTAATATTTGTTGTATAAATATGCAATAATGTCTTTTTGCAAGTATTGGTACAAGTCGGCAGATGACACGCCTAATTTCTGCGCAATACGTTGCTTGTAATTGCGGATGCTCTTTTCGGAATAGCAGATATGTTGTGCAATCTCATCCAATGTGAGGTGAGGGTACACAAGGAGGTAGGTGCAAAACTGCACTTCTCGTTCTGCTAATTGTGTGCGCTTTTCAAACGCTGCAATCCAACCATTGAGAAGATAATCAATATCTTGTAGCATTTGGTGATAGTTTGTCCAGTTTTTCGCAGGAGTAAGGTAGTGTGTACGGATATTAGCTAAACGTTTATCTAAATCGTATAGGTGTTGTTGGTTTAATAGCGCTGTTTCTTGTTCTGCCATACGTTGCGATAGTTCGTCAATCTTTTGATGGGCTGCTTGTAAACGAATAGAATGCTGCTTTCGATAGGAGAGAAGCGCAATAACAATAATCACTACGCCCAATATCATAATGAGCATATCAACGATTTCTGCTACTGATATGTTTAGCCCTTGCAATGTCATTTCGTTTGCAAAGGTAGTGCTTTTTTTGCGAATATGCAAGCCTTATTTGCATTTGTACACGCGGCAGAGGTGAACGTGCGTGAAAATCAGCGGATTAGGTGGCGGATTGTACACGGGAGAGATAAATGGAATCGTGTTTTTTTTGAAACATGCAAACTTTTTGGATTGTATTCCGAAAATTCATTCAATAATTTGGATTAGCACAATAAATAAGGACTTTTGTGGGCTTCTTGTGGCCGTCAAATCACTCTCAAGTTGACTGCGGGCTAGGCGACCACTTCGCGACCACTGTATCATATCTATGGGCTAGTTGTGCCTTATCTGTGGCGATTGTGTGTCAAATGTTTATGCCTCTATACATTATAGTAATGCCGTATCTTCGGCATTTTGGTAGTTTTGTGCCGAAAAATCGCTTGCGATTAATCGTTTGAGCCCATTGGCGAGATAAGAAGATTGGAGAAATTGAAGGTGATTTGGATATATAAAGCAAGCGGGAAGTATTGTAAATCAATCACTTCCCGCTTGTGGTGTTGTTAGGAAAAAAGTTCGTGAATAACGAATGGATTATTTCACAATCACTCGTTGTGTGCCTATCGTTTTACCGTTTTGCAGTAAATTTACAACGTTCATACCCGTAGAAAATTTGGTTGCTCGGATTTGCGTTTGAGTTTGTCCTGCGGAGATTGTTTGACGATCAGTTACCTGTCCAGACATATTTACAACCTCCACATCAGTCGCTGTTTTAGCTACATTGTCGCCTGATAGTTGGATAGTGATAGTTTGGTTTCTATTCACAAGGTTCGGATAAACACCTACTTTGATTGGAGCACACACTTGCTCTACAGACGCTCCTACTGAAGAACGATTGATTTTGTAAATCAACAATGTTTCACTATCATTCATTTCGCCTTGGCAAAGGATATAAAACTCTTCAGACAATTGAATGACTTGTGCATCTACATAGTCAACCATCTGAAAGCCATTAGGGAAGGTGACTGTTTGAAGAATGGCTCCGTCTTCAGACATGATGTTGAAACTTTTGTAGAGAGAATATTGGTAAAATGTTTTCTCTTCGGTGTAAGTACCTGATTCGTAATGATCTATCATAGGTCCATTGTAACCGTAATCGTATTCTTCACTTAACTCATGAGGAAAATATAAGTATTCATACTTATCGTCGCTATTAAACAGAGTTTGCGTGAGGCATACTCCATCGCCTGTTTCCCACATATAGTCATAAGTATGGTTGGCATCATAATTGGTAAATCCTATAGAATAAGTTTGAGGATGACTGTATTCGCTGCGTTCTACCTCTACCCATTCTCCATATTCAAATGTTACTTCATCTTCGGCATATACGCTCTCATCAGAATATTCAGGGTAGTAACTATATAAATAACCGTTTTGCCAAAGAATACCGCTCTCTGGATATTGTTTTCCGTAAGTGTCTACCATAAAGTAGTTTCCTGCATCACTACCATCTGCTTGATAGGCATCCATGTCATATGTAAATAAAATACCACCATCAGGATGCGATGCAATTGATGTAATGATTAGATTTTCTTGCGTTTCCAAATACGTTTTGACACTGTCTTCTGTCCATAATGTTGGCACATTATAAGTAGACGTGTATTCTCCTGTTATTTCATTATAAAAATAAAGTATTTTTAAGGATGTGTAATAATCATACAGAACTACATTCGAAGAAATTAATTCGCCTGGGGTGACTGTAACGGCCACTTCTCTTTCTTTTGTAATGTGTATCTCCTTATCACAGGTTGGGGTGATGGTAATTGATTTTACAGGGGTGAAGTCATTACCATAAATGGCAATTTGGTCATCTGCAGTACGAATATACACGAGATTACTGCCATCATACGAAAGCTCTTTGGGTACAACACTAAAAGCATTTTCGGTCTTATCATTTACTTGTAATACCGTTGGTAGGTTAGTTACTTGTGCTGTCAGTGCTACGCTGAACAAAAGGCACGGAATAGTAGATGTTGTTTTCATTGTTATGATATTTAATGGGTTATGATTAGTCTTCGTATATACATAGAAAAAGCGTGAACTTTCGTTCGCTTCAATCTGATTTTCTGAGGTTCTGGACTACCTTATGTATTCAAATCTACGCACGGAAAACTCACGCTGATAACGCGAGCGTGCATAAACCGTACTTGAATACATAATGATTTTTCTTGAAAGTGTCCAGTTTTCAGAAAATCAAGTTTGGGCTTATAACGCTATATTAAATATGTCGGGCAACGGTATCGTTGCGGATTAACTATAAACTATGAGTGATGATTTATAAAGTAATTTTAGGGGGTTAGTATTTTATTTTCTAATAAACTTTACAATGCAATCAATACAAATAGGAGTGTCGGAAACTGCATCGATAAACACATTTGCTGGGTGCATATCTTCTAAATGTAATCGCTCTCCGATATAATTTACCCCTCGTCCATCGCCATTATCGCGAAAGCCCTTTTGAGCAACCATTAAATCTATTTCCTGCTTGGTAGCTAATCGTTTGCAAGTAACATAAGGTTGCGTACAAATAATACGGAACATTCCCTCGAAATCGCGCGTGAAGCCTATCACATTCATTGGCGTTTCCGCAAAGAGTGCATTGTGCAATACGATAGATTCTAACGCTCTGCCGAGTGTGGCATAGATGGATGTACGGAGTTTAATTACTGAAGTATCGCCATTTTGGTAATATACTTTCGCTTCTGCTCCTTGGGCAATCATCGGACCATATTCAGCCTCTATATCCTTTTCGGCATTATCGAACCATATACCTCTGGCTTCTGCCCATTGTTGAACTAGTTTCTCTTGAAGTCCGTCTATCTCCCAATTTCCTGGGCAAGTTTGGCTTGCTGAAGCATTTGCACTTGCTTCAAGGCTTGTTCGCGCGTAGCAGCTGACGATGTACGCCCCAATGAGCATCTCACCTGCGCAGCAGAGACCTGCATGCTCCGCTTGATTGAATTGAGTAAGGTTTGTTTTTCCATTGAGTATGTCGTTTGTGAAATTATCAAT
>JAFYSB010000057.1 GCA_017546705.1 Paludibacteraceae bacterium
GAAGGGTATGTCAACAAACTTAAAGCCTTAAAGCGCACAATGTACGGAAGAGCGAGCGTCAAACTACTTGAGATAAAAATGTACCTAACTGAAAAACATTGCACGAAATTTGAATAAGAACCGGAAAGATTAAGGTTAGCCCTTACTTCCACATAAAAAAATGTGTCGATACTACGAATATGGGCGGTCGTACCTACCCTGTACGGTACTACCCTGTAGCCATATGGCTGCGTGACCGCAAGGGTCGCGCCATTCTATGTATTGCGCTATTTCCTCAGAGTGGGGACTCTTCGGGCGCAATACTCGGAGTGCGTTCCGTCGCACTCCTTCACGTAATTGATAGCGGAAAGGCAAGGGGAGTTAAGAATTTTGAATTAAGAATTATGAAGTGGACATTATGAATTGAGAATGATGAGATAAGAGTGGGAAAGACACGTCTTTCGGAGAAAAATGCAAATTTGCAATGAAAAAACTTGCAAGTTTGCATTTTTTGCACTATCTTTGCAAACGATTTCAAAAATTTGCGAAACAAAACGATAAACCTAAATGATATGGAACAAAATGAAAAGGGAGCTAAACTCCGTAAAGTGTTGATTAACAAATATGCAATCACGCTATATGTGTTTGCGGTAATCCTTATGTTTGTGGGCGAACAGAGTTGGTTCAACCAAATCAAACGAGGCATAGAGATTCGAGAAGTGAAGCGAGAAATCGAACAAGTCAAAGAACAAACCGCCAAACAAGAGCAAGTGCTGAGAAATCTAGATAATGTAGATAGCCTTGAGAAATTTGCCCGAGAAGAATACCATATGCACGCCGATGGCGAAACCGTGTATATCGTGGAATAGAGAACGCACCAAAGGTGCTGTTGGACATTAGACCACTGCGTTGTTAGAAGTTAGACCTCAGCATCTAACAGCGAAGCGATCTAACAGTGAAACGATCTAATATCTAACAGCGAAGCGATCGAAAAAAATATAAATTATGAAATGGAGTAATATTTTGCTAATCATTGGCATGGTGGTGCTGATTGCAGGCGCTGTGATGAGCATCATGAAGCTGCAACCCTATTCGGATTATGTGCTGGTGGCTGGTGCTGTACTGGTCATTTTCCGCGGAGCTATCCGCTCACGAGAGAAGAGTGGGGGTGTTTAGTGTTTAGAGTTTAGAGTTTAGTGTTTAGAGAGATGAAACCTATAACAATCAAAGATATTGCACGGGAGTTGGGCATTTCGGTTTCTACCGTCAGCCGTGCGTTGCAGAACCATCCCGACATCAGCGAGCAAACCAAAGTGCTCGTGCGCGAGTGTGCACGCAAACTCAATTATAAGCCCAATGTGATGGCGAGTAACCTCCGTACCAATAAGAATACGACGATTGGAGTCGTGATTCCAGAATTGAACCACCACTTCTTTTCTTCGGTATTAGATGGTATTGAGCAGGCTGCCAACGATGCAGGCTACACCATACTGATATGCCAAACGGGCGAGAATGTGGAAAAAGAGAAGCAGAGCGTACAAACACTCATCGGCAGCCGAGTAGCGGGTATGTTGGTGGGCGTGAGCAAGGAAACAACACGTCTGCACCACCTACAAGATATCATCGACAGTGGTATTCCATTGGTGCTCTACGATCGTCCTTGCCCTTCGCTTAAGTGCGACCAAGTGGTGTCGGATGATTATACGGGAGCATTCAATGCGGTGGAATACCTGATTCAGACAGGCAGGAAAAGAATCATGTACCTCTCTTCTTCCATCCAATTGGAAGTGTCGCGACGTCGCTATCAGGGCTGGCGCGATGCTTTGCTGAGGTATCATATGCCTATATTGGATAGCATGATGGTAGAGTGTGATACCCGCGCAAAAGCCATTGTGGCATTGCCTAATATTATGCAGGGCGACAATCGCCCCGATGCCATCTTCTGCGTCAACGATGATTGCGCTGCGGGCGTGCTACATGTGGCGAAGATCATGGGTATCAAAGTGCCCGAGGAATTGTCTATCTGCGGATTCTCCGATGCGCCTGTATGCCATGCCACTTCACCCATGCTCACCACCGTGCAGCAACATGGAGCAGAGATCGGCAAACGCGCCATGGCACGACTACTCAAACGATTGGATGGCGATGAGCGTATCCAACAAACAGAGATGGTACCTACCGATTTAATCGTTCGCGAAACCACCATGTAATTTATAATCTACGAAAATCATGTTGCAGTATAATAATTGGAGTATAGAGCAAGGCGAATGGTTGCCTATGCAAGAGTCGGAGCTAGAGCAGCAACTCACCTTTTCGAATGACTACCTCTGTCAAACAGCGCACTTCGAAGAGCATTACTCTGGAGAACGACGACTCTGTACATATATTAAAGGTGTAGAAACACCCATCCTGAATATCTCCGCTATTTCAGTGCGTTTGCACGACGAACGCTTGGACCTTAACGAATGGAAGGTCGAGCAGTTCTCGCGCTGTTTGCACAAGAACGAGGCCGTGCTTGAGCGGGATTTTATCGCCACTTCGCCTTGTGGCAATACCCTGCATGTTACGGCTGTACGTCGGCTCTCTGCTGGGCATAAGGAGCGCATGCAGATTGTCTATCGCATCCAGTCGATCAATTATACGGGACCTATCACGATCCTATCTCTCTTGCGCGGAGGGGAAGATGCCGATAAATGGTACACCTTGATCAATCACGTGGGCGACAACTTGTGCTGGCAATGCGCGCAATTGCCCATTAGCAACCTGCAAGTGTGCTGCGCCATGAACTATGGGCTAACCAAAAATGGTGTCGCGGTGGACAAACGACCTATCAAAGTGGAGAAACAAGATGTGATAGGTTTTTCGATAACCCAAAGCATCAAAGAAGGAGACGTGGTCGAGCTGACCAAAAACGTCGTGGTGCAAGACTCGCTGCACCATCACAAGGATTTGCTGATTGATAATACCATATCATGCTTGACAAACTGGTAAAAGAACATATCATCCTCGGCGTGGACCCAGGTACACTCTTCATGGGCTACGCCTTGTTGCATACTATCGGCAGCAAGGTAGAGATTCTCGACTTTGGCGTTTTCGATGTCCACAAACTCGACGACCAATATGCCCGCTTGCAAAAGGAGTTCTTCTTCCTACAGGAGATCATTGACAAGTACCATCCTTCTGTCCTCGCCATCGAATCACAGTTCGTGGACAAGAACCCACAAACCATGATCAAGATTGTTCATGCACAAGGCGTAGCTATCGCAGCAGCTCTCTCCAAAGATGTGCCTGTGGTGGAGTACTCGCCTATGAAAGTCAAGATGGCTATCACAGGCAACGGACATGCCGACAAACACCAAGTGGCGGACATGCTCCAACGCTTCTTGCATATCCCCGAGGAACGCATGCCCAAGAAACTTGATGCCACCGACGCACTCGGCATCGCCTATTGCCACTACCTACAACTCGGTATGCCTCTGCGCGAAAAAGGTGCCAAGAACTGGACCACCTTCGCCAAGCAAAAAGGATTGGTTGATAAAGGATTAACCGGACCAAATGCCCAACTGATGGCTGCCATGCAAACAGCAAGAAAGAAAAAGTGAAAAAGATTTTTTATAAAATTTAATCCCGAATATTTGGTATTTTGATTTTTTTGTTGTACCTTTGCACTCGCATTTGAAACGTTGGAACTTTTAAAACTTTTTTTAACAATAAATAAAAACGATTATGGCTTACGTAATTTCTGAAGATTGTATCGCATGTGGTACATGTATCGATGAGTGCCCAATGGGCGCAATTTCTGAAGGTGACATTTACACAATTGACGCTGACTTGTGCACAGAGTGCGGCACTTGTGCTGATGTTTGCCCAAGTGGCGCAATTTCTAAAGGATAAATTGCAAAATTGCTTTTAGCAAAGTCCTCAAGTTTCGGCTTGAGGACTTTTTTTGTGCTTTTTGCAAAAAAAATGATAGGTAGGTGTTGCAAATTTGCAAAAAAAGTTGTACCTTTGCAGCGTGGAAAGAATGGGTCTGCGAATTTTTTGTAATCTGAACAACACCTATAGACTATGTTAGAAGCGTTTTACAAGACACATGACTACCTGGTAGAGCACGTTAGCGTGCCTGCTCGACGCGTATTGATGGACGAAATCAATTGGAACGACCGTTTGATTGCCATAAAAGGTGGACGTGGGGTGGGGAAGACCGATTTCTTGCTCAACTATCTCAAAGAGCAACGCCGCATCAATCCAGATGCTAGCAAACGTACCCTATATGTCAACTTCAACGACTTCTACTTCACCGAACATTCGCTCTTAGAGTTTGTTGGACAGTTCGTTGCATCTGGCGGCAAGACTTTGATCATCGACCAAGCATTCAAATATCCCAACTGGTCTAAAGAGATTAGCCAATGCTTCTATCGCTATCCTTCTTTGCAAATCATCTTCGTGGCATCATCCGTCATGCGACTCATCGAGGATAACCACGACATCGGCAATATTGTGCATTCCTACAACCTGCGTGGTTTCAGCTTCCGCGAGTACCTCAATGTCACACTCGGTCTTAAGCTGCCAGTCTATTCGCTCGAGGATATCCTCAAGCACCATGTGGAGATTGCGCAGAAGATCTGCCAATATGTCAAGCCATTGCAGTATTTTGATAACTACCTTCATCATGGCTACTATCCGCTCTTCTTGGAGCCGCACGACTTCTCCGAGTCGCTGCTGAAGATGATGAATATGGTCCTCGAGGTGGACGTGCTGCTCATCAAGCAAATCGAGGTAAGTTCTTTGCCAAAGCTGCGCAAACTGCTCTACCTTATGCTCCAACAAACGCCGTGCAGCCTCAATGTTAGCAGCCTGGCTGAGGCTATTGACTGCTCGCGCTCAACTACAATGAACTATATCAAATACCTCAAGGATGCGCGCCTGTTGAATCTGCTCTATCCAGAGGGCAAGCAGTTCCCGCTCAAGCCCACCAAGGTATACATGCAAAACCCTAACTTGTGCTACGCCACTTGCACACGCGAGCCCGATAAGCAAGCCATAGCAGAGACATTCTTCTATGCCACCTTGCACGGCAACCACAAGATCAACGCCACCGACCGTAGTGCGATGTTCATCATCGATGGCAAGTACTACATGGACGCCCTGGCAACCACACCACAAAAGACCGGCATCCGCTACAGCGCCATCGCCGATCTCGAAATAGGTAGCCAAAAGAACATCCCATTGTGGCTCTTCGGCTTCCTGTATTAACCGGACACCGGACTCCCGAATCCCATTAATGGACTCCCGACTCCCGAATCCCGAATCAACAATAAAAAAAACTATAAAAATTATGAAAGAAAAAAAGTATTTAACCCTAGATGGTAACGCTGCTGCGGCGCATATCGCGTATATGTTCACCGAGGTAGCCGCTATCTATCCTATCACGCCATCATCGCCCATGGCAGAGAATGTGGACGAATGGGCTGCAGCAGGTCGCAAGAACCTCTTCGGCGAGACAGTGTTGGTACAAGAGATGCAATCTGAGGCAGGTGCTGCAGGTGCTGTGCAC
>JAFYSB010000058.1 GCA_017546705.1 Paludibacteraceae bacterium
AGCTCGTATTCAATACCACCATGATTGGTTATCCTGAGGTGCTGACCGATGCGAACTTCGAAGGTCAACTCGTGGT
Organism: Paludibacteraceae bacterium; assembly: GCA_017546705.1. Classification (GTDB taxonomy): domain Bacteria; phylum Bacteroidota; class Bacteroidia; order Bacteroidales; family Paludibacteraceae; genus Colicola. The sequence continues at coordinate 77 of JAFYSB010000058.1, forward strand.
GATGACCTATCCATTGATTGGTAACTACGGCGTGCCTGCATGCAGCAGTTTGGAGAACGGTTTGTCCGAGTTTATGGATAGCCACCGCATCCATCCTGCAGCAGTAATCATGACCGAGTATAGCCCAGAGTACTCACACTGGAATGCCAATGAGGATCTCGCCGCATGGCTCATCCGTGAGCAGATACCAGCCATCACAGGTGTAGATACCCGTGAACTCACCAAGCACCTTCGTGAAAATGGCACCATGCAAGCGACCTTGATCTTCGAGGGCGACGACACTACCCCTGTGGCAAACGACGAGAACCTCGTACAACAAGTGTCATGCAAGGAAGTGGTGACTTACAACGCAGGTGCAGGCAAGAAAGTTGTGCTCGTAGATTGCGGTGTGAAGGAAGGCATCATCCGCTACCTACTATCTCGTGGCGTTGAGGTGACACGCGTGCCATGGGATTATGACTTCAACACCTTGGAGTTTGACGCATTATTGCTCAGCAACGGTCCTGGCGATCCAGAAGATTGCGCTGTGACTATCGAGAATATCAAGACTTTCCTCGCTAAGGGCGAAGATAAGCCATTGTTGGGCCTCGGATTGGGCAACCAACTCCTGGCTCTCGCAGCAGGTGCAGAGGTACTCAAACATAAATATGGACACCGCGGTGCTACCCAACCAGTACAAATCGTAGGTGGCGAGCGTTGCTATATCACAGCCCAAAACCATGGTTACGTAGTGGATGGCACTACCTTACCAGCTGAGTGGAAAGAGTGGTTCATCAACATGAACGACCGCACCAACGAGGGTATCAAGCACGCAGAGAAGCCATGGATGGCTGTACAGTTTATTCCTGAGATGAACTGCGGACAGGCGGGGTCCCCGACGGAGCACGTGGCTTCGTGGGGTGCTTCTAAAGACTCTGAGTTCGTATTCGATAACTTCTTCCTACTTCTTAACAAATAACGGCCATGGAGAAAAAAGATATTAAAAAAGTACTCGTGCTCGGTTCTGGAGCATTGAAGATCGGTGAGGCAGGTGAGTTCGATTACTCTGGTTCACAAGCCCTCAAGGCCCTTCGTGAAGAAGGTATCTATACCGTACTCATCAACCCAAATATCGCTACTGTCCAAACTAGCGAAGGTGTGGCAGATAAGATCTACTTCTTGCCTGTTAATCCATTCTTCGTGGAGAAAGTGATTGCTAAAGAGCGCCCAGACGGCGTACTCCTTGCTTTCGGTGGACAAACCGCACTAAACTGTGGTGTTGAACTATACAAGAGTGGTGTTCTAGAGAAGTACAATGTACAAGTACTCGGTACTCCAGTACAAGCTATTATGGATACTGAGGATCGTGAGCTCTTCGTTGAGAAATTGGATGAGATTAATGTTAAGACTATCCAAAGTGAGGCCTGTGAGACAATCGAAGCAGCTCGTGCAGCAGCCAAAGCATTGGGTTATCCTGTTATTCTCCGTGCTGCTTATGCACTCGGTGGACTCGGTTCTGGCTTCTGCGACAACGAGGAAGAGCTCAATGTCATCGCAGAGAAAGCCTTCTCATTCTCTCCACAAGTGCTTGTAGAGAAATCGCTCAAGGGTTGGAAAGAGATTGAGTACGAGGTAGTTCGCGATAAATACGACAACTGTATCACCGTCTGCAACATGGAGAACCTCGACCCACTCGGTATTCACACCGGTGAGTCTATCGTGATTGCTCCTACCCAAACACTCACCAAGTCTGAGGCTGCTAAGCTCCGCGCTTTGGCTATCAAGATCGTTCGCCACGTGGGTATCGTGGGTGAGTGTAACGTGCAATACGCGCTCGATCCTTATTCAGAGGACTACCGCGTGATTGAGGTGAACGCTCGTCTCTCTCGCTCTTCTGCATTGGCTTCTAAGGCTACTGGTTACCCACTCGCTTTCGTGGCAGCAAAGATCGCACTCGGCTATGGTCTCTTCGAACTCAAGAACTCTGTAACCAAAGATACTCCTGCTTTCTTCGAGCCAACACTCGACTATATCGTGGCTAAGCTCCCACGCTGGGACCTCGGTAAGTTCCGTGGCGTTGATCGCGAGATCGGCTCTAGCATGAAGTCTGTAGGCGAAGTAATGGCTATCGGTCGTACCTTTGAGGATACCATCCAAAAGGGTCTGCGAATGATTGGTCAAGGTATGCACGGTTTCACTGAGAACAAGCAACTGCATGTGGACGACCTGGACCACGCATTGGCTGCTCCAACCGATAAGCGTATCTTCTTCCTCTCTCAAGCGCTTCACGAGGGGTACACCATCGACCGCTTGCATGAATTGACAAAGATCGACCGTTGGTTCCTCGAGAAACTCCAAAACATCGTTAAGACTGATAACGAACTCAAAGCAGCTGGAAACCTCCAAACTATTGACGAGGAGCTTATGCGCAAAGCCAAGATCCAAGGTTTCTCTGACTTCCAAATTGCCAAAGCCGTAGGCATGGGCGCACAAATGGATATGGAATATGCTGCTCTCATCGCACGCAAACATCGTCTCTCACTCGGTGTTAAACCTGTTGTAAAACAAATTGACACCCTTGCAGCTGAGTTCCCTGCTCAAACCAACTACCTCTACCTCACATACGCTGGTACAGCCAACGACGTGAAATACCTCAACGACCGCAAGTCTGTCGTAGTACTAGGTTCAGGTGCATATCGCATCGGTTCGTCTGTAGAGTTTGACTGGTGCGGCGTACAAGCCCTCAAGACTATCCGCGAGAACGGTTACCGCTCGGTGATGATCAACTACAACCCAGAGACCGTATCTACCGACTACGATATGTGTGATCGTCTTTACTTCGATGAGCTCACTTTCGAGCGCGTGATGGATATCCTCGAATTGGAGAACCCACACGGCGTCATCGTATCTACCGGTGGTCAGATCCCTAATAACCTCGCATTGAAACTCGACGCACAACATATGCCTATCCTTGGTACTACCGCTCGCAGTATCGACAACGCTGAGGACCGCGATAAGTTCTCTGCTATGCTCGACCGCATTGGCGTAGACCAACCAGAATGGAGTGCACTGACCTCTATGGAGGACGTGAAGACCTTCATCGACAAGGTAGGTTTCCCTGTACTCGTTCGTCCTTCTTACGTGCTCTCTGGTGCTGCGATGAACGTTTGCTTCAACCAAGAGGAGCTCGAGCGCTTCCTCAAGATGGCAGCTACCGTGAGCAAGAAGCACCCTGTGGTAATCTCTAAGTTTATGCTCAACACCAAGGAGATCGAGATGGACGCTGTGGCTAAGGATGGCGAGATCATCGCATACGCTATCTCTGAGCACGTAGAGTTCGCTGGTGTACACTCTGGCGACGCTACCATCCAGTTCCCTGCACAAAAACTCTATGTAGAGACCGTTCGTCGTATCAAGAAGATCTCTGGTCAGATCGCACGCGAGCTCAATATATCTGGTCCATTCAATATCCAATACCTCGCTCGTGAGAACGAAATCAAGGTAATCGAGTGTAACTTGCGTGCTTCACGTTCATTCCCATTCGTATCTAAGGTATTGAAAATCAACTTCATTGATATCGCTACTCGCATCATGTTGGGTCTCCCAGTAGAGAAACCAAGCAAGAACTTCTTTGACTTCGATTATGTAGGTGTGAAGGCATCCCAATTCTCATTCAACCGTCTCCAAAAGGCAGACCCTGTGATTGGTGTGGACATGACCTCTACGGGTGAGGTAGGTTGCTTGGGTGAAGACGCTAACTCTGCACTCTTAACCTCTATGCTTTCTGTGGGTATGCGCGTACCTAAGAAGAATGTACTCTTCTCTATCGGTTCGCCTAAGCAAAAAGCACAGATGTTGGATTCTGCACGCCAACTCATCGCTAAGGGATACAACATCTACGCTACTTTGGGAACTAGCAAGTTCCTCACAGAGGCAGGTATTCCTAACACTACTGTATATCAACCATCTGAGGAGGGCACACCACAAGCGATCGACCTCATGCGCGAGGGCGTGATTGAGTTCGTAGTGAGTGTACCAAAGGATATCGTAACCGACCCACAAAACGATGTTTGCTACCATGTTCGTCGTGCAGCCATCGACCTCAACGTGCCATTGCTTACCAATGCACGCCTCGCAGCAGCGTTCATCAACGCCTTCTGCACCGTGGATGTCAACGACCTCGCTATCCAATCATGGGATGAGTATAAATAGTTTAGAGTTTAATGTTTAGAGTTTAAAGACAAGATAATGAACGCTTTAACAGCAACCAATTTTAACTTTCCTGGTCAAACCAATGTGTACCACGGCAAAGTGCGTGATGTATATTTCATCGGTGAGGACTGCCTCGCTATGGTAGCTACCGACCGTATTTCTGCTTTTGATGTTATCCTTCCAAAAGGTATTCCATTCAAAGGCCAAATCCTCAACCAAATCGCGGCTAAGTTCCTCGATGCAACAGCGGATATCGTTCCTAACTGGAAGCAAGCTACTCCTGATCCTATGGTAACCGTAGGTGTTCGTTGCGAGGGTTACCCAGTAGAGATGATTGTTCGTGGTTACCTCTGCGGCTCGGCATGGCGTGCGTATAAGAGTGGCGTTCGCGAGATCTGCGGCGTACAATTGCCTGAGGGAATGCGCGAGAACGAGAAGTTCCCTACCCCAATCATCACTCCTACTACCAAGGCTGAAATCGGCGCACACGATGAGGATATCTCTCGCGAAGAGATTATCGCTCAAGGACTTATCCCAGAGGCCGAGTACGAGCAATTGGAGAAATACACCTTGGCTCTCTTCAACCGTGGACAAGAGATCGCTGCGAAGCAAGGTCTCATCCTCGTGGATACCAAATACGAGTTTGGTAAGCACGGCGACCAAATCCTCTTGATGGACGAGGTTCACACTCCAGACTCTAGCCGTTACTTCTACGCTGAGGGCTACGAGGAGCGCTTTGAGGCAGGTTTGCCACAAAAGCAACTCTCCAAGGAGTTCGTTCGTGAGTGGTTGATGGACAACGGCTTCCAAGGTAAAGAGGGCCAAGAGGTTCCAGAGATGACCGACGAGGTAGTAGCTGGTATCACTGCTCGTTATATAGAGCTCTACGAAGGCATCACCGGCGAAAAACTCGTCCTCGACGCTTCTGCAGAAGACCTCACCGCTCGCATCGAGAAAAATTTGACCGACTATTTAACAAAATAACCTACACGGATTATTAATAAACAACAATATCAAAATATAAACGACAATACTGACAACTTGCGCGGCAATCAATACTCCTGCCGCGCTCAAGAGGGCAATTGTTAATTAGTTCATAATTGAAGCAAAATATCCTTGCCGCTCGAGGGATATTGATTCGAGCGGAATATTGTCATTATTGTCGTCAAAAAAATAAAATATTGTTGGATAAAATAATCATCGTTGTTGTTATAGACAAGAAAACATGGCTGGATTTTTTGGAACAATATCAACCACTTCTTGCGTAAACGATCTATTCTACGGAACAGATTATCATAGCCATCTCGGTACACGCCGTGCGGGTATGGCGACGTTCGACAAGGAGAAAGGCTTCAAGAGAAGCATTCACAATATCCAAAGTTCATACTTCCGCACGAAGTTTGAACACGAGTTGGACGAGTTTGCCGGCAATGCAGGTATCGGAATCATCTCTGATACCGACGCGCAGCCGCTACTTATCAACTCTCACCTTGGACGCTTTGCTATCAGCACCATTGGTAAAATCAATAACCAAGATGAATTGGTAGCACACTTGTTGGAGCAAAAAGTACACCTTTCTGAGTTCAGTAGCGGACGCGTAAATCCCACCGAACTAGTAGGTTTGCTCATTGTGCAAGGACAAGACTTCGTGGATGGAATTGAGAATGTCTATAAGCACATCAAAGGTTCTTGCAGCATTCTTATTCTTACCGAAGATGGTATTATCGCAGCTCGTGACTCTTGGGGACGTACACCTATCGTGCTAGGTAAACGCGACAATGCTTATGCCATTGCAAGCGAATCGTCGTCTTTCTTCAATCTTGGTTTCCAAACCGAACAATTCCTTGGCCCTGGCGAAATCGTACGTGTACATGCAGATCGTGTAGAGCAACTGCGCAAGCCCAATGATAAAATGCAGATATGCTCTTTCCTTTGGGTGTATTATGGCTTTCCTACATCCGAATACGAAGGTCGCAATGTAGAGCAAGTGCGTTATGCCTGCGGTCAAGCAATGGGTAAAAACGACGATGTAAAGGCGGATATCGTCTGCGGTATTCCAGACTCTGGTATTGGTATGGCGATTGGTTATTCCCACACTTCGGGTGTGCCATATCAACGCGCTATTACCAAATATACGCCTACTTGGCCACGTTCGTTTACCCCTTCGCAACAATCGCAACGCGAGTTGGTAGCTAAGATGAAGCTTATCCACAACTACTCTATCCTTCGCGGCAAGAGTATTCTCTTCTGCGACGACTCTATCGTGCGTGGTACACAATTGCGCGACAACACCCGTTGTTTGCTAGAAGCAGGAGCCAAGGATGTACATATGCGTATTGCATGTCCACCTATCATGTATGGTTGTCCATTTACCAACTTCACCACTTCAAAGTCGGATATGGAGCTCATCACCCGCCGCATCATTGCAGACTTGGAGGGCGAAGAGGCAGCTAACAACCCAGAGCGTATCAAAGCATATGCGACCACGGACTCCTTGGAGTACCAACGCATGATTCGTGCCTTGCGTGACCGCTTCGCGCTCAAGTCACTCAAATACACCAAGATAGAGGACCTCATAGCCGCCATCGGTCTGCCTAAGTGCAAAGTCTGCACCTTCTGCTTCGACGGTCATAACCCAGAAGAATAAGACAAATCATATAAACTACCGCTATCAATCACGATAGATATACGATAGATTAGTATAGGCATACCGTAGAAATAGAGTGATATGTACCCGTCGGGTACATATCACTTTGTTATAATTAAGATTGCTCACCCACCCTCTATAGCCGATTGGTGCATAGCCATGAGTTTGTCGTAGCGGAGAAAAACAAACACTGACACCAATAGACTACCTAACAAGTTTAGTATCATATCACTCATCGTGTCACGCAATGCCTCATGACCGCATAGCGGTATATCGTCCGCCGAAGTGATAGATGCGGTAGTAGTTGCCATAAACTGTTGCGTATTAGTGCCACAAAACGCATCATATACATACTCACAAACCTCCCAAACGGCTCCACAACTCAGCCCAAAGAGCAATACATAAAACGCGAGAAAAGTCTTATTGCCTAATACGAACTGATTACTATTTTCAAATAGAATACTGATAATCCACAATCCCACAAACGCCAAGATGCACCCCGAAAACAAATGTAGCACGGAGTCCCACCAGGTAAAGCGGCCATAGAAATTCAGCCCATCACCCATAATCATAGTCACAAAACCAAATAGCGCACAGATTACAGTGATAATCAACGGAATCTGAATCATAAAGCGCCTGCGCAGCAGCACAGGAATAGTGAGAATAGCCAATATTACGACATACTGTATCGCACAGAAAAACAAAGCATTAGCCGTGATATTGGGTTGATACAACAGATATACTATATTGCCCACACCAATACCAATGGTCAAAATAAATAGCACCACATAAATGCGTTGCAAACTGTCATGCAATGTGCGTTGTTTCTTGTCCTTCATATGCTATATCCTGATGGTTTAGTATCCAGTCTATCACATCATCTGATGTGCGCGGATTGCCGTTTATCCGTTGCTGCTGTAACATGCTCTTCTTGAATGCTTTATCCTCACACAATCGCATGGCTATCGCCACTTGTTGGCTGATGTCGTTGGTATGGTAAGACAAACCATGATTATGGAAAAACCGCGCATTATAATTCTCCAAACCAGGAATAGGAGCCGTGTGAATCATTGGGATATTCTTAACCATTGCTTCCGTGGAAGTGATACCACCAGGCTTGGTGAAGATAACATCCGAAGCATCCATCAATAACGACACTTGATTTATGTAACCCAATAAACAGAGTCGCTCCTCGTTAGAAAAAGTCGTGGCGATATTGTCATACATTTGCTGATTACGCCCACAGACACACCACTTTATCATCCTCACGAATACGCGCCAGCAATTGATGTACCAGTGCATCCACATTGCCATATCCCATTGATCCTGACATGATTAAGTACCAATGCCCGCGATTCGTATTCCAATTCTTAATCCCCATATTCTCCGTCAACTGCTGGCGTGCTTGGCATTTGGGAACCCGCGTGGTAAACTTCTGCTCATCCACAGGAATACCTATCGGCACAATCTTCTCACGAGGCACACCTTTTTCCACAAACTCCTCAATTAGGTGCTCATGCGGAATGATATAGTAGTCCAAATCTGTCTCAGGCAAAAAAGGAATACAGGTGTAGTCAGTCATCACAAAATAGGTAGGAATCCGTAGCATCTCATTGCGCCGCAAAGCAGTCATCGCCTCTGCAGGAAACAGGTGTACGCATACCACTGCATCATACGCGTTGTCACGAATATACTCATACAAGGTATTGGCATACAATCGATTAACACCATAGATGATTGACTGATGAAAGTCGATCTTGTCGCTCACAAAACCACCAATCTTATATACCGTTTCAAACAACGATCCTTGTGTAGAGGAAACGTAAGCATTTGCCACGCGTAGCGATAATTCATCGCTCACCAATGCTAGTGTATCTTGAATATCGCATGCTATGCCACGCCGATCCATAGCTATCTTCAGGGCTTTAGCACAAGAGTTATGCCCTTCGCCTGTGTTGCAAGAAAGAATTAAAATCTTCATAGTAAAGTTCAGATAGTTATAGATATATTAACAAAATCCGTGCCATATTATAACTTAATATAATCCGTATAAAAGTACTGTTATTTAGATTGCCATCTCTTTCCCCTCTCTTATACCTTGCCTCAAAACACCGAGCGACGACCGAGAAAACTCCGACTCAACTTCCCGCCTCCAAATATGTTTCCAACCATCCTAAATTAGTTGACTCCTTTCCTAAAAAAGTTGACTTATCTATTTAAAGAAAAATCACCTCAAAAGGCGATTTCTCTTGCTCAATCCAAAATATTTCCTACCTTTGTCGTGGAAATGAAAAAAAATCAACCACATGAACAATCAACCAATAAATCTATCCGTACATTCGCACGATGTGCAGTTGGATGTAGATTATGTAAATTGGATAGCAGAGATAAAGCATCGCTATCGTGCTGCGCAAGTAAAAGCTTCTGTGAGAGTAAACTCAGAGAAGTTACTCTTCAATTGGGAACTAGGTCGTGACTTGGTGCAGAAAAAAGCAGAAGAGCGTTGGGGCGCAGGCGTGGTAGAGCAAGTAAGTCTTGATCTCAAACGAGAGTTTCTTGATGCAGAGGGCTTTTCGGTTACTAATCTAAGGTACATGAAACAATGGTATTTGTTTTATACTGAGGGATTTACAAAACTCCACCAGCTTGGTGGTGAATTAGTGAGTACAAAACTCCACCAATCTGGTGGTGAAATCGGTAATGTAATTCTGCAACAGACTATTGCAGAAAAAACGCACCAACTTGGTGCAGAATTTCCTTCAGCATTTGCATGTGTACCTTGGCGGCATCATGTGGAGATTATTTCCAAATGTAAATCCATCGACGAAGCGTTATTCTACATTGGTAAAACTATTGAACAGGGTTTGAGTCGTGCTGCATTGCTCAATTGTATAAAGGCAAATTTGTACGAACATCAAGGTAAAATAGTGAATAATTTTACAGAGCACTTGCCTGCTTTGCAAAGTCAGTTAGTACAGGAGGTGTTAAAAGAGAACTATGACTTTGGTTTTGCTACAGTAGGGCATGAAATTTATGATGAATGCGAATTGGAGGATGCACTGACTAAGAGCATTACAGACCTGCTATTGGAGCTTGGCAGTGGCTTTGCTTTTGTTGGAAGAAAAAAAGAATTGATTGTGGGTGGCAAGTCACGCAAGATAGATTTGTTGTTCTACCATATCCGTTTGCGTTGTTATGTGGTATGTGAGTTGAAGGCGCGAGAGTTCGAGCCAGAATTTGCAGGCAAACTAAATTTCTATGTGAATGCTGTGGACGAGTTATTGAAGCATGATGATGAAAATCCAACGATAGGCTTGCTCATCTGCTCGGATATGAATAAGGCAGATGTTCAGTGGTCGTTTAAAGGCATTAGCACACCTATGGGTGTAGCTACATACAATAATGTGCGTATTCAGGATGTGCTACCTACTCAAGAGCAACTGAAAGAACGAATGGAATTGCTACAAAAAGAATTGCGTGAAACAAAACGGTTGATGAATAAATGTACTGAATAGAAGTGCATTATATACTTACCCAAACTCCCTGCCATTTATGTAAAATCGCATAAATGGCATTTTTTATTTGCACATCTGCAAAAATTATTGTAATTTTGCACCCGAAATGATTCACGCTGGGGAATGTGGGCGGGATTGTCTTAATTAAGAATTGAGAATTTTGAATTAAGAATGACTCTCCAACTCGGCACGATTCTTTTCAAGACATAATAAAAAGGCGTTTATTAGCGCTTGTTTTGGTATTGTGAAATCCGGAAAATTTCGTAGCCCGAAACAAGAGAGCGATAAATGCCCCTTGGTGTGTTTCGTTCGTTGTGTCCCACAACGATAAACATATCGGCGTGGGCATTCATTGTTTATTCTTGCTACAGGGTCATTCCGGAACCTCACAATAAAGAATAAGCAAAGGTAAGGTTCCACGCTTTTTCTTTTATACTCACGGGCAGTCAGGAGCCAACTCCCCAACTAATTTTGATACGATGAAGAATACACTTATTCTCATTTGTGCTGTGCTTTGCTCTTTGCAATGTATGGCAACAAGTCTTGTCCTATTGCAGACCGACAGTGTTCAACAAGTGCAAGATATTGCAAAAATCGGCAAATGGGTATTTACAGAAGAGAATTTGCAACTAATTGATAAGGACGGCAATGTGCTTGCAATAGAACCCATTGCGGAAGTAAAAAAGATAACATTCTCTATCTATACTTCAGAAACAGCAACTGAGAATGTCGCAATCAACTCTATTATTATTTATCCCAATCCTACTCAAGACATCTTACACATTGCAGGAATTACACCTCAAACTTTACGTGTATTCGATTTGCAAGGTCGCTTGCTTATAATAGACAACAGCACGCAAGTTAATGTTAGCAATTTGAATACAGGAACATACCTATTGCAAGTAGGTACGCAAGTCATTCGCTTTATCAAGCAATAAGAAACAACTTAAAATCAAAAGAATATGAAAAGATTTACAACTTTAGCGATCTTCATCGCATTAGTAACCATTACTTTTGCTCAAACACACATGTATATTTGGAAAAATGGCGTAAAAACAAACTACGTTATCTCCGAAGTAGATAGTATAACTTTCGGAGATGAAGAAATATCTACGCCAGTTATTGGAGTATTTTCAGTAAGTGAAGATAAACAAGTCGTTTTTTCTAAAGGAAATTTACAATATACTCAATCTACAGACACTTGGTCTTTTGCTAGTACTCAATATGAATTGTTAGGCACTGATAACGTGACAGGTGGTAGCGTTTCCTCTAGTTCCGCTCATGGTGATATCAAAGAAGGTTATGCCCTTGCTGATAAAATTGACCTGTTCGGTTGGAGTGGTAATTTTGGTATTGCTAAATTTGGAGTAAGTACATCTACAAATAATGGGGCTTATTATAATACTTTTGTAGATTGGGGGACAAATACAATTGACAATGATGCACCAAATATGTGGCGCACATTAACGGAACGAGAGTGGGATTATCTAATAGATAGGCATCCTGAGGATGATATATATGCCAAATTATATGGAATAGCTCAAGTTGCGGGAGTAAATGGTTTGATATTGTTACCTGATAATTGGATTTGTCCAAACGGTATAACGTTTAATTCTGGTTTCGAAAAGGATTATAATACAGAATCTTATGCCACTCATCAATGTTTTACTGTCGAGCAATGGTCGAAAATGGAAAATGCAGGGGCCGTATTTTTGCCTGCGGCAGGTGTTCGCGAAGGGGCAAAGGTATATGCAGTGCAAGCTGTTGGTGGTTACTGGCTTTCTGATGTGCATCCAAATTCTATGGATTATACTTATAATGTCTATTTTTGTGCTAATAGCAGATATAATTTGGATGATTCAACTCAACGTTATTATGGCTACAGCGTCCGACTCGTAAAAGATATAGTAACAGAATAACTTTAATATCATCAAAACTATGGCAACAATACAAATCGTTAGCAATCTTAAATTGCATCCTCAAAAAGGTCTTTTGTCCAAAGATTGTACAGGCAAATGGATTAATGCACACTACCAGCAGGGAGATTTAGATGGTGCATGTGCAGTTTA
>JAFYSB010000010.1 GCA_017546705.1 Paludibacteraceae bacterium
AAAATAGAAAAAGCGTTTTAGCTTATATTCGGGCTTCTGAAACTTCGACACTTTCAAAACACCACGAATTAAGTGATGACGTTCATGCTACAGCGTGAACATTATTCATTTATTTGGTGTTAAGGTAGTCGAAGACCTCAGGAGCGAATAAAAGAATATTGTCCGCGCTTTTTTATGCATATAAACGAAATGTGACGGAGTAACCCGAAATGCCAAAAGTGAGTAGGGAATAAATGTATAAATACAAAATGATTATGAAAAAGATTTTGCTTGGTTTAGCTCTACTAGCTATAACAACGCCAATTAGTGCTCAATTGAAATTAGAACGGGTCTTAGATGGTGCTATTCTGCTTTACAACGAAGGGTTGTGGACGTTTGGAGTAGATGATTTAATTTTTATGGAAGGTAATGATGATAAACTCTATGCCTATTATAAAACGGATTTTACATTGTATGGAGTTTTTGATACAGAAAAAGTTGATATAATAACACGAAATATTGTTACAACTGATAATAAATTGTGTTTTATCTCCGAAAATTCTGAAGGTGATTATCGAAATTCTAAGTCTACAATAACTATTTTGAATGAATCAATGCAAGTTATACAGGAAATGAAACTTGATGGAGTTGCAGAAGGTGATTATCATTTTGTAAAGATTGGTGATCAATATAAATTTTTCCTTAGTGAGCACATTGGGAAATATGATGCAGAAACGGGAGAATATCTTGGTAGTACTAGCAAAACTTATATTTACTCCTGCCCAGGCAATGGCGAAACTACCACAAGTGTGGAGAATATGCCTGCAAAAGTAAAACGCAATGCGTACCCCAATCCTGCAACTGATTTAGTGACATTGCCTTATGACGCGAATGGCGCAACATCTATGAAGATTTACGACATGCAAGGCAAGTTGGTTGAGCGTAAGTTCTTGGATAAGAGCAAACAAGAACTCCAACTCAATGTAAAAGACTACCCAAGTGGCATGTACTTCTTTGAAGTAAATGGCGAAAGCAATTCATTTATTGTTGACTAACCAATAACAAATCTGTACAAAAAAATCGTTCTCTTTTACCAAGGGAACGATTTTTTTGTTTATGTATCTGCCACTGCTCCGTCACGGAAGTGAAAGGAATAGTGCGTGTATTGTGCGTCTATTGTCCGTGTATTGTGCGTGAATAGTGCGTAATTGAAAGCTATTTATAGTTCAATATGGTTTGCTGTAATTGGGGTGGAAAGGAAGATTGATGCCGATTCTGCGAATTTTGTAGCCGACTCGGTGGTGAGATAGGTGATTGTTTGTTTTCCTCCCATCTTGGCACGCTCGGCAATATCAGGATGGCGTAGGAGGTAATCTTGCAGGCTGTTGGCTACGATTGCTCCTTGTGCGATTACAGATATTTGTCGGTTGGTTCTTTTTAAGAAGTCTTCTATTTTGTCTTGTAAGAGCGGGTAATGTGTACAGCCGAGTATAATGGTGTCAATTAGCGGGTCGCGGGTAAGGAGCTCGGTGAGGTATTTCTCAACGAAATAGTCAGCACCTGCGTTAAGGTGCTCGCCCGATTCAATCAGCGGTACCCACATAGGGCATGCCTGTTGTGTGACAACGAGAGTAGGGTCTTGCTTGAGTAACTCGATGACGTAACTCTCAGAAGCCACGGTGCCAGGAGTAGCAAGCACACCTATATGTTTTGTGCGCGTACGCGCGGGCACGACTTCCACGGTAGGGCGAATCACACCCAACACGCGAACTTCATCGGGATTGATATCACGCTGCTGAATCGTTCTGAGTGCCTTCGCACTGGCAGTATTACATGCCAAAATAATGAGGTTACAGCCCTGCTCATGAAGGTAGTTGACAGCTTGCAGTGTATATTCGTAAATCACATCAAATGAACGAGTTCCGTATGGCGCACGAGCATTATCACCCAAGTAAAGATAGTCGTACTCGGGTAGGGTCTTGCGGATTTGATTGAGAATAGTCAATCCGCCATAACCGCTGTCAAAAATACCAATCATTTTTTTGTTTAGTGTTTAGAGTTTCGTGTTTAGGGCACATATTTTGGGTGCAAAGGTAAGAAAAATAAATAATTTATGCAAATTATTTGTATAATTCGTTATTTTTTTGTAACTTTGCCGGCTGAAAAGATTGATAACAAATTAAAATTAAACGAATATGAAATTTAATGTATCCAGCAAGGAATTGTTTGCACAATTGCAAGCTGCAAGTCGCGTGATTGCGGCTAAGAATAGTTTACAGATTTTGGAGTGCGTGTTGTTTGACTTGAAAGGTGATGAGTTGACTTTGACCGCATCTGATGGTGAGACCACTTTGCGTACTACCATGCCAGTAGATGGCGCTCAGGGTGAAGGAAAAGTGGCTGTGGCTGCGAAGATTTTGTTGGAAACCCTCAAGGAGTTCTCAGAGCAACCATTGACATTCCATATTGATGACCAAAACTTTGGCTTGAATATCACCAGTGCGAATGGTACGTATAGCTTTGTTGGCGCGAATGGTAATGAGTACCCAGAGATGCCAGTAGAGGCGGGTGAGAATAGCTTTGAGATTGCTGCCGATGTGCTATTGGATGCTGTGAATAAGACAATCTTCTGTACAGCTGATGACGAGTTGCGTCCTGTGATGAATGGTATTTATTTTGACCTCGCAGAGGACAAGATTACCATGGTGGCTACAGATGCCCATCGCTTGGTGCGTTACACCAACTCTACTGTTGCAAGTGCACAACCTGTTAGTTTTATCCTGCCAAAGAAGCCTGCTCAGTTGCTTCGTCAAGTGCTGAAGGGTAATGATACTGTGTCAGTTAACTTTGGTGCGAAGAATGCTACTTTTGCATTTGGTAAGACGGTGGTTGTTTGCCGCCAAATAGAGGGTCGTTTCCCTAACTACAATGCGGTGATTCCACAAAACAATACCAACAAAGTGATTGTGGATCGTCAAACAATCGTGAATGCTTGTAAGCGTGTGGCTGTGTTTGCTAACACGGGTACCAGCTTGATTAAGTTGGCATTGACTGAGAACCAAATCAAGATTTCTGCTCAAGATATCGACTTCTCTACTTCAGCAGAAGAGACCATCGCATGCGATTACGCTGGTATGCCAATGGCAATCGGCTTTAAGGCGCCTTTCTTGATTGAGATCTTGTCTTCAATCGCTTCTCAAGATGTAATCTTGGCTTTGGCAGATCCTGCACGCGCAGGTTTGATTTTGCCTTCTGAGAACGAGGCAAATCAAGAGTTGCTCATATTGTTGATGCCAATGCTTTTGAACGACTAATGAAGTTGAAATTGACACGCCCGTTGGTTTTCTTTGACTTGGAGACTACGGGTTTGAATATAGCTCAAGATAGAATCGTAGAATTGAGTTACTACAAGGTCTTCCCTAATGGCTGTGCCGAGGGGAAGACTTTCCGCGTTAAACCTACGCAGGTGATGCTTGGGCAAGAAATACAAATGCATATCTCGGATGAGGCTACTGCTGTGCACGGCATACATGATGAGGATTTGGTGGATTGCCCTACCTTCAAAGAGATTGCTCCTGAATTGGTTAAGGTGCTGGAAGATAGCGACTTGGCAGGTTATAACTCCAATCATTTTGATGTACCATTGCTGGCGGAAGAACTGTTGCGTGTAGGACAAAATGTGGATCTGAAACGCATGCGCATGGTGGATGTGTTTACCATTTTCCAACGTCAAGAGCCACGTAACTTGGTAGCTGCGTATAAGTTCTATTGCGGCAAGGATTTGACCAATGCCCATGCTGCGGATGCAGATACCATGGCGACTTACGAGGTGCTGAAGGCACAGTTGGAGAAGTACGAATTGCCTGATACTGTAGAGGAATTGGCAGATTATACCACGGGTGCAGTGCGCTTTGCGGACTTTGCAGGACGTGTGGCATATGACGCAGAGGGTAAAGAGATATTCAATTTTGGTAAGTATAAGGGGCAACGTGTGGCGGATGTCTTCCGTCGTGATCCTGGTTATCATGGTTGGATTCAGCAAGGCGACTTCCCTCAATACACCAAAGCGGTGTTTATGCGAGTGTATTTGAGTCTTCGTGGCTAAACCTTTAGAACGCTTAAAACTTTTAGAACGCTTTTGAATAACGAAGTAACCATATTAGGTTGTGGCAGTGCGATGCCGACGTTCCAGAATTCGCCTACAGGGCAGATTGTGGAGTTGTGCGACAAGTCGTTTCTTGTGGATTGCGGAGAGGGAACTCAACTGAAAATGAGGCAGTTGGGTGTGAAAACTGCACGGCTATATACGGTGCTGATCTCGCATTTGCATGGCGATCATTGCTTTGGACTGATAGGATTAATTTCTACTTTGGGAATGATGGGGCGAATCCAACCCTTGCATATCTATGCGCATGCTGACTTGGAGAAACTGCTTCGTCCGTTGTTAGATTATCATTGCCAAGACTTGCCATATGAGGTGGAGTTTCATGCCATCAATCCGCGCAAGAAAGAAGTGATTTTTGAGGATCGTACACTGACCATAGAAACGATTCCGTTGAAACACAAAGTACCTACTTGTGGTTTCTTGTTTACCGAACATCATCGCGACAAAGAACCTCGCAAACGCTATGCCTACTGTTCGGATACGGCGTATCGCGAGCAGATAGTTGAGCAGATTGCTGGAGTAGAGGTGCTCTTCCATGAGGCAACGTACACTGAAAAGGATGCTGATAAGTGCAAAAAACATACCCATTCAACTGCGAAGCAGGCTGCTCAGATTGCGAAATTAGCAGGGGCAGGAAAATTGATAATAGGGCATTTTAGTGCTCGCGAAGACGATCATACGGTGTTTTTGAACGAAGCGAAAGAGGTTTTTGAAAATACGGTATTAGCGGTAGAAAAAGAGAAAATCGAACTATAATGGCAAAGGCTTCTACGAAATATGTATGCTCTAATTGTGGCGCCCAATCTCCTCAGATGATAGGTCGCTGCCCTGTTTGTGGCGAATGGGGAACATACGAGGAAGAGGTTACTGCCACCATCTCCACCAAGAAAGGCGGAGCTTCTTTGCGCCGTGGTGCACAAGCGCAGCGCTTGCACGAGGTGGAGGCAAAAGAGGAAATGCGATTGGATATGCAATCCTCGGAATTGAACCGTGTGTTGGGGGGAGGATTAGTGCCTGGCAGTTTGGTGCTCTTAGGCGGTGAGCCAGGTATCGGAAAATCAACGCTTGCCCTGCAAGTGCTGATGAAAATGGGCAACAGAAAAACGCTGTATGCTAGTGGTGAGGAAAGTGCTAAGCAGCTGAAACTCAGAGCAGAGCGTTTATCTGGCAATGCAGAGAATCTATATATCCTGGCAGAGACTTCATTGGAGCGAATCTTGGATAGCGTAACCGAAATTCAGCCCGATATAGTGGTAGTGGATAGTATTCAAACGATAGGTACAGAGTCCATTGAAGCGAGTATCGGAAGTTTGAGTCAAGTGAAAGAGTGTGCTGCGAGGATATTGCAATATGCCAAAGAAAAAAATGTGCCATTTATCATTGTGGGGCATATCAATAAAGAGGGTTCGCTGGCTGGACCAAAAGTATTGGAGCATATTGTGGATACGGTGTTGCAGTTCGAAGGTGACCAACACTATGTCTATCGTATTCTGCGAGCACAAAAGAATCGTTTTGGAAGTACGAGCGAATTAGGAATCTTCGAAATGCAGCAAGATGGATTGCGCGAGGTGCTGAATCCGAGCGAACTGCTATTATCTGGTAATCGCGATGGCTTATCAGGTGTGGCTATTGCTGCTGCGGTGGAGGGTGTGCGCCCATTATTGATTGAGGTTCAGGCGCTTGTGGCGAGCGCAGCCTATGGCACGCCGCAGCGTAGTAGCACTGGCTTTGACGGAAGACGATTGAATATGCTCTTGGCTGTTCTGGAGAAAAGGGTAGGATTCAAACTGCTCCAAAAGGACGTATTCGTGAATATTGCAGGTGGTATCAAGGTGAATGACCCTGCTATCGATTTGCCAGTATTAGCAGCAGTATTATCGTCCAATATGGATATTGCTTTGGATGCTAAAATTTGTTTAACTGGCGAAGTGGGATTGGCGGGAGAAATACGTCCTGTAAACCGTATTGATCAACGCATTCGAGAGGCGGAAAAGCTTGGTTTTGAACAGATTATAATCCCTTCTGGACAGAAATATAACACATTGGGATTGAAGATAAAAGTGGTAGAGGTGAGTCGTGTTGTAGATGCTTTTCGTATTTTAATTCAAAAATAATTTGCATATATCAAAAAAAAGTAGTACCTTTGCGGGCTAATTATGGTATAGTAACAAAAAAGACGAGATATCGCTTTATGAACAAAGTTAAAGTATTGATGGTATTTTTGCTTGTGGCTATTTGCGCACAAGGTTTGTTTGCAGCACCAAGACGGTCTGCTGCTGTTGGAAAAGGTGTGTCAGCAGCGCGCGGTGAGCACTTTGAGCTAGGTCTCCAAGTGGGAATTGGCTTGCACTGTGGTATGACGGAGCCTGCGGATGGAATTACGCGCGTTTATCAAAATGCAGTAACACCGTTGGCGGATAAGTTTCCTGTGATGGAGACCTTTGGTGCAGTGGCGAGATATAGTCTTGACTATCATTGGGCTTTTCAAGCGCAAGCGATGCGCCAGCGTATTTATTTCAAAGATGGTGGTTCGCATTTCTACAATGCGATGTGGGATGTTGATGTTACTGCGGAATACAATATCTTGAACTATGGTACACGTTATCACCGTCCAAAAAGTTCTCGTTGGTTACGTTCGCGTGCTTATCCTATAACACCATATGTGTTCTTTGGTCTGGGTGTGGCTATTTCAAACAAGTACGCACCAGTTCGTGGAAAGGGTGTTCCAGTACATGAGTGGACTCCAGAGGATCTTGATAAGATGTATACGATGATAGGTCCTTCTAATCTTGCTGCGAATTTTTATTTGCCAGTGGGTGTTGGTGTGAAGTGGCGTATGGCATACAATTGGCAGTTGAAGGCAGCTTGTCAATACAATTTAGGTATCGGTAAGGATCCTTCGGGAGGTACTGTTGCAACTAAAGCAGGGGATGAGATCTGGACAAGTTACGATGATTTACGTATAGGTGTTTGGAATAATGTGGTGTTGAACTTAGGTGTGATTTATAGTTTTGGTGAGCGTAAACGCATGCTTGTAAATTATTAAATCGTAGGTGCTCCTAAAAAGAATGTCAAATCGTTTAAGCCAATTAGGAATCCTTACTTTAATTGCTTGGTGCTATACTGGTGTTAGTTTTGCGGACAATCGCATGTATCATTGCGAGATAGGCGTGCAAGGAGGAATGGGGTATTACGTTGGTGAGTCGGCTCCGCATGTGTTTCAAAGCGTGAGTGGAGCTTATGGCGCGCAATTCCGATATAAGTTTGACCAGCGTTGGGCTTTGCAAGCAAAAATTCAACACCAGCGTGCGTGTGGCAATCCGCTATGGGCTTTGGATGCGAATGCAGAGTACAATTTCTTTCGTTTTGGCAGTCAATCACATGACTATCGCGTAAAGCAGATCACACCATATATATCAATAGGTGTAGGAGTGGGCGCGTATAATGATTGGAAGGTCGGTGTTTATTTGCCAGTGGGTGTTGGCTTGAAGTGGAAATTTGCTGATAGATGGCAGTTGCAGGCTGCGTGGCAGCACAATGTGTATGTGTACAACGGTGATAGCCTGGAGGGACTTCCTGAATATAATAACACGCATAACCTAAACGGAAGCAACATAATGAATAATGATGTAACCTCTACGATAATGTTGGGCATCGTCTTTGAATTTGGAAAAGGAGCAAAGATATGTTCGTTTTGTAGGAATGATTAAGAATTAGATGGGATACAAAGAGCAAATACAACAAGATAGAATACCTCGCCACATTGCTATTATCATGGACGGCAATGGCCGGTGGGCAAAGCGCCAAGGTATGGCACGTATGTTCGGACACCGTCAAGGTGTAGAGACTGTGCATCGTATCACAGAGGCTGCGGCAGAACTGGGGATTGAGTATTTGACATTGTATGCCTTTTCTACTGAGAATTGGAATCGACCAAAGGAGGAGGTGGATGCTTTGATGGCGTTGCTGGTAGATACCATTGCTAAGGAAACGCCTACTTTGATGAAGAATAATATTCGTCTTCAAACAATTGGTGATATAAGTCGTTTGCCAAAGGCTACGCATGACAAATTTGTTGCGTGTATAGAGCAAACGAGTCAAAATACAGGTCTAACGCTGGTAATAGCCCTCAGCTACAGCGCACGTTGGGAGATTATTCAATCGGTGCGCCAAATTGCTCAGGCAGTAAAAGATAATTCGATGCTGCTTGAGGATATCAATGAGGAGACTATTTCTGCAAATCTCACGACCTGTGATATGCCCGATCCAGACTTATTAATTCGTACTAGTGGCGAACTCCGCATTAGTAATTTCTTATTGTGGCAGTTGGCTTACGCTGAGCTATATTTCACGGATTGTCTGTGGCCAGAGTTTACCAATGAAGAATTTTATCGTGCGATAGTGGATTATCAACATCGTGAACGTAGATTTGGAAAAACCAGTGAGCAGATTCGTTAACATATTGTTCGCTTTGTTGCTCGCGCTGCCTATGGCAGCGCAAGTAGATTCGTTGTCTGTATCTGCGGATACAGTCGTTGCTTCATCTCCTGTTCCTACGATTGAGTACACCATGCAACGCAAGACCTATGAGATTGCAGATATTGCAGTTACAGGTGCTGATAGCTATGAGGATTTTGTGTTGATTGGATTCTCGGGCTTGGCTGTCGGAGATAGAATAGAAATACCTGGTGACCAAATTACCAAGTCGCTCAAACGTTTCTGGAAGCAAGGCTTGTTTTCGGATGTTAAATTCAAGGCAACTAAAATCGAAGGCGATAAGATTTGGATTGAAATAGCGCTTACTCAACGTCCACGTGTTTCGGATATTGTGTATAACGGATTACGTAAGAGCGAACAAGAAGATGTGGAGGTCAAGGTGGGTATTAAAAAGGGAGGTCAGATGACACCTGACTTGGCGGATAGGGCAAAGAAAGTGGTCAAGAAATACTTGGATGAAAAGGGCTTCTATAATGCAGAAATCACTGTTCATCAGTTCAACGATCATGATCATCCGGGCTATGTAAAGGTTGCGGTCAATATTGATAAGAAAGATAAAATTCGTGTGGGACATATCTATATTACTGGTAATGAGGCATTAAATCATAACCAGATTAACCGTGCAATGAAAAAGACTAATGACAACCATATCGTTAATCTTTTTCAGACTAAAAAGTTTGTCGCAGACGAATTTGAGAATGACAAAAAGTTGATTATTGAGAAGTATAACGAGATAGGTTATCGCGATGCTATGATTGTTGCAGATAGCGTCGTTCGCTCCAAGGAGGATTCTACGCGTGTAGATGTATATATGACTGTAGATGAAGGTAATAAGTATTTCTTCCGTGACATTACATGGGTCGGAAATACAGTGTATCCTTATGACTATCTCAATGCCATCTTAGGAATCAAACATGGTGATACCTACAACCTCAAAGAACTTAATAAGCGCCTCAATGAGGATGATGATGCAGTGGCGAAACTCTATACGGATCAGGGATATCTCTTCTTTAGTGTTGACCCAGTGGAGGTTCGAATTGAGAATGATTCGATTGACTTCGAGATGCGTATGTATGAGGGTAAGCCTGCTACCATCAACGAGATTAATATAGTAGGTAACACGCGCGTGTACGAGCACGTAGTGCGTCGCGAACTTTATACCAAGCCAGGTCAACTCTATAGTCAATCCGACATCATGCGCTCACTCCGTGAGTTGGCGCAAATGGGACACTTCGACCAAGAGAAATTGGTGCCAGATATTCAGCCTAATCCAGAAGATGGTACGGTAGATATTACCTATCAACTGGAGACCAAGTCAAGCGACCAAATCGAGTTCTCACTCGGTTGGGGTGCTACTGGTCTTGTTGGTTCGTTGGGTTTGAAATTTACCAACTTCGCCATTCAGAACCTCTTTAATCCAAAGAGCTATCGCATCGTGCCACAAGGTGAAGGACAAACTTTCAGCATCAACGCACGCACCAATGGTGTGTACTATACCTCAGCATCCATCAGTTTCTTAGAGCCATGGCTCGGTGGAAAACGACCTAACTCGCTGAGTGCGAGCATCTTCTTTGCTTCGCAAACGGGTTATTCCGACCGCTATTACAAGGCATACGAGAATCTCTATAACAACTACTACTACAACTACAACTACTACGGTCAATCCGATTATTACCAACAGTTGCAGGAGTCTGAGGCCGATCCCGATAAGTATCTCCGTACGTTTGGTGTGAGTTTGGGTTATGGTAAACGTTTGAGTTGGCCTGATGACTATTTCTCTTTCTACGGAGAGTTGAGTTATCAACTATATATGCTCAAAGATTGGCCATATATGATCCTTACCGATGGTAATAGCCATAACTTTGCGCTCAATTTGCAACTTTCACGCTCTAGTATCGACAACCCAATCTATACTCGTCGTGGTTCGCAATTCACTTTAGGACTGAAGATTACGCCACCATATTCACTCATCAAGGGTACTACCGATGCGCAATATGCTCAAATGACGCCTTCGGAGAAGTACCACCTGCTTGAGTACCACAAATGGCGTTTCTCTGGTAAAGTGTTTACACCACTTACGCCCGATTCCAAACTTATTCTCATGACACGTGCAGAGTTTGGTTATTTGGGACATTATAATAAGAATGCTAAATCCCCATTCGAAACCTTCTATATGGGTGGCGATGGTATGTCTAGCTATTCCAGCTACTCTACAGAGTATATTTCTATGCGTGGTTACCAATCGGGTTCACTCACGCCTTACGATCCAGCGGTTGGACGTAACATGGGATATGTGTACAACAAGTTCACAATGGAGCTCCGTTATCCAATTTCCCTTGAACAGAATGCTACTATTTGGGCATTGGCATTTGTGGAGGCGGGTAACTGCTTCGCAGATATCAAAGATTATAACCCATTCAACCTCAAGCGTTCTGCTGGTGTAGGTGTACGCCTCTTCTTGCCTATGTTCGGACTCATGGGTATCGACTGGGGATGGGGCTTTGACCCAATCAATGGATCTAATCAATATGGTGGCTCACAATTCCACTTCGTACTTGGACAAGAATTATAATACATATAAGGTGTAACATGAAACGATATATTTTAATCGCCATTATGGCATTCTCTGCTTGGAGCGCAACCACTCCGATGCTCGCACAAAAGTTCTCTGTAGCATATGTTGATATGCAATACATATTGAAGAATCTTCCTATGTATGAGACTGCTAATGAGCAACTTAATATGATTTCAAAACGTTGGCAGAAGGAGATTGATGCCTTGCAACAAGAGCTGCAAATTCTTACTACCAATTACCAAACAGAGCAAATTTTCCTCTCTGCGGAGATGAAACAACGTCGTGAAGACGAGATTCTTCAAAAAGAGCAACAGTTGCTTGAACTCAAACGTACTTATTTCGGACAGGATGGTGAGTGGTACAAGAAACGTGAATCGCTACTCAAACCTATCCAAGATGAAATCTATACGGCAATCCAAGATATTGCCAACGAGAAACATTATGATGTGGTCAAAGATCGTTCTGCGGAACCAAGTCTTATCTATATGTCTAGCAAATTGGATATCTCAGACCAAGTGCTGACAAAATTAGGCGCAAAATAACTATCCGCACCGCACAATAACCGCACAATTCGTATACCCTTGGTATACTTGTCGTATGAAATAATAACATTAAAAAGATAAAAGAACAATGAAAAAAATGATTCTTATGCTTGCTTTGGCATTGCCTATCCTTGCAAGCGCACAAAAGATTGGACACGTTAACTCGCAAGAAATCATGGCTATTATGCCAGAGACCAAGCAAATGGGTGAGAAATTAGACTCTTTGCAATCATCTTATGAGACTCAACTGGCCAATATGCAAGAGGAGTTCAATAAAAAACTCACTGAGTTCCAACAACAACAAGCTACCATGACTGCTGGTGTACGTGAGTTCCGTCAACAAGAGTTGGCTGAGATGGAGCAACGCATGCAAATGTTCTATCAAACCGTACAAAAGGAGTTGCAAGCTAAGCAAGTAGAGTATCTCCAACCTGTACAAACCAAACTTCTGGAGGCAATCAACAAGGTGGGTGCTGCACAAGGTTGCACCTATGTGATGGATAAAGCAGGTATGCTCTACATCGCTCCTGATGCATTGGATTTAACCGCTGCTGTAAAAGCAGAACTCGGCATCAAGTAACTCTTAACAGTCAACTGTAAATTGTCAACAGTCAACTGTAATGGCTGACGGCTATTTGGAATCTCACTATGCTGAATACGAACAACGTAAAGCAGCATGGCTCAAAAAAAAGAAAAAGAAACAAGCTCGTCCTCTGATCGAAAAACCAGAGGACGAAGCCTTATAAATACTCATAATTATGACAAAAGTTTTGCAATCTACTCTCCGCGACTCTGCTCTCGCGCGTTGGACTGTCCTCGTGCTCGTGGCATCGATGATGTTCTTTGCCTACATGTTCGTGGATATCCTTTCTCCTTTGGCATCTGTGCTCAATGATACCCTTGGTTGGGATCAAGGTGTATTTGGTACTTACGCATCTGCGGAATATATCCTTTGTGTCTTCGGATTCCTCATCTTTGCGGGAATCATCTTGGATAAGATGGGCGTTCGTTTTACTGGCTTGCTCTCTGCGGGCTTGATGGTGTTGGGTGCTTCTATCAAATATATCGGTATCTCCGACTGGTTTGATGCCAATAATATCGTATGGCTCAACTCTTGGTGGACAGCTATGCCTGGCTCTGCTAAGATGGCTGCTTTCGGATTTATGATCTTCGGTTGCGGCTGCGAGATGGCTGGTACTACTGTTAGTAAGATTCTTGCTAAGTGGTTCAAGGGTAAAGAGATGGCACTTGCTATGGGTCTTGAGATGGCTATCGCACGTATTGGTGTGTTCGCTGCCATGGCATTCTCACCTGCTATTAGCGAGCATTTCGCTGTCAATGGTAATCCATTTGTTGTGGCTTCATTGCTTTTCGCTGCGCTCTTGCTCGTGGTTGGCTTGCTCAACTTCTTCGTATTCACTATCATGGATACCAAGTTCGACAAGCAACTTGTGGCGATTGGTGAGGCTACCGATATGCACGACCCAGAGGATGAGTTCCATGTATCTGACCTTGGTAAGATATTTTCTAGCAAGATGTTCTGGATTATCGCCCTCTTATGCGTACTCTATTATTCAGCTATCTTCCCATTCCAACGCTTTGCGACTAACTTCCTTGAGGAGACCCTCATGATCTCCAATGCAGAGGCATCTGGTTTGTTCAAATGGTTCCCTATCTTGGCAATGGTATTGACGCCATTCCTCGGTATGTTTATCGACTATAAGGGTAAAGGTGCTTCGATGATGATGGTAGGTGCAATTATCATGGTTATTTGCCACAGTATTTTCGCTTTCGTCTTGCCAGCATACCCAAGCAAAACATTGGCTCTCTGCACCATCTTGGTGTTGGGTGTAAGTTTCTCTTTGGTGCCAGCGTCTATGTGGCCATCTGTTCCAAAGATTATTGATGAAAAGATTTTGGGTTCTGCTTATTGCTTGATTTTCTGGGTACAGAATATTGGCTTGTGCTTAGTGCCAATGTTGATAGGTACGCTTCGCGTATCTACCAACGGTTATGTAGTACCTATGATTGTCTTCGCTTCGTTTGGCGTCTTGGCATTCTTGCTCAGCCTCGCTTTGAAAGTAGAAGATAAGAAGAAAGGCTACGGCTTAGAGTTGCCAAACAAGAAGTAAGAACTTGTGCACCAAGTTGGTGCAGAATTAGCAATTACCTATTAATCACCATTTATGTTTTCGGACATAAATGGTGATTTGTTTATAGCATTTCAGTTATAAATTTTAGGTGAGGTATTACTCCCATCCGATGGTAGCTATCACAGGATAGTGGTCGGAATAGCGCTTCTCGCCTACGCGGCAAGTGAGCGGATGAAGGCTACGGGAGCAGAAAATATAATCAATGCGGATGCCTATGCCATGGCGCTGATACGTGGCACCATAACGTCCCAAACTACTTTCGGCAAAGCAGTCGCGCAGACCCATATTCATTGTCCAATAGACCAGTGACACGGGCAGCGCATTAAAATCACCTACCGCTATCACTGGATAAGGCGATTGGCGGATAGCACGGCGCACCTTCTGCACTTGTTTGCGGCGTAGTTGGCTGGTCTGCGTAAGCTTGCGATTGAGTGAACTTTCCTTGAAATGTCCTGCGGTGAGTGAGTCGAGACTGAAATCGGCATCCTCCAACTTAAAACTCTCAAGATGGTTCACAATCAGGCGCAACGTATCCTTACCCACCACCACATCGCATTGACTGCTGATGTTGGACATGGACTCGTAGCGCACCGTTTGCTTGTGGATGAGCGGATAGCGCGAGAAGACTACATTGCCGAATTGGCGGCGACTATTGTAGTGCTTGAAGTCGTAATAGGTATAGGGATATTGGCGCATCACCTCGCGCAGCATGGGCAGGGTGAGGCGTTGTCCGCTCTTATAGACTAAGACCTCTTGCAAGCAGACAATATCAGCATCCATGCGGTTGATGTATTGTAGCATGGCTAACTTGGAGTCGAGGCTCTCGCCCATCATCATGGCGCGGGTGTTGTAGGTCAATACCTTGAGCTGTTGAGCAGATTTGGTATGGTGCTGCCAAGGCATACGGTGGGAGAATAGCGACCACGCACACCAGAATATGAGGAGCGCAACAATAGACCAAAATATGCGTCGAATAATGCGAAACATGATGCGTTATTTTGGTTCGAGGGTGATGAGTGGAATGAGCATCTCCTCCATCGAAATACCTCCATGCTGGAAGGTATTGCGGTAGAATTGTGCGTAGTAGTTGAAATTGTTAGGATATGCAAAGAAGTCGTTGTTTGTGCAGAACATATAGCTACTGCTGACATTCGGACAAGGCAATCCTACTTGCTTTGGACGGGCAATCTCGAAGCAGTTTTTGGCACTGCAATTGAGGGCTTTGCCTACCTTGTATCGGAGGTTGGTATTGGTGTTCTTGTCGCCAATGATTTGCACGGCATTGTCCACGCGTGTAGTGCCATGGTCGGTGGTGAGCACTACCTTATAGCCGAGTGCAGCAATTCGGCGGAACATCTCCGCCGTAGGCGAGTGCTTAAACCAACTGAGGGTGAGGCTGCGGTAGGCGGCCTCGTCGTTGGCCAATTCACGCATCATCTTACTATCGGTGCGTGAGTGGGATAGCATGTCGATAAAGTTGATTATCACCACATTAAGCGGTGTTTTGAGTCCCTTAAACTGGCGGGTAATCTTCTCGCAAAAGTCGCTCTCATTGACCTTGTAATAGGTGTAGCCATAGCGTTTGCGGAATCGGTCGAGTTGAGTTTGAATCAGGGCTTCCTCGTTGTTGTTTTTGCTCTCTTCTTCGTCTTCGTCGATCCATAGGTTGGGGTACATCTCTTGTATTTGCAGAGGCATCAGTCCCGCGAAAATGGCATTGCGGGCATACTGTGTGGCAGTAGGTAGGATGGAGGTGTACATCTGTTCCTCTTTGATGGTAAACCACTCCGAGAGAAGGGGTTGGATAATCTTCCATTGGTCGTAGCGGAAATTGTCGATGACTACGAAGAATACTTTCTCGCCAGCATCGAGCATAGGGAAGATAGTTTGCTTCATGAGGTCGGGCGACATGAGTGGGCGTTTGGCTCCTTGCGCAAACCATGACTCGTAGTTCTTGGCGATGAACTTAGCAAACTTAGTATTGGCTTGCTCGCGCTGCATATGCAACATCTCGTGCATGGCAGAGTCCACATTCTCCAATTCAAGCTCCCAACGCGTGAGGGTGCGCTCTACTGCCATCCACTCCTCGATGGTAGTGGCGGTATCGATCATATAGGTGATGTCGGAGAACTCTTGGCGGTAGGTGGTGTTGGTATGTTCCTCCACAATCTCGCGCTGATGGATATGCTTCTTAAGGCAGAGTAGTATTTGGCTTGGATTGACTGGTTTGATGAGGTAATCGGCTATTTTTTGTCCTATGGCTTGCTCCATGATATGCTCCTCCTCTGACTTGGTGATCATCACCACAGGCAGGGTGGGGTGCAGGTCTTTAATCTCTTGCAGGGTTTCTAAACCCGACAAACCTGGCATGTTCTCATCCAGGAAAACAATATCAAATCGCTGCTCTTGGCAAGCTTCGATGGCATCTTGGCCACTATTGACAGGGGTAACTTCGTAGCCTTTTTCTTGCAAATAAATGATGTAGGGTTTTAGCAAATGAATCTCATCATCTGCCCAAAGTATTCGGTTCATAGTTTTTCCATTTGTTTATTAGGTTTTGCATATCTTCGGGCCATTGGCTTGTAAAATTCATCTCCTCGCCCGTTCGAGGATGACGAAAGCCTAAGGTTTTGGCATGTAGCACTTGTCGTGGACAGAGTGCAAAGCAGTTTTGGATGTATTGTTTGTATTTCTGCGTAGGCAGTCCCTTGAGTATCTCCATGCCGCCATATTTCTCGTCGGCAAAGAGTGGGTGACCAATGCTCTTCATGTGAACGCGAATCTGGTGGGTGCGTCCGGTCTCCAGGCGACATTCCACGAGTGTGACATAGGGGTAACGCTCCAGTACACGCCAGTGGGTGATAGCCTCTTTGGCATTGGGGTTCTCCTCGAGGTCCCATATCCTATATATAGTGCGGTCGCGCGTATCGCGCGCGAGTGCGCCCGTGATGGTGCCTTCATCTTCGGTGAAGGTTCCCCAGACAAGGGCGTTGTAGGTGCGGCGAGTGGTATGCTCAAAAAACTGTTGCCCCAAGTTGGTCTTCGCCTCGGGTGTCTTGGCTATGAGCAATAGGCCGCTGGTGTCTTTGTCAATGCGATGGACCAGACCGATATTAGGATCGTTGATGTCCAGTTTGTCGCGGAAGTAGTATGCCAAAGCATTGAGCAACGTATGCTCGTAGTTACCATGTCCTGGATGCACCACCATGCCTGCGGGCTTGTTGATGACTAGTACGTCATCATCTTCGTACACTACCTCCAGCGGAATCTCTTCGGGTTGGATGGTATAGTCATGCGGCTCGTGGTCGAGTAGCACTTGTATGACGTCGAAGGGCTTGATCTTGTAGTTGCTGCTCACGGGCTTGCCATTGACCCATACATTGCCTGCATCTGCAGCACTTTGGATACGACTACGCGAAGTGCCTGCCATATGCTCTGCCAGGTACTTATCAATGCGCTGAAGTGCTTGACCCTTGTCCACCTCACTTCGCCAACGCTCCCATACTTCGTCTTGCTCTATGTTTTGTATTTCTTCTGTCATAATAATAAATAGATCGGCTATGCCTGTTAGACCACTGCGTTGTTAGACCGGGCTAATGCCCTGAGAGATATTAGATCATTGATTCTAGCAGTGCCGTAATCGCGATTTAACAGTGTAACGGTCTAGAAAAACTCCTCCTCATCCACTTCGTTGTCCGCTGTAATGGTCTTTTCGATGTCGGTGGATAGTTTGAGATTCACATTGGTTCCTTCTACAACAACTATGCCACTCTCTGGCGATTGGCTATAGACTATGTATTGCTCTTGTGTCTCCTCGGTAGGTGGGATGTCGTATTCCACCACGCCGACACTCAGTTTGCTACCCAATAGCCACGAACGAGCATCTGTCAGCGACTTGCCTATCACTGAAGGTACTGTCACTTCAGAGGTGCCTTGCCCTTTGCCTACAACCAAAATGATGGGGGTGCCTTCTGCCAAACTGCTACCCGCCAAGATAGGTGTTTGGTCTTCAGTTTGTATGTCAAGGATGATATCTTTGTATGCTGAAGGTTCGTAAGTAATCTCTTTCACTAGCAATCCTAATGCTTGGATGGTTACCGATGCTTGGCGCAAACTCAAGTCGCGCAACTCGGGCATTATGACTGGACGGCGGAACTGGGCATTGCGAATCACGTAGATGGTGCGGTCGTGCTTCACCGCCGAACCTGCCACTGGGTTCTGCTCCACGATGGTGCCAAGGGGGGTCTTGTTGGAATAAGTAGAGTCGATGACTTGCAAGCGCAATCCTTCTGACTCGACTATGATATTGGCTTCCTCAAGATACAAGCCAGTGATATTAGGCACAGTAACCTCCACACCATGTTCGGTGGCACGGCGCAAGCACAAAGTCACAATCACTACCACAACAATACCTACCACTACAGCGGCAACCAAATTGATGAGAACAAAATACCAGTTGCTCTGTTTCCAATCGTTTTTAGTTTTCATTTTTACTCCAAAGTATGAAAAAATCATTAAATTGTCCGCAAAAGTACAATTTTTTTTGCATATATGCAATTTTTAATGTAAATTTGCACGGATTTTGTAAATCAGTAATTAAAACTTTTAGAATTTTATAACTTTTAGAATTCTACAACCGTTGAAACTTTAAAAATTTTTAAGCGTTATGAAGAAGATTTTGTTAATCGCTGCTGTTGCATTTTGCGCAATGAGTTGCTGCTGCAAGAAGGCAGACAAGGGCGAGTGCGCTAAGGAGTGCTGCCCAAAGACTGAGTGTGTAGAGAAGAAGTGCTGCAAGGCTGATAGCTGCGCTGCTAAAGCTGCTTGCGCTACTCCATGCGAGAAAGCTGATAGCTGCTGCGCTGCTAAGGCAGAGTGCCAAAAGGCTTGCTGCGAGAAGCAAGCAGAGTGCCCAGCTCAAGCAGCTGAGTAATGCGAGTATTCTACATCATTTTAGGATGTATCTCTGTCGTGCTTGGCACGATAGGAATATTTGTACCAGGATTGCCAACAACACCTTTTGTGCTGTTGGCATCTTGGTGTTTTTATCGCAGTTCGCCTCGCTTGCAGGCGTGGTTGCTGCAGTCCTTTTTGGGCAAGTATATCCGCGAGTATCGTGATAAAGGTGGCTTAACCCTGCGCAAGCGCATATATATTATTCTACTGATGGCTACGATGGTGGCTATCTCTACTATTTTCTTTATAAAAACGCTACCCATCCGAATCATCGTCTGGGTAGCGGGTGCCATAGGTTGTGTTGTCGTGGGCTTCGTCGTGCCCAAGGCAAAGGAGTAGATTACAGGTTCGTGCCACTAGCAGAGAAATATTAATCAACATACCATATGCGTGGTATAGGAATAATCTAGTGAGGTTTGTGTGTAGGGGGAAGTTATTCAAACATTATCAACGCGAGCAAGGTACTAATGTCTTCTTCTATTGCATCTACCGATGGGATATCACGATAAGCGAGGTCTGGTAATTCATTGAGATAAGTAGGTTGCAATAGTTGCCAGGTAGCATGCAAATTAATTGTTAGTGTGTTATGTTTCTTACGCAAAAAACATAACAATTTCGCTGCAAAGGTAGTGATTTTATTTGGTTTGTGCAAATGTTTGTTGTATTTTTGTCAGAAAATCCCCGATTTTGGTGTTTTGCAAGATATGTAAAGTTGCCTGCAAGTTTCGGGACCTGAAGGAGTGCGACGGAACGCACTCCGAGCGCAGCGCCCGAAGAGTCCCCACTCTGAGGAAATAGCGCAAGCATAGAACAAAATAAAGAGATCTATAGGATATCTATGGGCTTTCGGTGGCTTTTAGGTCGCTTTCAGACCGCTTTCAAGTTGACTGCGGGCTACGCGACCACTTCGCGACCACTGTATCATATCTATGGGCTAGTTGTGTCTTATCTGTGGCTTTTATGTGTTCGCTTTTCACCTTCCAGTTTTCCGAAGGGATACCAAACTCTTGCCGAAAGAGGAGTATTAGACATTAATAATGGAAAAAGAGAGTATGTTGCAATAACATACTCTCTAAAATCTACCTTAATATGATTGTAGATTTTATTTTGCTAATGCTTGATTTGCAATCACTTGAGCTTCTTTAATTGATGAAATGAGTTTTGAAAGAAAGTTGATGGGAAGCATAGCAAATCCCTCAGAATAGTTATTGGTTTGCACTCCATAATTGTCTGTAACAAACCACTTTTTACGGAACATTACAACTGGAGCTGGTTGACCAGGAAAATCGGTTACAAAAAATACATCAATACCACCAGGAGCAGTATAACTGATTGTGTATTTATCTTTTTTTGCAGAATTATTAAACTCGTTTAAAATTGTTTCTAAAGCAAGTAATAAATCGTCAACTTGATCCATGTCGAGGTATCCTAAAGGTGCAGCTATTCCACCTGAAAGTACTTTTACAAATGTAGATGGGTGGAACTCCAATGCTACAAGTTGCTCGCCACTTTGAAGGTCAGTAAATAATTTTGCCAATACCTTTACACCTGCTTGATCAAATTTATAGATTTCAGTTTCTTTAATAAAACTATTCTTAGTTTTAAACTGTTCTGCTTTGGTTAATTGAGTTGTAGCCTCTACTTCAGAACTTTGTGCTTGTACGGTAGCAAATGCGAAAAAGCATGCTACGATCAAAAGAAATGTTTTTTTCATTGTTGTAAGTTTTTAAGAGTTAATATTTTAGTAGATTTTAATAGATCAATATCATAGCCACATAGGGTGCGAACTCTTTAATAAGTTCAGTAAAACTACTTTGCTTAGGAGATTTATCTGTTATATCTTTAATATCGATTGGAGCAGCATCCATCAATTGGTATAAATAACTACTCTTTATTGCATAACCCACATTATCTGCGCCAATAATGCCAGCTGAGGTTATTCCTACTAAATTCCCTTCTTTATCAAACATTGGTCCTCCACTATTTCCTGGCTGTATTGGAGCGGAAATTTGATAGGCGGATACTTGCCCCTCATATCCTGTTTTAGAACTAATGATTCCGTCTGTTACTTTGATTTCTGCTCCCATAGTTTGAGCCATAGGATAACCCATCGTAAAGATAGAAGAGCCTACATCAATTGTTCTTTGATATATATTATAAGGGAGAGTGGATATATGTTGAAACTCCTTGTCATCAATCATCAAAAGTGCAAGGTCGTTTATCTTATCAGCGCACAAAACTTTAGTAGAGTACGTCTTTATATCTGAAGCTGTTTGTATTTGTACCCTTATCTCGTTCGCTTCATCCACTACATGATTATTGGTTGCAATGATATTTTTGCCAATAAAGAATCCGCTACCATTCCCTTTGAGTTCTTTTGGTTGCTTCTCTTCTTTCTTTTCCTCTTGTTTTACCATAGAAAAGTCTATATCATTTTCTGGGTACAGTTTCATAAAGATTGTTTCTACATAGTTTTTAGTGTCATATAGCGTTATTTTCTTCTCATGATACTCCAAGTAAAAGTCCGCTTTAGATTGCATCTTGTTTTCTAAGTACCAAGAATTAACTTTATACAATCCCGCAGTTGTGGTAGCTGTAAATGTACCCTTTAATTCACCCTCTTTCCATACTTCATTGTTTGATCCCTCTAAATAAATTACTTTGTATGTTTCTTTTTCTTTAACAACTGCCAATCGGTGGCGGTTGCTTCCCCAATACTGAGGATTTGATGTGCTGATAAAATTGTAAATGCCCTCGATAGGAGCAGCAGGCGAATTATCCCAGATATTTCGCAATTTTTCTTCTGTATAGGATGTTTGTGGGGTAGTGTTTTTATTTTGTGGAACCTCTAATGTATTTACAACAAATGAGGGACATTGATAGTTGCTCTTTTTGAAATCAGCATTACCCGTACCACCATGAAAATGCCATTTAATTGTACTAACGCCAGCAGGTACACGAGGAAAATAGAATACTGCATGCGCTACTTTCCCCTTATTCTTATTCATGAAATAATTCCAATAAGTAACCTTGTAGTATCTATTCCATGGCTTGTAATAGCCTTCATATTCAGAAGCCACTAATTTGTATTTTCCAAATGAGCCAGAAATATAGATAGACGCATTTTCGTCTAATTCGTGAGAATCAAAGCATCCTGGTTTATTGCTGAGGATTGTTATGTCACAGAAGATTGCAGTATAATCATCATTCGATGCTACACCTGTAATATTCCATCTTTGGTCTTTATTCTCAAAAACCATTTGTGCGTTAGCATAACATACGCACAACAAACACATTGTAAAAAATAATAGTCTTTTCATATTATTGATTTTTATAAATACACAACAAAAAAGCGTAGACCTCGTGCTGTTTACTTACAGTTCGAGGTCTTAGCATAACCTTAATAGTCAAATAAACAACAGGAAACCTACGCTGGTATGAAAACATACTACACCTTTCGTAGATGTAGTATGGGTATAATCATACCCATAGGCATTTACTGTTACTTTGATTTTGACTATTAATCTGAAAGTTGCTAAGTTTCGAACTGTCAAACGCAAAGCGCAATAAACGCTATTTCAATATGTCAGAAACCTACCCAAGAAAGAACCTTTGCGAAACGCTTTTCGCAGGACATATTTCCCTCCAGCGTAGGATTCGGTTGCAAAGGTACAACAAAATTTGCGGATGTGCAAATTTTGAGTGGAAAAAGTGACTGCGATAAAGATTTAAACAAAAATACGGGGCTAATGGACAAAGAGAAAATAGAACACTCAACTAGAAGTCGAGACAATAGAAGAATATTTATTTACTCGGCGGGAAATCGCCGAGAACTAGATAGGTGGCATAGTACGGGGAAAGTATTGGATGGTAATGGATTGGTATCGAAGTGGTAACGAGAAAGAAAGCGGAAAGATGTATGCAGAAGGTAGGCGGAAGACAGGGCTGTCCTATAGTGAAAGTTGCTGAATAACCAAAGAATAACCTATAAATCACCTAAGAATCACCTAAGAATCACTAAAGATTTATAAGGGAATTTATATGAAAAAACGAGGTCGTGTGACCTCGTTTGTTTGGGCTATAGGCTATGGGGTATAGGCTATAGGTTATGGGCTATAGGATATTGGTTAGCCGAGGCGCTCTAACTCGACGGTGAAGTGGCGCATGAGAGGTGCCTCCTTGGTGATCGCTAAGCCACGGGTGATGGTCTCACGGCGGTCATAGACATTCTTGAGTGCAGCAGCAATGACCTTCATGTGGTTGTCGGTATAAACGCGACGAGGGATACACAAACGTACCAAATCCAAGCCAGAGAAGCGGTTCTCGCGGGTCTCAGGGTCACGGTCAGCCAAGATATAACCAATCTCGCAAGCACGGATACCTGCCTCGAGGTAGAGCTCGCAAGTGAGTGTTTGCGCAGGGAACTCCTCGATAGGCACATGGGTGAGCACCTTATCTGCATCCACGAAGATGGCGTGACCGCCCGCAGGGCGTTGGTAAGGAATGCCGTACTCGTCGAGCAACTGAGCCAAGTATTCCACTTGGTGGATGCGGGTATGGAGCATGTCGAACTGGGTGTTCTCCTCGAGACCGACAGCCAAAGCCGCCATGTCACGACCGTTCATACCACCATAAGTGATAAAGCCCTCGTAAGGGATACAGTAGCGTTTGCAGCCCTCGTACCAGTCCTCGCGGTTGGTAGCGATGAAGCCACCCATATTGACGATACCGTCTTTCTTAGCAGACATGGTCATGGAGTCGGCATAAGAGAACATCTCGCGGGCAATCTCTTGGATGGACTTGTCGGCATAACCTTCCTCGCGAGTCTTGATGAAGTATGCGTTCTCAGCAAAACGAGCAGAGTCCATATTCACAGGTACACCATACTTGTGGCAGAGTTCGCATGTCTCGCGGATATTCTTCATGGATACTGGTTGTCCACCTACGGTGTTGTTGGTGACGGTGAGTACCATGAATGGCACATTGCCAGGGTTGTCTTTGAGGAGTTGCTCGAGGTGAACGAGGTCCACATTACCCTTGAATGGGATCTCGAGTTGGGTGTCCTTCGCCTCTTTGATGGTCACATCAATAGCGTGTGCACGGCGTGCTTCGATATGGCCCTTGGTGGTATCGAAGTGTGCATTGCCAGGGATGATTTGTCCTTCCTTAACCAGGTGAGAGAAGAGTACGTTCTCAGCCGCACGACCTTGGTGGGTAGGGATGACATAGTTGAAACCTGTGATGCGGGTGATGGTGTCTTTCAATTCGAAGAAAGACTTACTACCCGAATAACTCTCGTCACCTAGCATCAACGCTGCCCATTGGCGGTCAGACATAGCACCTGTGCCAGAGTCGGTGAGAAGGTCGATATACACTTGCTCGCTGCGGAGCATGAAGATGTTGTTCTTGGCTTCACGGAGCCATTGTTCGCGCTCAGCGCGTGTGGATTTGCGGATGGGCTCTACCATCTTGATTTTCCACGATTCAGCAAAAGGTAATTCCATGGTGGTGATTATAAAGTTAAAAAAGTTTTAAGGGTGTGCAAAGGTACGATTTTTTTTGTATTCTTGCAAATTCTTTCATCAAAATTCACAAATTCTTGCAAATGTGCGTTTTTTTTTGTACTTTTGCACGATTTTTGTGTTAATATGCGCGAGTATGTCATTTTGAAAGGTGAAAACTGAAAAGTAAAAATATATAATGAAAAAAGAAGTATCAACAAAGAAATTAGTAGAGACGATTGTAGAAGGAATTCAAAATCGTAAGGGACAACGTATTGTAACAGTAGATTTGCGTAAGCTGAAGGATGCTCCAGCGGAGTATTTTATTATTGCAGAAGGTGGCTCGAACGTACAAGTGGTAGCCATCGCAGATGAAGTGGATAGCTATGTGCGCACACAAACTCATGTGCACCCATTGGGCATTGACGGACGCGATAATGCAGAGTGGATAGCGATGGATTATGGAACCATCTTTGTACATATTATGCAACGTGAGCCACGTGCCTACTACGACATTGAGCACCTGTGGGCTGATGGAAAAATTACGGAGATCCCTGAAGTGTAAAAAAGCCTACCCCCAACCCCTCCCTAAAGGGAAGGGAGAGTAGGAGAATGAAAAATATTTAACCCTAATAGATTATATGGCAGAACAGAAACCTAAACAACCCAAACAAACTAACAAACAGAACAACAAGCCAAAGCGTTCGCCGCTGACGTGGCTGTATTATGCTATTATGGTAGGTCTATTGATCTTTTTCTTCTTCCCTATGGGGGGTGAGAAAGGTGCGAAAAAGGACCTGAGTTATACCAAATTTACGGCCTACATTGACAACGATGCTGTGGCATCGGTAAAGGTGTATGATGATAATAGTGCCGAAGCGAAGATTCGCCCAGAGAGCTATGCCCTGGTGTTTGGCAATCAAGAGGCTGGCGAAGATGTGAAGGGCAAATTGAATGCCCAAGTGCCTTCCGTAGAGGAATTTGCAAAATACATTGATAATGTGAATATTACTCGCAAAGAAGCGGGTAAGGCCGCTATTGATGTCAGCTATGCCAAGTCGAAAGACTATTGGTATATGATATTGGTGAATATCTTGCCTTTTGCGCTGATAGTCTTGTTCTTTGTGTGGATGAGCCGCGGAATGGCGAATGCTGCAGGCGGCGGTCCTGGTGGTATATTCAATGTGGGTAAAGCCAAAGCCGAGGTGTTTGACAAAGACAAGAAGAACAAAGTCACCTTCAAAGATGTGGCAGGTTTGGCAGGTGCTAAACAAGAGGTGGAGGAGATTGTGTCCTTCCTCAAGAACCCTACCAAATATACCAACTTGGGTGGTAAGATTCCAAAGGGTGTGCTGCTCGTAGGCCCTCCGGGAACGGGTAAGACCCTGCTCGCTAAGGCGGTGGCAGGTGAAGCGAATGTGCCATTCTTCTCGATGTCGGGTAGCGACTTCGTGGAGATGTTCGTGGGTGTAGGTGCGAGCCGTGTGCGCGACCTCTTCCGTCAGGCTAAGGAGAAAGCTCCTGCTATCGTGTTTATTGATGAGATTGATGCCGTGGGCCGTGCTCGTGGCAAAAATAATATGATGGGTGGTGGCAACGATGAGCGCGAATCGACTTTGAATCAGTTGCTTACTGAGATGGATGGTTTTGGTAGCAATTCGGGTGTGATCATCTTGGCGGCTACCAACCGCGCCGATGTGCTGGATGCTGCGCTGCTGCGTGCAGGACGTTTCGACCGTCAGATACATGTAGAATTGCCCGACTTGCAAGAACGCAAGGAAATATTTGGCGTACATATAGCAAGCATCAAGATAGACAAGGACTTGGATATCAATTTCTTGGCTAAGCAAACACCTGGTTTCTCGGGCGCGGATATTGCCAATGTCTGCAACGAGGCAGCATTGATAGCAGCGCGTAATGACCATAAGTCTGTTACGCGACAAGACTTTATGGATGCCGTGGATCGTATCATCGGTGGCTTGGAGCGAAAGAATAAGATTATGACCGAAGAGGAGAAACGTTCGGTGGCTTACCACGAAGCAGGTCACGCGACAATCTCTTGGCTGTTGCGTTGGGGCAATCCATTGGTAAAAGTGACCATCGTGCCACGCGGTATGGCGTTGGGTGCAGCGTGGTACCTGCCAGAGGAGCGACAGCTGACCAACAAAGATCATATCATGGATAATCTCTGTTCACTGTTGGGCGGTCGTGCTGCAGAGGAAGTGTTCTTGCAGCAGACTTCCACAGGCGCATTGAATGACTTGGAGCGTGCGACCAAACAGGCATACGCTATGGTGGCGTACTATGGTATGTCCGACAAGCTGAAGAACCTCAGCTACTACGATTCGACAGGCAGATACGATATGGGATTTGCGAAACCCTATTCGGAGAAGACGGCTGAAGTGATTGATAGTGAGACGAGTGCGATTATTGCTGAGCAGATGGCGCGTGCGAAGAAAATCCTTGAGGAGAACGCCGAAGGGCACAACAAGTTGGCGCAAATGTTGATCGAGAAAGAGGTAATCACCTCCGACGATGTTGAGGCAATCCTTGGTCCTCGCCCTTGGGTGAGTCGTACTGATGAGATCATTGAGGCGAATGAGGCGATGAGGCTAAAAGGCGAGGAAGAGAGCCCCAAGAAGAAACGTGCTCCAAGAAAGAAGAAAGAGGAAGAAGTGGTGAGCAAAGAACAAGGAACCAAGAGCCAAGACGAAATAGTGGAGAATGGTGTGGAAGAAAACAAAAATTAGAGTAAATTATAGAAATTAACCAAAATTTGTTGAAATGAAAAAGTTGATTCTAAGCACTTTGGTGCTGGCGTTGTCGCTCGTAGCGGTTGCGCAACAACCACAACCACTGCCTATCGATTCGGCAGTACGCGTTGGTAAGTTGGAGAATGGTCTGACTTATTATATTCGTCACAACGAACATCCTAAGCAACGTGCGGAGTTCCATATCGCACAAGCAGTAGGTGCAACTATGGAAGAAGACCATCAAAACGGTCTTGCTCACTTCTTGGAGCATATGGCTTTCAATGGTACAGAGCACTTTGCTGGTAAAGGTATTATTGAGTATTTTGAGTCTATCGGTGTGAACTTCGGTGGCAATATCAATGCTTACACTTCACTCGATGAGACTGTTTATCGTCTTTCTGAGGTGCCAACCGTTCGTGAGGGTATTATCGACTCTGCTTTGTTGGTGATGCACGACTGGGCTTGCGGTCTTTCTCTCTTGGAGGAGGAGATCGATAACGAGCGTGGTGTGATTCGCGAGGAGTGGCGTACAGGTGCACAAGCTAACCGCCGTATGTGGAAAGCTATCAACCCACTCAAGTATCCTGGTAGCCAATATGCTAAGCGCGATGTGATTGGCGATACAGCTGTGATCAACAACTTTACATACGATGCACTCCGCGACTATTATAAGAAATGGTACGGTCCAGATAACCAAGCTATTATCGTAGTTGGTGATATTGATGTGGATCAAGTGGAGCAAAAGATCAAAGCTCTTTGGGCAGATGTGCCAGAGCGCGTGAATCGTGGCGAGCGTCCATTGTATTCTGTAGACGACAACGTGGAGCCAATTGTGGCTATCGTTCGTGATAAAGAGGCTCAATACACTCGTATTGAGATGGAGTTCAAGAAAGATCAATTGCCAAAGCCTTTGCGCGGAACCAATGTGTCTTATTTGCAAAATCTCGCTCTTGAGCTCGTTTGCGATATGTTCAACAACCGCTTGTCGGAGTTGGCAATGAAGCCAGAAGCAACTTTCGTGGGTGCTGGTTCATACCATGGCGAATTGGTGAAAGAGAAAGATGCGTTTGTTGCAGTATATTTGGCTAAGCAAGGTCAAGAGGTAGCAGCATACAAAGATCTGCTCACTCAATTGGAGAAGATGCGTCGCTATGGCTTTACCTATGCAGAGCTCGATCGCGTGAAGAAAGAGATGTTGGCTGCTTATGAGAAGTCTTACAACGAGCGCAACACCGTGCGCAATATTAGATATGCTCAAGAGTATATTCGTCACTATTTGAGCGACGAGCCTATTCCTGGTATCGCATGGGAGTACGAGACGGTGCAACAACTCTTGCCTATGTTGAGCGTGGATATGCTCAACCAAATTGCTAAAAACTTGGTAACAGATGAGAACCTTATCATATCTTTCCAAGCGCCAGAGGATGAGAATGTGGTTCTTCCTACTGAGGCAGAGGCTGTAGAGATGTTAGCAGCAGTCAAGAACGAGGAGATAGAGGCTCCAGTAGAGGAGGCTATTCGTGAGAATCTTGTAGAGACAGCTCCTAAGGCAGGTAAAATTAAGAAGACTACATACAACGAGACCTTGGGTGTAACCGAGTGGACACTCTCCAATGG
This sequence comes from Paludibacteraceae bacterium, assembly GCA_017546705.1. Classification (GTDB taxonomy): domain Bacteria; phylum Bacteroidota; class Bacteroidia; order Bacteroidales; family Paludibacteraceae; genus Colicola. Next base: position 28,739 of record JAFYSB010000010.1, read on the forward strand.
TGTGCGCGTGATAGTGAAGCCCACTACCTTCAAGCAAGATGAGATCTTGTTCCAAGGTGTGTCGAAGGGTGGAGCATCGTTGGTGGCTACAGAGGATTTGCCATCGTCTATGTTGGCTAGTACTATTGTTGACTTTAGCGGTTTGGCAGACATGTCGTTGACCGATTTGCAAAAGGCATTGACGGGTAAAAATGTATCACATTCTGTTTCTATCAACAATAATACTGAGGTTGTTAGTGGTTCTTCTACCGTGAAGGATTTGGAGACATTGCTCCAAATCAACTATTTGTCTTTTACCGCTCCACGCCGCGATGAAGAGGCATATCAAACATTGATGAGTGTGTTGAATAGCCAATTGGCAAACCGTGATAAGAACCCTAAAGTGGCTTTCTCTGACTCTATTCAGATGATGGCAAATGACCATTCATCTCGTATTGTTTTGCAAGATTTGGCTTGGTTGGAAAAGGTGAATTTGGATAAGGCGTTGGAGGTTTACAAAGCGCGTTTTGCTAATCCAGCAGACTTCGTGTTTACTTTCGTAGGTAATGTAGATCCTGCGGATAAGGTATTCCAAAAAATGGTTTGCACATGGTTAGGCGGTTTGAAGACATCCAAGAAGAAAGAGAGCGTTCGCGACAATGGCGTGCGTGCTCCTGAGGGCATCAATAAGAATTATTTCACTCGCCCAATGGAGATTAAGACAGCCAGCAACCGTATTCAATATACTTCATACGATATGCCATATACTTTGGCAAATGACCTTAATATGGAGATGATAGGTCGCATTCTTTCTACCCGCTACTTGGAGTCTATTCGCGAGCGTGAAGGTGGTTCATATGGTGTAGGTTGCTGGGGTACGATGGAGATTGTTCCTGTGCCATGTGCACGTCTGATAATGCAGTTTGATACCGACCCTGAGAAGCAAGAGAAACTCATGAGCATCATCCACGAGGAAGTGATGACTATCGTGGAGAATGGTCCTTTGGCAAAAGACTTGCAAAAGGAGAAAGAGTCTATGCTCAAAGACTTCCAAGAGGACTTGGAGAAGAATGGCTATTGGCGTCAAGTGTTGGATATATATTATAGGTTTGGTATCAACTACATCACCGATTATAAGGCTGCTGTAGAAGCAATCACCGCAGAAACTGTGCAAGCTACATTGAAACAGTTGGTAGCGAGTGGCAACGTGTTTGAGGTGGTAATGCTACCATAATCTACTGTACACGCATAAAAAATCCTGCTCTTTATGGGCAGGATTTTTTTTATGCTTTAATCTTGCATGGCTGTGAGCAATGCACTGCATCCTTCTATCAGATCGCGGTAGGTGGCTTCGAAGTCGCCCGTATACCACGGATCGGCTACATCGCGGTTCAATAGGCGTCGAATCTTAGGCTGGGGTAGGGCTGCATCACGCTGCATAATCTCCTCACCCAACACACGCCTGAGGTTGCGGATATTATAATCTTCCATGCAGAGAATCGCATCAAACGCTTCATAATCCGCGCGGGTAATCTGACGTGCTGCATGGCGGTTGAAAGGGACACCATGTGCCGACAGACAACGTTTGGCTGGCGGATATATGTCATTGCCAATCTCCTCGCGCGAAGTAGCGCATGAGTCAATAATAGTTGATAGTTGACAGTTCGCAGTTGATGTTTTTTGCGATACAAGATGGCGCATAATCATCTCTGCCATCACGCTGCGGCAGATGTTGCCGTGACAAACAAATAATATTTTCTTCATATCACTTAAACCCAAACACGAAATACACCGCAGCAATCAAGCATGCTGCCGCTGCGATATGATTCCATTTTACTTGCATGTGAAATGCGACCACGGAAAACACAACGAATACCACCAAGGTGATGACCTCTTGCAAAATCTTGAGTTGCATCAATGAGAAGGGCCCGCCGTTACCCTCAAAACCAATCCGGTTGGCTGGCACTTGCAGGCAGTATTCAAAAAATGCAATACCCCACGATAGCGCAATCACACCAATCAATGGTAGTGCCTTAAACCAACTAAACTCGGCCATCTTTAAGTGGCCATACCATGCCAGCGTCATAAACACATTCGACGCAATCAAAAGTAATATGGTATAAAAACTATTCATAACTATAATCTTTCAGTTTTCCGTTTTCACCTTTCCCCTTTCACGCGAGTGGGTAAATAATCCGTTTTGATATTCTCCATCGCTCCCCATATAGAATCGCGCACATTAGGGTTGAGCCGCTCCAGTTGCTGGATGAGTTGCTTAATCTCGGCGCGATTACTCAATTTCTCCAGAGGACAGAGCTTTACTTGTTGCTCGTATTCGCTGAGTTGGGCATAATGCGCAAGGTCTTTCTCTTCGATAAGGCACAGCGGGCGGATCATCTGTATGGGCATCTTATCCATCTGCAAAAGTGGAGGAATAGTGCCGATACTACCTTGAAAAATCAGGTTCATTAACAGTGTCTCTACCAAGTCATCTTTGTGATGCCCAAGCGCAATCTTATTGCAACCCAACTCTTGTGCCACATCAAACAATACTTTTCGCCTATACCACGAACACAAAAAACATGGATCTTTTGCCTTCCCCCTTTCACCTTTCACCTCATCACCTATTTCGGTATCCCGTACAATAAATGGTACGCCTACGCGCGCACAAAAATTCTCTAGATAGCTCAAATCAGAATGATAATCACGCTCCTTGACGCGCACGTGCACAGCAGTGACCGTAAAACGAGGAACATGAATCTGTGCACGTCTGCCTAGTAATTCCACCAAAGCAAGCGAATCTTTTCCCCCGCTTAGCCCAATCAAAATGTGATCACCATCGGCAATCAATCCATAATCAGCACAAGCCTTGTGAAAACGTTTCGTCAGACGGCTGCGTAATTTGATCAAAGCTATTTCTTGAGGCGTTTTTTCCATATCCGACTGCAAAGGTAATGAAAAAATGGGATATAATAGGCAAAAAATCAAAGAAAATACATTTTTTTTGCATTTTTTCGCTAAAATATTTGGTCATATCAAAAAAAAGCAGTACCTTTGCACCCGCTTTCGAGAAGGAAGCAGTGTTCTTACAAAAAATGCGGCAATAGCTCAGTTGGTAGAGCACAACCTTGCCAAGGTTGGGGTCGCGAGTTCGAGTCTCGTTTGCCGCTCTATAGAGATGAGCAGGACACAGTTCCTGCTTTCATTTTCTAAAAGGGTTCTTTGAATACGGAATAGAATCGGCAGTCGATTCAAGAGTCGCTGACGCAACGCCCAAATGGCGGAATTGGTAGACGCGCTCGTTTCAGGTGCGAGTGTTGAGAGACGTGCAGGTTCGAGTCCTGTTTTGGGCACAATGCGCAGGTGGTGAAATTGGTATACACGCTACTTTGAGGGGGTAGTGGTCGCAAGACCGTGTGAGTTCGAGTCTCATCCTGCGCACCAATAAAAAGAGGAAATCCATTCGGGTTTCCTCTTTTTGTTTGTATTGCTATTCTTTTATCCTTGTCCTTGCGATGGATAGGTCAACGCGCCTTCAGAAGGTATATGACCTACAGCGTTCATCCTGCGAACAAATAGACGTTCGCCACATAGTACATACAAGTAATGTCCACTAAACGCCAATCCTTGTACTGCACCTGCAGGCAGCGACAAGATCGCTCGTACACGTCCATTATGATCTGCCACTTGCACGCCCATCGCTGTAGCCACATATAGATTGCCTTGCGTGTCAAATGCCATAGCTCCTGATGGCTGCAATGTACCGTTGCTCAAGTCGTGCAGATAATAGAATGGCTCACTATAGCGTATATTGCCTGCCGTATCAATGATTGTACTAATTAAATGATGGGTATGCGCCTCCCCTGTCACACAATAGCGATAATCGGGTGCTATCGCCAATGCTCGGTAACCTGCGTTCACCACCCATACCTTGTCCGATGAGTGGGCATTCGATGCGCATAAAGTTATATATCGGTTGTCGGATAATGCGTATGCTGCTTGCAGTCCATACAGCCCTTCCGCTACTTTTTGTCCGTGGCGGTATAGTGCACTACCACGTGTGGTCAATCCCTCGCCTAGTAGTCGTTCGCCTGCTTTGAGTTTACCACTCTCTGTGATATCTCCGGTGGATGACACCTTATATATATTATTACCTACAGCAAATACCGCCGCACTATCACTACAAGCAAACAGCTCCTTCGGCGCATGTGCTAAAGCTATTTCTTGCCAGTCTTGTCCTTCTGCCAATATGTTTTGCAGCATACCATTGTTGGATATCCCCTTTTCTACCTTAGCGGGATAGCCTCTCCACAACCATCGCATCGCATCGGGAAATGCCAAGGTACCATATTTGATACTATGATTACCTCGATCCCATTGGTGTGCTACTTCATAGCCTGCGAAGTTGAATGCCGACTCCATCAGTAGGTTATACTCAAACCATTCGCCGAAGATAGGATCCCATACATCGTACCATCCATCTTGCATGTATATACGCAGTGGTTTAGGCTCTGTCTTACGCACAATTGCGGGATAGTTGTTGCCTCCGCGCATGGCTACAAACGTGCCTACGCTGGTATAAACTCGGCTAAAGAGGTCGGGGCGATGCCACGCTACGCTGAAAGCCGCAATACCGCCACTACTGGCGCCTGTGATACAACGATCATTGGGGTCTTGCGACAGGCTGATGGTCTTTCCTTGCTCAGTCTGCATGCCCTCTATACGTGGCAATACTTCTGTTTCCAAAAAACGAGCAAATGTATCATCCGTAGAGTCAAACTCCTTGCAACGGTTGTAGCGCACTACTTCTTGGCTTTGGTCGTACACGATTCCAGGGTTAACAAACACACCAATCGTCACAGGCATCTCGCCTGTAGCAATCAGATTATCCATCACGGTGGTAGCATCATACAAGATACCGTCCATACAAACTAGCAAACATGCGGGTTGGCTACTGTCGTATTGCTGTGGCACATACACCAACACTTCGCGTTGGGTGCCAGGATAGATGGCTGAATTGTCTAATGTGAATTGCAATACCTCACCGCGCAACGCTGCCTCCAGTTTTTGAGTGGCAGGGTCATACGGACTGCGCACATTATAGGCTTGCTGTGCATAGCAGACGCAGCAAAAGAAGATGTTGATTAGTAGGTAAAAGATTTTAGGTTTCATGACGCAATGTCATTTTTTCTTTTTCTTTTGGTTGTTGTTGCGTTCTCCCAGTAGCATGGGGCGTTGTGCCAGTTTCTCCAATGTCTCATCAAAACTTGGAAAGTCGCATGTCAATATGCCATTCGATAGTGCGGTGATATCTTCTTTCAGACGCTCAATACCTGATTCCTGTTCTTTGTTCCATTGAGCATTCTTTTGTCGCATGCATTGCGCGATATAAATCACCATCGCTTGTTGTTTCTCCACATCCTGTTCGTTAGCAGCCAATGTCACCATATCTTCAATGATGCGTCCGTAGTTGCGCATGCGTACAGGCGCAACATTGCGTTTGAGGGTATCTGTCATATGCTTATTTTTTCTTAAGTAAATAGATCATGGTAGGGTAGTGGTCGGCATATCCATCTTGCCATACACCACTCTTCACTGTACGTAGTGGAGTACCTTTGTCCTTGCCTTCTTGCACGGTCAAGAATGGTTTGTTGAAAATCTGCGATTTCCAATAAATCCATTTCCCATCTTCTTTCTTAGCATTCATCAGTGGCTCAGAGATGAAGATTTGGTCAAAGAGGTTCCAACTGCCTTGGTATGCCAAACTGCCGATGCCGCGGTCCAATTTTTGCCACATGGTGTTGAAGAAGCCCTGAGCTTCCACCTCTTCGCGTGTCTTCTTTGCACCCATCACTACGGCACAACTGTGGTTGTATGGGTCGTCGTTCAAGTCACCCATCACAATGATCTTAGCATTAGGCTCGCGCATATAAATGCTGTCACATACTTGTTTGCAGAGCATGGCTGCGGTATCGCGGGTGGCACGACTACTCTCCTCACCACCGTAGCGACTAGGCCAGTGGTTCACGCTGATATGAATCTTATCCATCACAATCTTGCGGTTGTCGTCTAGCAAATACCCCGACACCCAGAGTTGCAAACGGCTTCTCACTACACCTCCATCTGCATAATGTGCCTTCAGCTCGTAGCCTTTGGGTTGTCCCACAGGCTTGAACATATCGGGGTTATATAGGAAACCCACATCCACACCGCGGCGGTCTGGACCTTCCAATAGGATGGGTACATAGTTGCGATTATGTTTCTCTTTCAACTCTTTGCATAGGTCGTACAAACAACCGATGTTCTCCACCTCCGATACGCCTACGCACGCCGCACCACGAGGATCTTCATCGGTGCCGAGTTGAGCAATAGCATATGCCATGTTGTGGAGTTTGTGTTGATACTTCATGCTTGTCCACTTCATACCGCCGTCTGGTAGGTATTCGTAGTCATTCTTGCCTTCGTCATGAATGGTGTCGAACAAGTTTTCGAGGTTGTAAAACGCGATGCATCGCACCATCATGTCATTGTCTGCCAATGCGGTGTTGTATGCCATCAATATTGCAATGGCAACTACCATCAATCGAGAAAAAATGTGCTTCATATTGATTTTTTGATTAATTCCGCGCAAAGGTAGTATTTTTTTTTTATATATGCAATCTTTTTTGATTCTTTATTTGTCACTATCTCAATAAATTTACTAAATATATATCGTAAATTTGGTTAATTGCAAATTTTATTGTACCTTTGCACCAAATTGTAAACTATCAATTATACACGATATAACTATCAATTGTCAATTATAATCAATTATGGTATATAAAATCACCTTTTCTTGCGACGATGCGGATGATTTTCGTCGCGTGTTTGAAGCCGATAGTGAAGCTACGTTTCTTGAGTTGCATCAAGCCATCTTGAAGAGCGCAGGTTATCCTGATGACCAAATGACGTCGTTCTTTATGTGCAACGACCGTTGGGAGAAAGAACAAGAAGTGACGCTCGTAGAGATGGGTAGCAACTTCGAGTATGATAATATGATTATGGAATCTACTCGTCTGAGCGACCTTATGGAAGAGCGTGGACAACGTCTCATCTACGTGTTTGACCCAATGTACGAGCGCTATTTCTTTGGTAGTCTCACTGAGATTATGCCGGGCTATTGCAATGGTGTAGAATGTACTGAATCACGCGGAGATGCGCCTAAGCAATTACAAACCGAAGATATGGCTGAAGCGGCACGCGCAAAAGATGCTAAAGATTGGGGCTTGGACGATGATCTCTTTGGCGATAGTCAGTTTGACATTGAAGACTTAGATGCCGACGGATTCCAAGATTTGAGCTTCGACGACGGCTCTATGTTCTAATGCCCACGCTCGTAGTCATATTGGGACCTACTGGAGTAGGAAAGACTGAATTAAGTTTGCAACTGGCTCAGGAGTATGGTTGCCCGATTGTGAGCGCAGATTCGCGCCAGATATATCGTGACCTTCCCATAGGCACGGCTGCGCCAACAGCAGAGGAACAAGCTCAGGTAGAGCATTATTTCATTGCATGTAAATCACTTATTGAGACCTACAATGCGGGGCAGTACGCGCGCGATTGCAAGGTATTGCTGAGCAATCTATTCACGAAGCACGAACATGTGGTGATGGTGGGGGGCAGTATGATGTACATTGATGCAGTATGCAATGGACTGGATGATATTCCCGATGTGCCAGCTGCTATTCGTCAGGAGGTGCGCGAAGCGTATAACCAACGCGGATTGGAGTGGTTGCAAACCGAAGTACAGCACTTAGACCCTGCGTATTGGGTAGAGGTGGACCAACAAAATCCGCAACGATTGATGCATTGCGTGGAGATATGTCGAGCGACAGGCCAACCCTATTCTAGTTTCAGAAAGCGTGGTGCAACCGCTATGGAACGAGGATTTGATGTCGAATATCGTGTAGTAACTCGTCCACGAGAAGAATTATACGAACGAATCAACTTGCGCGTGCACAAGATGATAGAGGCAGGTTTGCTGGATGAAGCGCGAAGCGCATTTGAGCAGTTGGGCATCTCGCTGCTACCAATGGCAGATGACGAACAATCGATGCTCCCCAATAGCCTAAACACAGTGGGCTACAAAGAGCTGCTCCCCTATTTCAAAGGCGAATATACACTCGAAAGGGCCATTGAATTGATACAACAGAATAGCCGTCACTACGCTAAGCGACAAATGACATGGTGGCGATCAAAAGGATTTAATTTTTGAGCAATCAATACAATATGAAGAAGATAATAACAATGTGTTTGGTACTTACGTTAATCGTAGGTTGCAAAAAGATAGATGTAGATTTTTCCTATTCACCAACCGATCCTAAAGCGGGTGAAACGATTAAATTTACCAACAATAGTTCTGCTGGTGAATCGTGGGCGTGGACATTTGGTGATAACAGTACAAGTATGAGTAAAAATCCAAGCAAGGTGTATAAAAAGCCAGGTGAATACATGGTAACCTTGATGGTAGATAGTACGAAGCACTTTACGCATAGCAAACTAATTACAGTTTACGACACGATTCCTACTTTCGTTGCTTCATCTGATTCTATTTTATACTTCCATGATGTCACACTGAAGGCGAATATCTACAACCCGTTTAAGTACGATTTAGTTTATCAATGGACTATGCCCGATAATTGTGTCATCATTGCTGGTGATTTGAATAGCGCTTCCGTGACGTTATATTTTACAACTCCGGGACAAACAGATATACAATTAACCATCATTCAAAATGGCAAGGAGTATAATATCTCACGCCAATTCACCATTCATCCTGCCCAAGCACCAGCGATAGTTATACGTACTGCGGATAATAAAGTGTTCCGTCAGCGAATGATTAACGACCGTTTAGATCAACCTAGTATGGCGAATAGTGAGGACGTATATCTCATTGAGCAAACATGTGATACCATGCTTACTTTCAATGGCACTGTTTTTATTGCTAGCCAAATCGCTAACCAAATTGCTGGTTTTCAAGGTTTAAACATCCAGCATTTGCAAATTGATGCTATGCAAATGAAATGGTATATCACTACGCCTAATGGTTTGTTTGTGGCTTCTTTCGATGGTAGTAATCTTACTGCTATTGATACCAATGCCACCGGAGCAATCTATGTAGATGATTTGCGCAATCGTATCTATTGGGCTACCAAGCAGGGCGTCATGGCAATGCCATTGGTAAAGAGCAAAAATAATCAATTTTCTACTACTCCTATATCGTACAACGATTTTAGCAATGTTGACTTGATTACTGTCAACAACAAATTTCAATAATTATATATGCAACCTGAATATATTTTCGAAACGAGTTGGGAGGTTTGCAATCGTGTAGGCGGTATTTATGCCGTGCTCTCTACGCGTGCAGCTTCCATGCAAAAAGAACATAAAGACAAAGTCGTATTCTTCGGTCCTGATTTCGGAGACCATTCCAACCTCACTTTCAAAGAGAGCAAGACTTTATTGAAAGGTTGGCGCCCCAAAGGTGTACGCGTAGGTCGTTGGCAAGTGCCTGGCAAACCTATTGCTGTACTACTCAAATGGGATGAACTCTGGGCAGAGAAAGACCAAATCTTCGGCCACATGTGGGAGAGATTTGGTATCCAGAGCCATGCCGCCTATGGCGATTACGACGAGAGTTGCCTCTTTGCCTATGCTGTCGGTCAAGTAGCAGAGAGCCTGTACAAGCACCTTGATATGCCTACCACCGTCATGCATTGCAACGAGTGGCAAACGGCTTTCACCATCCTCTACCTCCGCGAGCATTGCCCTGCTATCGGTACACTCTTCACCACCCATGCTACCAGTATCGGGCGCAGTATAGCAGGCAATGGGAAACCATTGTATGACTGCTTCGATGCTTTCCAAGGCGATCAAATGGCACAGGAACTCAACATGGTCAGCAAACACTCAGCTGAGAAGAAAGCCGCACACCTTTGCGACTGCTTCACCACGGTGAGTGACCTCACCGCACGCGAGTGCAAGCAACTCCTTGATAAACCTGTGGATATAGTCACCCCTAACGGCTTTGAGCAGGGCTTCGTGCCACAAGGCGAAGACTTTGATGCAGCACGCAAACGTGCACGCAATGCCTTAATATCGCTTGCACGCGCAAAGGGCATTGATGCCAAAGCTACCGATATGCTTATCGGCACAGCAGGTCGCTTTGAGTGGAAGAACAAAGGCATCGATGTCTTCTTGGAATCGATGACCCGTTTAGGCGAAATCCAACAGCGCAGCGGTCTAACAGCGCAGCGCTCCATCATCGCTTTTGTCATGATCCCTTACCTCGACCGCCAAGACTTCACCGTGGGTAATGTACATGTGATATTCGTGCCCACCTATCTCAATGGCAATGATGGTGTACTCAACTTGCCTTATTATGATTTGTTGATTGGTTTGGACTTGACCGTCTTCCCTAGTTACTACGAACCATGGGGTTATACGCCATTGGAGAGTATGGCATTCCATGTGCCTACTATCACCACCAGCTTGAGTGGCTATGGCGTTTGGTGCGAGGAACAAGGTTGTACTACCATTGATAAGGGGGTAGCGGTCATCTACCGCAACGATAGCAATACCCATGATGTGATTACGCATATTGTCAATACGATTGAGTATTACCTCTCACTTTCCCCACAGAAGACGGCAGCTATCCGCAAAGCAGCAGTCCGATTGGCACTACAAGCCGAGTGGAAGAACTTCTTTACCTTCTATCGCGAAGCCTATGCTATCGCCCTCAAGAAAGCTGCAGCTCGTCAATAAAGATACAGTTATTAGGAATATATCAACAATCGCTTGCCTGATGGTAAGCGATTGTTGTTTTTCTTTTTTCAAGTTCTCTTCGGGCTACGCGACCTGAAGGAGTGCGACGGAACGCACTCCGAGCGCAGCGCCCGAAAAGTCCCCACTTTGAGGAATCAGCGCAAGCATAGAACAAAATACAACATCTATGGGCTTTCGGTGGCTTTTAGATTGCTCTAAAGTTGGCTATAGGCTACGCGACCACTTCGCGACCACTGTATCATATCTGTGGGCTAGTTGTGCCTTATCTGTGGCTTTCCCGTTTTCTCTTTTCAGTTTCCCGTTTTCCGAAGGGATACCTTTTCCGAAGGAGCGCATGAATACGAGCATTGATACGAGAAGAATAACAATATAAAAAATCACCCCGCTACCAAATGAGAGTGGCGGGGTGGGAAATCTGTGTCTATACGTCTACTTTTGAGTGTATCAGTTTTTTAGTTAATTGAAAATTACTTTGACTTCAATCAATCTTATAGACATCAATATTAAATTTCTTAGCAATCCAATACATTATGGGCAAACGGGACGAATACTTAAGCCTGAATATCGGTTTTCAGTGTGTCCCCATGGAGTATTAGACCAACTGAAACATATACATTCTGCGAATCTTTCTCCAGTATCATAAGAGCTAATTGAACCTCCTAAAGAAGTTTTCCAATAGTGACCACCTGCACTATTACAACTTAGATGTGCATGTCCTTTATAACCTGCTGCTGGAAGAAAAATACTTTTTTGTGTATATCCTTCTTTTTGAGATGTCACTACATAGCCATTCTTTTCATTATCCCATTCCCATGTGCACTGGGATATTAACTCTCCCCATTCACTATCACTTGGCATGCGCCATTTTCCACCCCAATTCATTCGAGCAGCATCATCTATAATGTCTAATACTTTTTTCTTGTCTGTAGGATTATATTTTGTATATCCGTAATATTTGTAATCGTAATATTTGTAATTATATTCAGTATAATCTATTTTGGATTTTACTTCTCCCCATGCAAAGTAATCACCATATTCTTCTGGAGTAGTTGCGCCCACATTATAAGTCGCCCATTTAACACTTAAACCTAAATCAACATATTCAGCAGGAGTGCCTAATGCTTTTTCCCATTGCGCATATAGAATAATATTCTTATCAATAGATATTTTTGTTCCATAAGCATATGTAACTCCTGACCCATCAGGTCTTGTATTCCATTCAGTAAAGTAATAATTTTCTCTTGTGTAAAAACAAGTCAAAGTTACAACTTTACTAATTCCATAGTAAAATGTATCTGGCACCATTACTCCTTCACCTCCATTTGGGGCATATGTAATTGTAAATATAAACTCTGAATTGGGTTGTTCTTCTTTAGAAGCCTTTGCTATCTTAATCACAGTACCATCAGCGAGGGTGAAGTAAACATAGTTCTCATCTTGTGTTACAGATTGGAACATAGAATCGCCGTCTTGACCGTCCTTTCCATCTGTACCATTTTGTCCGTCTTTACCATCTTCGCCATCAATACCGTCCTTGCCATCTTCGCCTGTGGCTTTGCCAAGTTGTGTCCAAGTAGCGCCATTATCATAAGAGATAAACCAATAGCCCTCTTCTATCTTCAATTGAGGAGTAACACCGTCCTTACCATCTTGACCGTCTTGTCCATCTTTGCCGTCAGTACCATTTTGACCATCTTGTCCGTCCTTTCCATCAGAACCATTCTGACCATTTTGACCGTTATCGCCTGTAGCTTTTCCTGATTCTGTCCAAGTTGCGCCATTGTCATAGGATATATACCAATAACCATTCTCTATTTTTAATAGAGGTGTTATACCGTCTTTGCCATCGGTACCGTCTTGACCATCTTGTCCGTCAGTGCCGTTTGCTCCGTCCTTTCCATCTTTGCCAGAAACAGGGAGTTTGTTGCCATTGTCATCCAAAAGCCACTCGCCATTCAATGTCCAGTAATACACACCGTCGGTATCTTGTGCTACACCAATTACAGGGGTAGAGCCATCTTTGCCGTCATCACCATTTTCTCCGTCTTGACCATCCTTTCCATCTGCTCCGTCTTTACCATTTGTACCATTTTGTCCATCCTTACCGTCTTGTCCGTGATAAATGGTAATAGGGTCGTGTTTGCCAAAAGTAATGGTGTAACCAACTACTTTGCCGTCTTTTTTGATTTCTACAATGCTTGTAATAAAGTCATTGGATTGTAGTACATCCACAATCGTTTGGAGTGATGTGATGTTGGTGTTCATCTCTGCACATAGCATCTCAAGAGTCTCTACGCGCTCATCTAAGTCTTCTACAACCTCTTGCCATAATGAATCTTTATGGTTACAACTTAATAAGCCTAAAGTAATAGCTATATATAAAAATATCTTTTTCATATTCTGTCGATATTAAAGTGTTAGTTAAAAGTTCAAAGCGACCCCCGCACCATTGCCAGTATATTGTATATCTAATTGTAGCATTTTCTTGCCATGCACGTACAATGGAATACCCACGATAGTTAATGCTGCGCCCATAGGTGTTAGAATATAACCTGTCATTTCTAGTGCATGCGTTAAGTCGGTATATTCACGGAGTTTGGTATTGTACTCTTCTACTGAAATGAGTTGCAAGTCCTTATTCGCATTTGCTTTAGTGGCTGATGTTGTATATCCCACCATTGGGTTGGGAAGGAAATTAGCACACATGAGAGTTGCCGCTCCGATAGCTAAGCATGGCACACCTGTAGATAAAGAGATAACACCCGTTTTGGTTAATGCTTCTCCTACCACCTTCTGAGGATCACTCGCCTTATCTAATTGGATAGGCGCAACATACTGTGCTTGTGTGTATATAGCCATACATACAAGAGCACATAACAACATCAGTTTTTTCATTATGTTATAAAATATTGTGGGAAGTTGGCTCCAAACGCCCCGTTGGTATAAATATAGAAAAAGCGTGGAACCTTACCTTTGCTTATTCTCTGTAACGAGGCTCTGGTAAACCCTTTCGCAAGAATAAGCAAGCAACGCCCACGCCGAATATGAACAGCCACCAAACAGAGCAGTCCACGAGGGGACGCTCTGCGGCGGGATAGTCATATCCCAAAGGGCGTTTACTGCCTTCTTGTTTTGGGCGATTGTGAAATTTACCAGATTTCGTTACACCAAAACAAGCGCTAATAAACGCTTTTTATAATATGTCCTCCTGTTTTGCGTCGGTGAGCGACGATATGTTTACTCGCATGCGAGCTGAATTGGTCAGTCAGTGACTGACTTTTTTCAATCTCCTGACTTATTCCTTAATTTTCTAAGTTGTTGCAATTCTGCCCGCAAAGTTACACTTTTTTTTCGAGATGTGCAAATAAATGGCGACTTTTGAGGTGATTTTTTCTTTAAACAAATGAGTCAACTATTTCAGGAAATGAGTCAACCTTTTTAGGAAATGAGACAACTTTTTTAGGGAGCAAGACAACCTTATTCGGAATCAATCTTAAGAAACAGCACTTTTTGGTGGTTGGTAGTTCTTAGGTCGTTCCTAGGTTCTTCTTTGGTTCGTCCTTGGTTTTTTACACGGAGATTAAATACAAGGTACAAAGGAACAGAATCTTAATAAACAGCACTTTTTAGTGTGTGGAGGGGAGTTGTTCGGCGATTTTGAGGGCGACATTGATGCCATCCAAAGCCGAGGATGTGATGCCGCCTGCGTAGCCTGCACCCTCGCCACAAGGATAGAGGTGAGGCGTGGAGATGGATTGCAGGGTCTCTGGATCACGAGGCAAACGCACAGCACTACTGCTGCGGCTCTCTACACCAAGGATAACCGCTTCGTTGGTCAAGAAACCACGATACTTGCGGTCGAAATCGCGGAAGCCCTGTTGCAAGCGTTTGCCGATATGTTCGGGTAGCCATTGGTCCATGCGACTGGATACCATGCCCGGCAGATAGCTACACGCAGGCAGCGACTTGCTAGCTTTGCCCTCCACAAAATCGCGCAGGCGTTGGGCTGGAGCTAAGGATGGTTCGCCACCGTGCTGATATGCCAACTGCTCCAAATACTGTTGAAAAGCAAGACCTTTCAGTTTACACTCCTGAACTCCTGAACCACTCAACTTCTGAACTCCTGAACTCCTAAACTCCTGAACTACACCAACTAGGTCCTCGGGACGAATCTCCACCACCATGCCCGAGTTGGCAAATGGAGAGTTGCGATGGCTGGCAGACATGCCATTGACCACGCAGCTATTCAGTGCACTGCCCGCAGGGACGATATGTCCGCCTGGACACATGCAGAAGGAATAGACACCGCGACCCTGTACCTGCGTTACCAATGAATACGAGGCATTGCCCACCAAACGAATGAGTTCGGGCGATGGGTCGTGGTACATCAGTTTGTTGATTAACGCTTGTGGGTGCTCCGCGCGTACGCCCATCGCAAAACCTTTCGTTGCCAAAGCAACACCATTGGCATGAAGCATGTGGTAGGTATCGTGGGCGGAGTGACCGATGGCGAGGATAACGCCAAGGAGTGGACGCCCTAAAGGGCTATTGGACGGCGTTCCGCCTATTGGATATTGGCTATTGGCGATGAGGTTGCGGAAGAGAGACTCATCCACGCAGGTAGAGAAGTGGATCTCGCCACCGTGTTCGATGATGCACTCGCGCATGCGGCGGATGATGGTTGGTAGTTTATCGCTACCGATATGAGCATGGGCTTCATACAATAGGCGGTCGTCACCACCGAAATGGTGGAAGAGTTCCATGACGCGTTGCATATTGCCGCGCTTTTTGCTGCGTGAGAAGAGTTTGCCATCAGAGAAAGTACCTGCTCCTCCTTCGCCAAAGCAATAGTTGGACTCGGCATTGAGTCCCTGGTTGCGGTTGAGCGTAGCGATGTCCTTCTTGCGCTCGGCTACCTCTTTGCCGCGCTCGTAGATGATAGGCTTGACACCTTTTTCAATGAGGGTCAAAGCAGCGAATAAGCCCGCAGGACCGGCACCGATGATAGCCACACTATGCTCAACGTTGTGCACATCTTGGAAATGTGGAGGTTCGTAGAGCGGGATGGGCGCATCCTTAGGCAGCGGTGCGCCATGCTCGTCAGTGAGCACGGTGAGGTGTACTTTGAGTTGCTTTTGGCGAGCATCAATAGAACGCTTCACGACACGAAACTTTTGTTCCATGTCGTGAGCTTTCTCTGGGGATAATATGAGCGTGGTTTGATTCAAGATTATTTCTTGAGTGCTTCCATAATCTTGTTTTCGATCTCTTCGGCGAGGTCTGGATTGTCGCGGAGAACATTCTTGGCGGCATCGCGACCTTGAGCGAGTTTGTTGCCCTCGTAGCTATACCATGAGCCAGATTTGGTCAAGATACCTTTCTCTACACCCATATCCACGATTTCGCCTACGCGAGAGATACCCTCGTTGAACATGAGGTCGAATTCGGCTTTCTTGAATGGAGGTGCCACCTTATTCTTGATGACCTTCACGCGTACTTGGTTGCCGATGATCTCGTCGCCATCTTTGATAGCGCTTGCCTTGCGGATGTCGAGGCGCACCGAAGCGTAGAACTTCAGCGCGTTACCACCGGTGGTAGTCTCTGGGTTGCCGAACATCACGCCGATCTTCTCGCGGAGTTGGTTGATGAAGATGCAGGTGGTGTTGGTCTTGTTGATGGTAGCGGTGAGTTTACGGAGCGCTTGGGACATCAATCGTGCTTGCAAACCGACGCGGTTGTCACCCATATCGCCTTCGATCTCAGCTTTTGGAGTAAGGGCTGCCACAGAGTCGATGACTACCAAGTCCACAGCAGCGCTACGGATAAGTTCGTCTGCGATGTCAAGGGCTTGCTCGCCGCAGTCAGGTTGCGCAATGAGCAGGTTGTCGGTATCCACGCCGAGTTTCTCTGCATAGAAGCGGTCGAAAGCGTGCTCTGCATCGATGATAGCAGCGATACCGCCTTGCTTCTGCACCTCAGCCATAGCGTGGATGGCGAGGGTGGTTTTACCTGAAGACTCAGGACCATAGATCTCTACCACGCGACCGCGAGGATAACCGCCTACGCCAAGCGCGATGTTCAAACCTACTGAACCAGAAGGGATTACTGGTACATCTTCTATCTTATCGTCGCCCAATTTCATGATGGCACCTTTGCCAAAATCTTTATCGATCTTTGCCATTGCTAGTTGCAATGCTTTCAGTTTCTCTGGTGAGGGCATTTTCTTTTCTTCAGCCATAGTTGTATAATGTTTTAAGGGTTAAAAAAGTTTCAAAACTTTGCGCGAGATTATCGAACGCGTGTGCAAAGGTAGTGTTTTTTTTGCATTTATGCAAATAGTAGTTGCTTTTTTTGTGTCTTTATGCTTTGGTATGCCATAATTGTGCAATCATGTCAATACAAAAAGTAATTACTGTAGCCGAAGCCAAACTGATAAGTAATGTTAAAAATGTGTTCATACTTGTGCCTGTTTTAGTAGTTAAACATATAATTTTTTGAAATCGGGTGCAAAGGTACTATAGCAAACTGCTAAAACTTGTCAGTATCTCAATAAAAATACAAAAAAGTGTATAAATTGATAGTTTTTTGCTTTTTTTCTATTTAATTAGTTTTTTAATTAGCGGGATTTTTTTGCATAGATGTATTTTTTTTTGTACCTTTGCAGACTAAAATAATCGTAATAGCTGACTTATGGCAAAGTATGAAGAAGTGATGATTGGTTTGAAGCAAGGCAAATATGCACCTGCGTATATGCTTTGTGGAAAAGAGTCGTATTATATCGACTTGGTAGCCAATTACATAGAGAATAATGTGCTAGACGAAATGGCGCGTGAGTTCGACCAGACTATTATTTATGGCAAGGATTTGAATAGCGGTGATGTGTCGCCTGTGATTGGCGCGGCACGTGGGTTCGCCATGATGGGTGGATACAAGGTGATCATTGTTAAGGAGGCGCAGAACATCAAGAAGTGGGAAGCATTGGCCATGTATATGGATAATCCCCAGCCATCCACAATCTTGGTCTTCTGCTATAAATACGGTTCGCCAGATAAGCGTTTGAACCTATTTAAGAACTGGGAAAAGAAAGGTGGCGTGCTGATGGAGTCGGATCAACTCAAAGATTATCAGGTAGAGAAGTGGATTCGAGACTATGTGATGCAACGCAATAAAGAGTTGAAGGCCAATGGTGATGAGGTACAGATTGATGAGAAAGTGACGAAGATTTTGGCAGATAGTATTGGTACAGATCTAACACAGATAGTAGGTGCTTTGCAGAAATTGATTGACGGACGCCCAGATGGAGTGAAGGTGATTGATGCTGCCTTGGTGGAGCGGAATATCGGTATATCGAAGGACTTTAATGTATTTGAGTTGCAAGAGGCCTTGGTGAAAGGGGATGTGGTGAAAGCTAATCGTATTACGCAGTATTTTGCGTCGTCGAAAGATCACCCGATGGTGAAAGAGTTGGGCATATTATACGGATTTTTTGCTAACTTAATGATATATCACTATTTACCTGATAAGACAGATAGGGTTGCAGCTAGTGCATTAGGCGTATCGCCCTATTTCGTAAAAGACTATGCGGCAGCAGCCAAACGCTATTCGGCAGGTAAGACATTTGCGATAATTGGGTATTTCCGAGAGATAGATGCGCGATTGAAAGGTGTCAATAATCCGAGCGCGAAGGATGCGGACTTGTGGAAAGAGTTAATATATAAGATAATGCATTAAAAAAATCCTCCGTAGTGGAGGATTTTTTATTTAAAAGAGGTAACCCATCTTGATGTAGAAGTTAGCCCACTTAGCGTTATCTTGCTTATCCAAAGCCATAGCCCAGTCCACAGAAAGCACGAAGTTTTCGTTCATAGCTGCTTTCAAGCCCAGACCTGCTGCCATGTGAGGCATATAGACCTTTGATTGGTCAATGTTACCTTTTTCATCCAACTTAAAATACTTGTCAAAGTCCATCGGCATTACCGCATTTTCGCCTTTTGATATTTTAGCTGCAGTTTCAACGCAATCTTCATCATATAATTTTCTGATTTTCACCTCATCCAACTCGTATGGCTGCGTAATCACGCCCAAATCAAAGAAAGGAGCTAAACCGATATAGAAGTGTTGGCGACCGATGTCGAATTTCGCCACTTTGCAGCGCAGTTCCACATTCGCATATGCAAAGCCATTTGCCAAAATACGGTTACGCATGATACCGCGCAATGAGTTTGCGCCACCCAATCCCTCGTACATCACGCGTTGGATAAACAAGGTGTTGAGATAGGTGTTCATATAGAATGGCGACTGACCTGCGATATTATTTTGTGTACCAATGCGATATGCGAAAGTCACGCGGTCGCGATATACTGGCACATAGTGGCGGAAGTTGAAGTTGAATTGCAAATGATTATATCCTGCTGCTGCTTGCTCGCCAAATGCTGCGGTATAGGTAAAGAACGCATCCGCATAAATACCTTTGGTTGGGCAAGTGCGTTGGTCGCGGCTATCATAAGTAATACCTGCACGTAAATAGGGATGCCAACCGCCTTTAGCTTCTGCCTGATCAATAAGCCCCCATTTCACATATTTTTCGTACAATCCTTCTACATTTTCATTCATCGCTTTTTGTTCAGCGAGCGGAATATTTGGATCAAACTCGTTTTTACCATTGAGCATATCGATGTTACACTCATCGATCATATAACCGAGCACACCCACTCCCGCATTCCATTTGATATCCTTCCAAATTGTACCTTCGATATCCGCTGCAAAGCGGAAAAGGTTGCGTTTGTACTTATAGAACGCACGCGATTGATAGGTATCAACATCCATTTTTTCTGGATTTTTGTTCCACTTATGCAACGACTGATTATAAATAGACTGATAGCCATTGAACCCGTAGAAGTCGCACATCGCATCAGGCTGATAGGTGGCATCGAGGGTCAAACGATGCTTAGGAATCAAGTACTTACTATCATAGTTCACACGGAAGATACCATAGTTCTTGGTCGTATAGGCTGCCTCTGCGTAAAGAGAGTGGATATACTCTGGGTACTGCGAACCGTCGCCATAATAATATATATTGGCAAGTGCACCACCTTGAAAACCAAGGTCCGCATCAAACGCTACTGATGGTAATGCTCCGAAGTTCCAGCCGGTTTTAATCTTCCTACCCAGCGAGTCTACTTGTTGCACTTTCTCCTTTTTTGCAGCAGAAATTGGTAATACAAACAATATGCTGATCGCAAAAATAAAAATACGCTTCATAGAGATTTATTCTTTGAGCGCTCGAGGGAGTTGATTCGAGCGCAAGTTGTCTATATTGTCGTTAATTATCCGTTAAGTCTTACCCCAAAACCCAAGCCAGCAGCGCACCAAGGTAAGTGCCTATTGCATAACCTACTAAGCCCACTACAATACCTGAGATAAGGACTTTTTTGTTTTTCATCGCACCTGCGATAGGTGGCACGAATGGAGGTGAGCAGAGGAGTCCCACTTGGCAAACGCAGAAGAGGTCGCCACTGACTTTAGCGATACGGCAGAGCAACAAGTGCAGGCCTACCGAAATACCAATTATCCAAAATACAAAACCACCGATATACAACGAACCACCGTTCACACTATTGATATCGAACATAGATGCCACAATCACACTAAAAATCAGGATAAAGAACATTCCCAACTCAAAGGTCTTCGGCAATTCGCGTACCTTCTTAAAGAACGAAGCAATGATAGACAATGTGGTGATAGTCAATATCACAACCAACTCGTTTAGGGTCCCCGTGATCAGCAATGCCAAACCTGCACCTACTGCCAAGAAGCAAATACTCAACCCCAATCCCTTCATCATACCAATGAAGTTTTTCTTTTCGAACATACCGCGGTAGTTTTCCACATCGTTAGTCTCCACCTCGTCTTCATCCATACGCCCTTTGTGGGTGATATCCTTGTATGGTAACAACTTGCGGAAGATCTTATAGCCGCCACCCAAGAGGAAGAATATATAAGGTGTAGTAATCACCATTTGGAATGCCAGCACAATCGCCATTACAGAGCGATCCACATTCAATGCTGCACCCAAAGCGTTGAAGTTCATTGTTCCGCCCGTATAGATACCTGCCATCATACCTGTCACTTTGGCAATCTCAGGCACATTGTTGCGGAAAACAAAATAGCCCGAGATAGAAGCAACGATTACCGCTGCAATACCTGTTACCAACGCCCAAGTGGTTTTAGGTAGCGATTTCGTCCAAAGCTTGAAATCGCAATTGAAGAGCATTAGCGGAATAGCTAATGGCACAGCCACACTCATGATAGTGGATTGCAGTTTACTAAAGGTAGCACCTATAGTAGGGTCAGCAAAATGGAATACTCCGCAAAGCGAAGCGATAATACCTACAGCATACGCAAGTACCACAGTACCAATCTTTTGGACAACTGTCCAACGCTTGAACGCCTCAATAATCAATATAGGAAAGATGATATAGCAAGCAAGAATGATGTAAACTTTTACCATAACTATTTATTTTTATGCGAAGCAATCTAACAGGGCTTCAGCCCGATCTAACAGCAACGCGGTCTGACTTCTAACAGCGCAAAGCGCGGTCTTTACTTCGTTTCTTCTGGTTTTTGCAATTTACGTACTAAGTAAAGATATTCTTGAAGGAACATCCAAAATGGCATCGTGATAAATCCCGTGAGCGGGATGAATAGCAATTGCCATACAAATTGTACCGAGTTATGGAATGCTGGATCTTTGATTGCCCAGCGGATAATTAACCATACAAGCCATAATGGTAAAGTAAGCACACCTGAAATGAGGAATAGAGGTGACATTACCACTAACATCAAAAGCAAACCCCACTTAGGCATACGATGCTTAGGGAACCAGTTTTTATTGGCTGGACGATTGTGGCTGAGTTTGTCCCAGTTCTTCTCATAGTTCTCGTCATCTGGCACCCAGAGAATCTGCTCGCGCATGCGGTTGGTGAGTTCTTCGCGCATGGCAAGAATCAATTTAGGTTGCTCCAAATCCGCGTGTTCAGCAATAAACTCGGTCATATTGATTGGCTTACCTATATTGATAACCAATGTGTCCCACAGATGGAACCAATCGCTATATTCCAATCCCACCGGCACAATATAGATAGGTTTCTCTTTGCCAAACTTTTCGTTAGCGCGCAATGTGATACGGAAAATACCTTTGCCTAACGGCAGTAGCGAGTGCTTAGTGCGGTGAGTCCCCTCTGGCAGGATACAGAATGGTACGCCCTCTTCGAGGGTGTCAATAGCACGCTCTACAGTCTCATCGTTTTTGAGCACTTCGCCCGCTCCATCGCGCATGCGACGGATAGGCATGATCTTAAAGAAACTCAGGATTTTAGCTAATCGCTTGTTGCGGAAGATATCCGCACGAGCTACAAACACTTTTCGCTCCGAATTGATAGACAACACCGCCAGCGCATCTTGCAGCGCGTTAGTGTGATTCGGTGCAAAAATTACTGCCCCATCTTGGGGGATATTCTCCTCGCCTACGTATTTGATATGACGGTACGAATGTCGGAACATCCAATTCACCAGCGGGAGAAGAAATCGATACGCACGATTCTCATCATGTATCTGCTTCATGGTCACTTCTATAAATTTTATTTATAGTAATCTAATACCTTCTCAGATTTTTTTGTTTCCGTGCTGCAAAGGTAGTATATTTTTTTGGAATGACCAAACATTTTTGATAAAAAAGTAAGGTTTCAAGTGTATATTGTTAATAAAAAAATGAGGCACTCAATTTGAGTGCCTCGCTGTATATCTTAATAAGAATATTAAGCGTTAACAGTAGCCATGTGAGCGATGAGGTCGAGAACCTTGTTAGAGTAACCGATCTCATTGTCGTACCAGCTAACAACCTTAACGAAGGTGTCAGTCAAAGCGATACCAGCCTTAGCATCGAAGATAGAAGTGCGAGTGTCACCCAAGAAGTCAGCAGAAACTACTGCATCCTCTGTGTAACCAAGTACACCCTTCAACTCGTTCTCTGAAGCCTCTTTCATAGCTGCGCAGATCTCAGCATAAGTAGCAGGCTTAGCCAAGTTAACGGTCAAGTCAACTACAGAAACGTCCAAAGTAGGAACGCGCATAGCCATACCGGTCAATTTGCCGTTCAGCTCAGGAATAACTTTACCTACAGCCTTAGCAGCACCAGTAGAAGAAGGGATGATGTTGCCAGCAGCTGCACGGCCACCACGCCAGTCCTTAACAGATGGACCGTCAACAGTCTTTTGAGTAGCGGTGGTAGAGTGAACAGTAGTCATCAAACCATCGGTGATACCCCATTTGTCGTTCAATACCTTAGCGATAGGAGCCAAGCAGTTGGTGGTGCAAGAAGCGTTAGATACGAATTGTGTACCCTTAACATAAGTCTTCTCGTTAACACCGCATACGAACATTGGAGTGTCGTCCTTAGAAGGAGCAGACATTACAACATATTTAGCACCAGCCTCGATGTGAGCTTGAGCTTTATCTTTAGAGAGGAAGAGACCTGTAGACTCAACTACGTACTCTGCACCTACCTCATCCCATTTCAAGTCAGCTGGGTTACGCTCTGCAGTTACGCGGATAACTTTACCGTTAACGATAAGCTTGCTATTCTCAACATCAGCCTCGATAGTTCCTTCGAACTGACCGTGCATGGTGTCGTACTGAAGCATATAAGCCAAATAATCTACTGGGCAGAGGTCGTTGATACCTACGATCTCGATGTCATTGCGTTTCATAGCTGCACGGAAAACGAAGCGTCCGATACGGCCAAAACCATTGATACCTACTTTTGTCATTGTTGTAAA
>JAFYSB010000011.1 GCA_017546705.1 Paludibacteraceae bacterium
ATTCCATGAGGGTAGTCTTACCCGAGCCACTGCCACCCATGAGGGCAATGTTTTTAATCTCGTTAGCTTGATAAACCTTAGCCATAATTGTGTTTATTAGATATAAGTTAATATGTTTTTTATGGTCAAATCGGCTTTTGCAAACAAAAACCGACGGCAAAGGTACAGAAAAAAAATTATATATGCAAGTGATTAGGTGAAAAAAGTGTAATTTTTCGAGTAACTATATAAAACTCCTACGCGCTGATTTATATTTAACGACAACATCGACAAGGTTTCGCGACCAATCAACCTCCTGCCGCGCTCAAGGGGACAGCTCCTACCAGAAGTACCCTGTTCAGTTCAATGGTAAAGTTCGCTTTACTGTTGAGGTGGCAAAGGATACTCCACGCGAGGAAGTAGAGAAGATCGTCATGGCTCACGAGCTGACCGCCAAACAATTGAACGGCGCCGCTCCAAAGAAAGTCATCGTCGTCCCAGGCAAGATTGTCAATATCGTGATGTAAGGTTACACCTTATATATAATAGAAAATGCACTCCATTGGGAGTGCATTTTTATTTTGAATAAAAAATCAAATTTTGTTAGTTCCAATAAAATACTGTTGTCTCTCCTACACGAACTGTTGCAGTGCCTTCCTTTACAGTAGGCCACAAAAGATATCCATCTTTTTGAGTAACTGTTATATAGTATTTACCCGCTTCAAATTCATATGTCTTCGTTTTCTTTGCACCAAGTGTAAAAGGTTCAAAACCAGACACTTCAACATAATAAGCATCACTAGTTTGATTTTGAAATTGGATATAACCAGTTGTTGCTGGAGGATTATAGCCCCCTCCATAATTACCACCTCCTGGAGCATCAGGTCCACCACAACCTGCAAAAATAAGGGACACTGCAATAAATGCAAAAAATAAAATCTTTTTCATAATACTAAATATTTTACCGCCTACTCTTTGTCGGATTTTCGGCTTACTCCGTTATTAATTTATTGATAGTTATTTATATATACAAAAAGCGTGAACTTTCGTTCGCTTCATTTGATTACTTGAGGTCTTCGACTACCTATTAATCTCAAAATCTACGCAAAAGCCCACGCCGTAGCGTGAGCGTCATGGAGCTTTTGCTTGAGATTAATTACATTGAAGTTGTCGAAGTTTCAAGTAATCAAGTTTGGCTTATAACGCTATATTAAATATGTCTTGGCACCGACGCTTCGGTGCGGCTGGTTGGCGGATTTATCCTTTCCGCTTGCAAAGGTACAGAAAAATTTGCACATACGCAAGAGCATTCGCATTTTTCTTATTATTCCCACGGATCTCACGGATTAACACGGATAGCATGGTATTAGTGAAAACTGAAAGGTGGAAAGGGTAGGGTGTAGCGTGTAGAGGCGAGGGATACTTGGCGAATTAACGCAAGTGCATCCCATAACACGAGGTCATCGGGGCCCTCGCCGAGCACTGGACAGGGGGAGTACGGGGAAAGTACTGGATGGTCATTGAATGGTAATGGAGTGGTAGCGAAGTGGTATTGAGGTGGTTTCGAGAAAGAAAGCGGAAAGAAATAGGTAAAAGGCAGGGAGAAAACAAGATGAAGATAGGGCATTCTCAGGTTAACAACTCGGTTATCCTACGTATATCTTACGTATATGTTACGTATATGTTACGTATATCCTACGTAATTGACAGCGGAAAGACTGCGTCGATGAAAGGGGAAAACTGAAAGCGGAAAGGTTAGAGGTGGAGGTGTCGGAGGGCGGCTTCCTCTTTGGCGGTCATCTGGGCTTTGGTTTCGGGGGTTTTGTCGGCTTGACCTGTGAGGTGCAATAAACCGTGGATGATGATACGGTGCAGTTCGTGAAGGAAAGGTGCGCCTACTTGTTGGGCGTTGGTGGCAACCGTGTCGAGCGATATATAGATGTCGCCATTCACGCGTGTGCGCGTGGTATAATCAAAGGTGATGACGTCGGTATAGTAGTCGTGCTGGAGAAACTCTTGATTGACGGCGAGAATCTTCTCATCATCGCAGAAGATATAGTTGAGATCGCCTACGGAATAGCCATATTGCGCAGCAGTGCTCTTGATCCATTGTTCGACTTTGCGGAAGTCGACAGTTGACAATTGAGAGTTGATAGTTGACAATTGACAGTTGGCAGTTGAGATGTTGTCGAAGTGGAAGGTGATCATATTCGTGTTTAGTGAACGCGGCAAAGCCGCTACTGTTTAGTGTGGTTATCCGAAGAAGATATTGGCGACGGTGAAGGCGGCGATGACGCCGATGAGGTCGGCGATGAGGCAACAAACGACTGCGTGGCGGGTGTCCTTGATGCCGACACTGCCGAAGTAAACGGCTAAGACATAGAACGTGGTATCGGTGGTGCCTTGCAATATGCAGCAGAGGCGACCAACAAGCGAGTCGGCACCGTGGGTGGTCATCGCCTCAATCATCAGTCCGCGAGCGCCACTGCCCGAAAGGGGCTTCATGATGGCAGTAGGTACGGCAGCGGAAAGGTCGGGGTTGATACCCACGAGGGAGAAGAGGTGCGCGAGCCCTTGTTCGAGCAAGCCCATGGCTCCGCTGGCGCGGAACATACCCACCGCTACGAGGATGGCGATGAGGTAGGGGATAATGCCTATGGCTGTCTTGAAGCCGTCTTTAGCTCCGTCGATAAATGCCTCATATACATTGACTTTGCGGATGGATGCTTGGATGATAAACCAACAGATGACGCCGAGCAGAATGACCGCTGCGATGAGGGCAGAGAGCGCGGAGAGTGTTTCTTCGGGCAGGCGTTGTGCGAGGACAAGCAACAGCACCACAAGGGCGGTGAGGGCGAAGAGTACACCCAACACGACTTTGTCCCATATCTTGATTTTTTGCGCTGCACAGCAGGCGAGTAGTCCGCCGAGGGTAGCAAAATAGGTGGCTATGAGGAGTGGAAGAAAGACGTCTGCTGGGTTGGCAGCACCGAGTTGTGCGCGGTATGCCATGATGGTAGTAGGGATGATGGTCAGTCCGCTGGCACCAAGTACGACGAACATAATCATGGCATTGGAAGCCTTGGATTTGTCTGCGTTGAGCGTTTGAAGTTCGCCCATAGCTTTGAGCCCCATGGGGGTAGCGGCATTGTCGAGCCCGAGCATGTTGGCGGCGAAATTCATGAACATGGTGCCATAGACAGGGTGGTTGTTGGGTATCTCGGGGAAAATGCGGCGGAAGAAAGGTGCGACCCCACGCGAGAGGGTGTTGATGACGCCACCTTGTTGTCCGATATTGAGAATACCCATCCAGAGGGCGAGCACACCAGTAAGTCCGATGGAGATTTCAAAACCATTCTTGGCAGATGCGAAGGTGGAGTTGAGTATCTCGGAGAAGATTTCACTTTGCCCAAAAAAGAAAAATTGCACGCAGCCCATGATGACTGCGAGAAGAATAAGTCCTATCCAAATGTAATTTAGTACCATATCGAGCACAAAGGTACAACTTTTTTTGCATATGTCAAAAAAAAATAGTACTTTTGCACGCCTTTATGAAGAAAAATGTGTATTTATATCGTGTGAGCTCGTGGTTGAAGCACCAACTGACCGCCCGAAATACGGGTGGGCATGGTGTGCATTCACCCTATTTGTTTGAGTGGGTGAGGATGGTGATGAGCGATAAAAACACGTACTATGTTTGGGATGAAATCGAGGAAATTCGGCAAGAAATGCTGAAAGACACGAGGGAGTTGGAGTTTGTGGATTATGGTAGTGGGGGACCCCTCCCAACCTCCCCTTCGAAGGGGAGGAGCGCAAACATGAGACGTGTGTGTGATATAGCGAAGGGGAGCCTAGCAAGGCGGAAAGAAGCCCAATTGTTGGCGCGATTGGTGGGGTGGTTAGGGAGACCCCTCTTGACTTCCCCTTCGAGGGGAGGAATTGGCGATGAGGCGTCAGAAGATAGGAAAGGGTTAACGATTGTGGAACTGGGAACGAGTTTAGGCGTGACGACAGCATACTTGGCGGCGATGGATAGCAGAAATAAGGTGGTGACCTATGAGGGCTGTCCTGCGGTGGCTGAAGTAGCACGGGCGAACTGGGAGAAGTTGGGATTGAGTAATATAGCGTGCGTGGTAGGAGAGATTACAGTTGACAGTTTACAGTTTACAGTTGACAGTTTACAGTTGGCAGTTGACAGTTTGAGTGGGATAGATGTGGCGTTTATTGATGCGAATCATACGTGTGAAGCGACATTGACCTATTTCAACGCGCTTGTGTCGCGTGTGCACGAGAAAAGTGTGGTAGTGGTGGATGATATTCACTATAATGCGGATATGGAGAAGGCGTGGAAGGCGATTTGTGCGGATGAACGGGTGACGACTACAATGGATTTGTATAGGATGGGATTGGTGTTTTTTGATAAACATTATTGGCGAAAACACTACAAAATGCGCATTTAATTTTAATTAGGCTATCTTCGGGGTATCTTCGGGATATCTTCGGGGTGGCGTGTGGTAATAAAAGCAACTGCGAAAATGAAAATTTACACAAAAACAGGCGACAAAGGAATGACCTCGTTGGCGACGGGCAAACGGGTAAGTAAAGCAGATGTGAGACTGGATGCATATGGCACTGCGGATGAGTTGAATAGCTTTTTTGGTTTGTTGCGTAATTCGCTCAAAAACAGTGGGATAAATTGCGCAGACAAACTGGATAAGGACTTGTGCTGGGTGCAAAATAGGTTGTTTGATTTAGGTGCAGTTTTGGCAGGGTCGGACATGGAGTTTAAGGCGGAAAATGTGTGTCAATTAGAGGGTTGGATAGATGAGATGGATGCAGAATTGCAGCCTCTTCGTGCGTTCGTTTTGCCTGGGGGAAACGAGCAGGTAGCCTTGTGTCATGTGTGCCGCACGGTGGCGCGTAGATTGGAGCGATTGATGGTGGCTATGGGATGTGAAGGCAATGCTGAAGTATGGTTGCGCTTTGTGAATCGAATGAGCGATTATTGCTTTGTTTTGGCTCGATTTGTGGGGCAAAAGATGGAAATAGAGCCACTAGTTTGGGAAAAATAGCGAAAAAGTGAGAAAAAATTTGCATATATGGGATTTTTTTACTACTTTTGCGCCCTATTTTGTAATTTAGTGCATAGTATGCACCTTTGAGTTATGTATTGGACTTTAGAATTAGCTACGAAAATTGAGGATGCTCCATGGCCAGCAACAAAGGATGAGTTGTTGGATTACGCTATGCGTACAGGTGCTCCATTAGAGGTGATAGAGAACCTCCAAGAGATAGAGGATGATGAGGAAATGTACGAGTCGATTGAGGATTTGTGGCCTGATTATCCAACAAAAGAGGACTTCTTTTTTGACGAAGAGGAGTATTGATGCTTTGTTGAAAGGAAGTAAAGCGGTATGTTGAGACGCTATATTGTTCTTTGTTTAGGTTGGTTGTTGTGCGTTGGTATTGTAAAGGCACAATTTGATCCGCAGATAGGACAATATATGTTTATGCAGGCGACCTATAACCCCGCCGCGGTGGGAGATGGTGAGTTGATGCGCGTATATGGTAGCCATCGTATGGATTTTACGGGGATTGATGGTGCACCGATGACAACATATTTTTCGTTTTCTTCGCCGTTTACGATTGGGAAAACGATGCATGGCGCAGGCGTGCGCTTTGTGAATGACCAGTTTGGTTTGTTTTCGAATCAAAGTTTGTATGCGGGATATGCTTACAAATTGCGATTGGGCAAGGGGTATTTGAGCATAGGAGCTGAATTGGGATTTATGAACTTGAGTTTCGCGGTGGATAGTGTGGATCTGGGGGATGGTAATGATGATTATCACGTGGGGAGTGATGAGGCTGTGCCAAATACTTCGGGAAGCAGTGAAAAGGGTGCTTCGGGAATGGGGTTTGATTTAGGAGTAGGTGTGTATTATTCGGCAGCAAGTTGGTGGGCAGGTGTGAGTTATGGGCACGTAACGAATCCAACCTTGCAGTGGTCAGATAAGTCGTCGATTAGAGTGCGAGGGACGTTGTATGCGGCTGGAGGATATAATTGGCGATTGAAGAATAAGGATTGGGTATTGATGCCAAGTGCGATGTTGCAAACGGATTTTAGGGCATGGGATGTGAATTTGACCATGTTGGCGCAATTGAGAGAGCGATTTCGTTTTGGTTTGGGATACCGAATAGCAGGTAGTGTGAATGTGATTTTGGGTGTGGATATCATCAATGGATTGCAGTTGGGATATACTTATGAGATGCCTGCAAACAACTTATTGAAAGAGAGTTATGGTTCGCATGAATTGTATTTGGCATACGGGTTTAGCGTGCTGAAGCCAAAGCGAACGAATAAATATAAAAGTATAAGATATTTATAAAACAAAATTAGATATGAAACTATTAAAATTATTGCCAATTTTAGTTTTAGTTTGCTGTATGGTGGGATGTAATCCTCCTGCAGGTGAATTGGTAGGAGCAGTAAAGGATTCTCAATTCCAAGAGGCGCACCCTTATGGAATGGTATTTATTCGTAAAGGTTCATTCTTGATGGGTCCAAACTCACAGTCGGCAGTGTTTAGTCAAGACGACAATAACATTATGGCTACTGTGCATGCTTTTTGGATGGATGAGAGCGAGATAACTAATAATGAGTATCGCCAGTTCGTGAATTGGGTGCGTGACTCAATTGCTTATCGATATCTCATTGAAGAGATGGGAGAGGATAGTGAGTATGCGCTTCAAAGTGAATACGAGGTAGATGAAGATGTAATGCCTCGCATTAACTGGAAGAGTAAAATTCCATGGGAGGATCGTTTTGTGCCAGATGATCCAACGGCAGAGGCTTTGTCTCCTATGTTCTATGCAGAGGGTCGTGGCGCACTTCGTACAACGAGGCTTCATTATGATTATAGCTGGATGAATATTGATGAGGTAAAGAAGAATGCTAACCGCTTTGATATTACCACGGGAACATATCCAGAAGGTGCTACAGTTCGTGTAGATACTTTCTGGGTGGAAAATGGTGCCATTTTGTCAAAGACTATTGAACGTCCATTGCGTGAGCCTAAGGATGCTGTTACTAATACTATAATTAGTGTGTATCCAGATACGATGGTTTGGTCACGCGATTTCCAATTCTCATACAACGATCCATTGTTGCATGGCTATTTCTGGATGCCAGGTTATGCCGAGTATCCAGTAGTGGGAGTGACCTGGGAGCAAGCTAATGCGTTCTGCCATTGGCGTACTAGTTTCTTGAAGGATGTTGGTGGTTTGATGACCAATGCGTATCGTTTGCCTACAGAGGCGGAGTGGGAGTATGCTGCTCGTGGTGGTCGTAAGATGGCGATGTATCCTTGGGGTGATAAATATGCTCGTGATGCAGAAGGTTGCTTCCTTGCAAACTTCAAGCCTTATCGTGGTTCTTATTATGATGATATGGGTGTTTCTACCATGGCGGTGAAGCAATTCTATCCTAATGATTTTGGATTGTATGATATGGCAGGTAATGTGGCAGAGTGGACTGCTTCTGCATATTCTGCTATCGCCAATGTGAGTGTGCATGATATGAACCCTTCGTATTCTTATAATGCGCGCAAGGATGATCCTGATATCTTGAAGCGTAAAGTGGTAAAAGGTGGTAGCTGGAAGGATGTGAGCTATTATCTGCAATGTGGTGTTCGTACTTATGAATATCAGTATGAGAGCCGCTCTTACATTGGTTTCCGTTGTGTTCGTTCGTACATTGGTAACTAATGAGATAACTAATTAATATAGTATATAGTTTGTATAAAATAAAAAGATTATGTCAGAAAAAGTAAATGATGTCAATAAAAAAGGGGGCTGGGCTCGCTTTATGGAGTGGTATGGTTCATACCCAGGTAAACGTGCGGTAGGTATGGTGTATTCTATTGGTGCAGCCGTTGTGATTGTAGGTGCATTGTTTAAGATTATGCACTGGCCAGGAGCAAGTACTGTGTTGATTGCAGGTATGTGTACCGAGGCGTTGCTTTTTATGATTGGTTGTTTGGATAAACCACACCCAGAATTTCATTGGCATGAAGTTTTTCCACAATTGTTAGGTCATGGTACTGAACCAGGATTGTTGGCAGAAATGCAAGCACGTCCAAAACCAACATTGATGGGAGGTGCTGGAGGTTCTAGTTCTGCAAGTGTGCCTGCTTTGAATGAAAAAGAATTGGAATCATTGAAGGCTGGAATAGGTAATTTAGCAAAGACTGCTGCTCAGTTGAGCGAATTGAGTACTGTGGCAACTGCTACAAATAAGTTGACAAGTAAATTAGATGCTGCATCTGATGCTGCGGAGCAGTTTGTTAGTGCGGGTAAGACCATTAGCGAAAAGAGTGATGCACTAGGTTCTGTATATGCACAAGTAACTCAAGATATGCAAAATGTGGCTAAAGGCACCAAGGAGTACGAAGTTAAAGTGGCAGATGTTGCGAAACAATTGACAAGTTTGAATGCAGTATATGAGTTGCAATTGCAAACCTTGCAAAAGCAAGTAGAGGCATATAAAGCACAAACCGAGAAGGTAACTGGCGCTACTGCACAGGTAGAGACTTTGACAGCTACTGTTAAGCAAATGACTGATGCAGCAGGAAATGCGTTGAAGAGTCAAGAGGCATATGTTGCTGGTGCAAAGCAATTGGCTAATCAAGTAGCTGATTTGAATAAAGTATATGGTAATATGTTGAATGCGTTGGCATAATGTCGCGCGCGTAATACCTTATTATAATATAGTATGGGTGGAGCTACGAACTGTCCGGAAACCCCGAGACAAAAAATGATTGGTATGATGTATCTGGTGTTGACCGCCATGTTGGCGCTCAACGTCAGTGCAGCAATTTTGAATGGCTATATAGCTGTGGATGATAGTTTGCATGCTACTATCAGTGCTACTGAAGAAAGTAATGGTGAAGCATATGCTCAGTTTGAAGCTGCTCTTAGTCAAAATGCAGAGAAAACACAGACGTGGTATGACAAAGCAATGCAGGTAAAGCAAACTTCGGATGCTTTTTATGAATATGTGCAAAATTTCAAAGATGAGATGGTTGCCATTGCAGATGGTGCTGATGCTAAGAAAAATGCTACACTTCGTGATGTGAAAAAGCAGGATGATACTAATGTGCCTCAGCAATATGCCATTGAAGAGGGAAATGCGGCGAAGTTGAAAGATAAAATTCATGCCTATCGTGATTTTATGATTGATATCACAGGCGAGAGTCCTGCATTGGATAAAGAGTTTATGCAAACATTTCATACTCCTCGTGGAACGAATACAAGTGGTGATTCCATCTCTTGGGAAGAAAGTTTGTTCCATGAAATGCCGATGTGTGCTTGTATTTCCGTATTGACTAAGTTGCAAAATGATATTCGCCATAGTGAAGGTCGTGCAGTACGTTATTTGTTGACCCAAACTGATGCTGGTGATTTACGTGTGAATAAATTTAGTGCGCACATTATTCCTTCTGCTAAGTATATCATGAAGGGGCAGAAATATTCTGCACAAATACTTTTTGCCGCAATCGACTCTACACAGGCATTGGAGTATTATGTAAATGGGCAGAAACTGAATAGCAATGGTGTGTATGAAATAGTTGCAAATAGTGTTGGAATGCAGAAGATTAAAGGTCAAATTGGTTATATGGATCAACAAGGTGTGATGCAATATTTGCCATTTGAAGATGAATACACGGTTGGTGAGCCTGCAGCAACTATTTCGAATACGGAGTTGAATATTATCTATCGTGGTCATCCCAATCCATTTTCAATATCAGTTCCTGGTGTGAGTGCAAATTTGTTACAAGTAAAATGTGCGCATGCATCCGTAACACGAGAAAATAATTCATGGGTAATTATTCCTCCTAAGAATTCACCAGATAAAGTGACGATTGAGGTATATGCTAACATGAATGGTAATTTGATGGCCATGGGATCTCAAGAATATCGTGTTCGTGATTTACCAGCACCAACTGCTTATTTTGAAATAGATGGTGTACCGACTGATAGCGAAAAGATTTCGTTTGTCAAATTGAGAAATCCAAAGAATAAGTTTATTGCATCGTATGGTGCTGATGGTTTGATTCAAGCTAAGTTTGAGATTGTAAGTTTCCAAGTGCGCTTGCCATCCGGAACTTCTATTCAAGTGAATGGAAATCAGTTTAATAAACGCGCTTTGGATGCTATTGGTAAATTGCAATTGGGTAGTATCATTACCATTATGTCAATCAAAGCAAAAGCTGCAGATGGTACAGAACGACCATTGCGTAGTCTTACTATAGAGTTATAAATAAAAATAATATTATGAAGAAATTAGTTTTCGTTATTGTTGCGCTTTTAGGATTATCCACAGTTCAAGCACAACATCAAATCAATTCATTCTTTGATGAAATGGGATTGGTGCGTATTGAAACTCAGGAGTTAGCAGAGTCTGCGGACTCAATTGTGACTGTTTTTCACCGTTCTGATGATATTGTATGGTCGCGTGTGGTATATCGCATAATAGATTTACGTTTCAAGCAAAATTACCAACTTTATACACCACTTTCTCCTTTTGACCCAGCTTATAGTTCATTACTAAAAGTAATGCTTATGGCTGTAGCAGATGGTATGCCTATATATGCGAAGGATGATAATGGTGATCTTAGACCTTCTTTTAAGGCGGATGCTAAGAGAGAGGGAGCAGATGTTTTTTCACTATTGGATGTGTATAATTTGACGGATTTTGATGCCGATGAGGAGACACGAGCATATGAGCGTATCTTGCGCTTGGATTCAACTCAGAATGTAGAGTTTTATGCGGGTGCTTTCTCTCGTTTTGCAAAGAATCAGTTGAAATACATGATTCAAGAGGTAGTGTTCTTTGATAAACACTATTCACGCATGTATTCTAAGATATTATCAATAGCTCCAATGCATGCTGATAACATTCAAAGTGAGAATGCTACTGTGATGCAGGCTCTATATGATCAGATTCTTTTCTGGGTACCATTTGATTCGTTCCGTCCTTATTTGGCTCAGCAGTATATTATGCCGAAGGGTAATGACACAAAGCGTGTTACGTATGATGAGTTCTTTGCTCAAAAATTATACACCTCGTATATTGTTGGTACCAACAACATTTACAATCGCTTAATTCCTGAATACGCGACTACTTTCGAAGAAATAAAGAGAGAACAAAGCCGCATTGAATGGGAGTTGCTTAGTGCAGAACAGGACCTCTGGGAGTATTAAGTTTAAGTATTGGGCGGGTTGATAAACCTGCCCTTTCTGCTATATAATGAAACGTCGTAGCTTATTCAATATGTATTTTACCACAACGATTTCCATATCGTTGGTGTTGTTCTTGGTGGGATTGGAGTGCGTGGTGCTGATGTCTGCGCATGAGTTGGTGCGCCATGTGCGTGAGAATGTGGTGTTGACTGTGGTGCTTAGCGATATGGCTTCGCAAGAGGATGTGGCGCGTTTGGATAATTTAATGCAAGTTGCACCATATGCAAATGGGAGTGACTATATCTCACGTGAAGAAGCACTGCAAGAGCATATTGATAATCTCGGAGAAGATCCACAAAAGTTTTTGGGTTATAATCCTTTGACTGATGCCTTTGAAGTGAATCTGCATGCTGAATATGCCCAAATAGACAGTATCCACGTTATTGAACAAAGTTTGTTGGCTCTGCCCTATGTGGACAAAGTGATTTATCAAGCAGATATTGTTAAGCAATTGGATAGTAATTTGCAAGAAGCCTCGTTGATATTATTAGCGATTGCGTTGGCTTTGTTGATAATTGCGTTAGTGTTGATAAGCAATACCATTCAGTTACAAGTATATTCCAAACGTTTCTTAATCAATACAATGCGTTTGGTAGGAGCTACCCCATGGGTGATTAAATGGCCGTTTATCCGTAGAAATATGTTGATGGGTATTGAGGCTGCGTGTGTTGCCCTATTGATGTTAGCCGCTACATACTACTATTTTGTCAATCGTTTGGGCATTCGATTATTTGCATTAACAGAGCAGAATATCGCTATTATAATTGTCGCTGTAGTATTTGTAGGATGGTTTATTACCTTCTTTGCTTCATTAGCAGCTACCAATCGATATATACGAATGAAAACAAGTAAAATGTATGAAATTTAATCTTCCTAAACTCAATGCTATTCTAATCGCCATTGCTTTGGTTGTGATTGTAATTGGTTTTGCGCTTATGACAGGGGCCCCTAGTGGCGCTACAGAATACAATCCTGATATTTTTTCTTTTCGTCGGATCACAGTAGGTCCAATGATTTCCTTGTTTGGATTTCTAGTAATGATAGTAGCAATCTTATATAAACCTCGTAAAAAATGAGTTGGTTTGAAGCCTTGATTTTAGGCATCATTCAGGGGCTTACTGAATTTTTGCCTGTTTCTTCGTCTGGTCACCTTGAGATTGGTCAGGCATTGTTGGGGACAGCAGGAGAAGAAAACCTTATCTTTGCTATCGTGGTACATACTGCCACTGTATTATCCACACTGGTTGTTCTTTGGAAAGAAGTTGCGCAGTTGTTCAGAGGTACGTTTACAACTACTCAATGGAATGAGGATAAGAATTATGTGGCCATGATATTGGTGTCTATGATACCTGTTTTTGTTGTAGGAATGTTCTTCAAGGAGCAAGTGGAGGCTTTCTTCGGAAATGGCTTGCTGCTTGTAGGTATCTGCCTTTGTGTTACAGCCGTTTTGCTCTATTTCAGCGAATGGTTGAGCAAACGTCGTGCAGGATTGGGTCACGAGGTTGGCTATAAAGATGCAATAATCATTGGTCTTTCACAGGCTGTTGCTGTATTGCCAGGACTTAGCCGTAGTGGAACAACCATCGCTACAGGTTTGCTTTGCGGAGTTAAAAAAGAGAGTGTTACAAAATTCTCTTTTTTGATGGTATTGATTCCTATTCTAGGAGAGGCTTTTCTTGAATTATTGGATCTTTTGAGTGGTGAAGTGGAAAGTTCGTTAGGACTGCTGCCCATGGCAGTGGGCTTTTTAGCAGCTTTTGCCTCAGGCTGTTTGGCATGTAAATTTATGATTAATATTGTCCGTCGCCAAAAACTAATATATTTCGCCATCTATTGTCTGTGCGCGGGTATCTTCTCTATTGTATATGAACTTTGTTGAGGGGGAGATATTAGCATTTGACAAACCCTATCGCTGGACCAGTTTTGATGTGGTAGGGAAGGCGCGATGGTTGTTGTGCAAAAAGTTAGGTGTAAAAAAACTTAAAGTGGGTCATTCTGGAACGCTTGATCCGCTTGCTACAGGGGTTGTCGTAGTATGTACTGGTAAAAAAACCAAGCTTATAGATCAACTCCAAGCACATCAAAAAGAGTATGTGGCTACCCTTCAACTCGGTGCAACGACACCTAGTTTTGACCTTGAAAAAGAGATTGACGCCACATATTCTACAGCGCATATCACGCGCGCATTGATTGATGAGGTAATTCCTACTTTTGAGGGTGAACAGTGGCAAGTGCCTCCGATGTTCTCTGCGGTTAAAGTGGATGGCAAACGTGCTTATAAATTGGCGCGTCAGGGTGAAGAAGTAGAACTTAAGGCCAAACTGCTGGTCATTGATGAAATTGAAATACAAGGATTTGATGAGCAAGCCATGCAACTAACATTGCGTATCGTTTGTTCAAAAGGTACCTATATCCGTGCTTTGGCGCGAGATATTGGTCAACGCTTAAATAGTGGCGCACACTTGATTGCTTTGCGCCGAACAAGAGTGGGGGATATTCGTGTGGAGGATTGCATAACATTCGAACAATTTACAGCTTTGATAGATAATGAAATTAAGTAACTTCAAATTCAAATTACCAGAGGAGCAAATTGCTCAGTTCCCAAGTCGCTTTCGTGATGAAGCGCGTTTGCTTGTACTACATGCCAAAACAGGGCAGATTGAGCACAAGATGATGAATGACTTGGCATCATACTTTGATGAGGGAGATGTGCTCATCGCTAATGATACCAAGGTTTTTCCAGCTCGCTTATATGCTCAAAAAGAAAAGACATTGGCCAATATAGAGGTCTTCTTATTGCGTGAATTGAGCCATGAGAACCGCTATTGGGATGTGCTCGTTGACCCTGCTCGTAAGATTCGTATAGGTAACAAACTTTTCTTTGATGAGGATGCTACTGTTGTAGCAGAGGTGATTGATAATACCACTTCGCGCGGTCGTACATTGCGATTTTTGACAGATTATGAAGGGGATGAATTTGTACAGCATCTATATGCAATGGGTAATGCTCCGTTGCCTAAATACATCCGTCGTCCTATGAGTGAGGAGACTTTGGAGCAATATGAAGAGGTCTTTGAGGATTTGCCAGTAGATGAGATGGACAACGAACGCTATCAAACTGTTTTTGCGGACAAGATTGGTGCAGTGGCAGCACCTGCAGCGGGTATGCATTTCTCTAAGAATCTCCTCAAACGTCTTGAAATACGCGGTGTAGAGACCTATACACTTACTTCACACGTTGGTTTAGGTAACTTCAAGTCGGTTGACGTAGAGGATTTGTCAAAGCATAAGGTAGAGAGCGAGCAAATCTCTATCCCACAAACGGTAGTGGATGCGGTACATGGTGCACAGCAACATAATCATCGTATATGTGCTATTGGCACAGAGGTAATGCGTGCGTTGGAGCATGTGGTAGGTACTAATGGTCAGATTAAGGCATACGAAGGATGGACCAATAAGTTCATCTATCCTCCATACGATTTCACGGTGGCGAATGCATTCTTCGTGAATTTCTATATGCCACTCTCTACTCAACTGATTATGGTGGCTACTTTCGGTGGTGTAGATGTGGTGATGAAAGCTTATCATGAGGCCGTCAAAACGGGGTATCGTTTTGGTGACTATGGTGATGCCATGCTTATCCTTATGGATTAACCATTAACCCCTTTCAAACTCTTATAATTTTTAATGCGGCATGCCGCATAGCGATATGAACGTACGTATTGACGAGAGCTGGCGACAAGTCTTACAACCCGAATTCGACAAACCCTATTTCGAGTTGCTGACTAATTTTGTACGCAATGCTTATCGTACTACGCAATGTTTCCCTCCTGCGGGGCAGATTTTTCGTGCCTTCGATCTTTGTCCGTTCAATAGAGTACGTGTGGTGATTATTGGTCAGGATCCTTATCATGATTTCAATCAAGCACATGGACTCTGTTTCTCTGTACAAGATGGGGTGCGTGTTCCTCCTTCATTGGAAAACATATATAAGGAACTTAATCGTGATTTAGGAAAACCAATTCCTACTTCGGGTAATCTGACCCATTGGGCTGAGCAAGGTGTGCTATTGTTGAATGCCACGCTCACGGTAGAAGCTCATCGTGCAGGAAGTCATCAAGGAAAAGGTTGGGAAGAACTGACCGATGCTGCGATACAAGCACTTAATAATCAACGTGAGAATGTCGTTTTTATGCTTTGGGGTAGTTATGCACAGCGCAAAGGACAATTTATAGATCGCCGTCGTCATCTTGTGCTCACAGCGGTTCACCCTAGCCCACTCAGCGCTTATCGTGGGTTCATAGGTTGCGGACACTTCTCCCAAGCCAATGCCTACCTTCAGCAACATGGTCAAACCCCAATCAATTGGTAATGTTTTACCCTTAAAACTTTTGCTCACTTGAAAACGTTATTACTCATAGATGCCTACGCGATGATTTATCGCGCGTACTACGCCTTTATTCGTGCACCTCGAATGAACTCGCGCGGAGAGAATACATCCGCTATCTTTGGCTTTGTTGTTACCTTTGAGGATTTGCTTAAGCGCCTTAAACCCAGCCATATTGCTGTTGCATTTGATCCCGCAGGACCTACTTTCCGTCACGAAGCATTTGAGCAATACAAAGCACAGCGTCAGGAGACGCCTGAGGATATTCGTTGGGCTGTGCCTCGTATCAAGCAGATTCTACAAGCAATGAATGTTCCAGTGTTGGAAGTGCCAGGTTACGAGGCAGATGATGTGATAGGAACTATTGCGCACAAGGCTGAGCAGGAGGGCTTTGAAGTCTATATGGCAACTCCTGATAAAGACTATGGTCAGCTTGTTACCGAACATATTTTCATGTATCGTCCTCGCCATACAGGCGGATTTGAGAAACTAGGCCCTCAAGAGGTCTGCGAGAAATATGGCTTGCAATCTCAATCGCAAGTGATCGACTTGCTTGGTCTAATGGGAGATAGTAGCGATAATATACCTGGTTGTAAAGGAGTGGGCGAAAAGACTGCCGTACAACTTCTTCAGCAGTTTGGCTCTATAGATAACCTTCTTGCTAATACAGACCAACTCAAGGGCGCATTGCAGCGTAAGATACAAGAACAAGTGGAGGAGATTCGCTTCTCACGCTTCTTAGCAACAATTAAGACCGATGTACCTATTGAGTTTGATGCGCAAGCACTTGTATATCAAGAACGTAATTGGGAACTACTTGCACCCATCTACCGTGAACTTGAGTTCAATTCCCTTCTCAAACAAGCACCAACAGCACTTAAGCAACCAGCACCTAAAGTAGGCAAGAAGATTAAACCACAAGAGGCAACCTTGGACTTGTTTGCTGATATGAATCCTGCAATAGAGCATACAATGAAGCAAACCTCTGAAGAGGACGATTCCAAAGCAAGATTAGTATCATATCTTCTCAACCCAGAAGTGGCATATAATCCCGACCAACCTGTCAATTGGGAAGCGCTCGAGGCAGATACTTCCCTTTGGAATCTTTACCAGGAGGTAGAACTACCACTCTCCGCTATTTTACGTGAGATGGAGCAAATAGGTGTACGTGTTGATGTGCCTATGCTCAAGCAGGCAGAGGCTAAACTCAACAATGAACTCCAAACGATTGAGCAGCAGATATATACATCTGTAGGAATGACTTTCAATATCAATTCGCCTAAACAAGTGGGAGAAGTGCTTTTCGACCAACTCCAACTCGATGATAAGGCGAAGAAATCCAAGACGGGGCAATACTCCACTTCTGAAGAGGTGCTACTTGCCCTCAAACCCAAGCATCCTGTGGTGGGCTTAATCCTTGAATATCGTGAACTTAAGAAACTCATTTCTACCTATATTTCTGCTCTGCCAAACTATATCAATCCAACTACAGGGAAGATTCACACCACCTATAATCAGACGGTTACGGCTACTGGTCGCTTGTCGTCTTCCAATCCGAATCTCCAGAATCTGCCTATTCGTAGCGAGCGTGGTCAGTTGATTCGCCAAGCGGTTATTCCTGATGAAGGTTGCCTCTTCCTTTCGGCAGATTATTCGCAGATAGAGCTTCGCCTTATGGCGCATTTCTCACAGGATCCTCATCTTGTGCAAGCATTCCTTTCTGGGCAAGATATCCATGTGGCTACAGCTGCTAAGATTTTCAATGTATCAATAGAGGAGGTTACGAAAGAGCAGCGCCGACAAGCTAAAACGGCTAATTTCGGTATCATCTATGGTATTTCAGCCTTTGGCTTGGCACAGCAGCTTGATTGCTCTCGTTCGGAGGCAAAGGCATTGATTGATGGCTATTTTGCTGCTTTTCCAGGTGTGATTGATTATATCGAAAAACAAAAAGAGTTGGCTCGTCAGCAAGGGTATGCAGTAACTCTCTTCGGTAGAAAACGCTATTTGCCTGATATATTGTCGCATAACGCTACTGTTCGCTCATTTGCAGAGCGCAATGCTGTCAATTCGCCTATTCAAGGCACGGCTGCTGATATTATCAAAATGGCGATGGTTACTATTCACCGCCGTTTGAAAGAAGAGGGCTTGAAAGCACAGATGATTATGCAGGTACACGATGAATTAAACTTTAATGTTCCTCTAAATGAAGTCGATAAAGTACGTGAGATTGTTGTCAGTGAAATGCAGCATGTTGTCCATCTCACAGTTCCTCTTATTGCTGATTGTGGAGTAGGAACAAACTGGCTAGAAGCACATTAATAATTAAAAAATCGCGAGGTAATGCCCCGCGATTTTTTTATATAGTATTGTCTTCCTAACAGTGATCCTTCAGGTATCCTATATCTGACTGTCGTTTGACCATCGGCTCACCATCGGGATTGAAAGGCGATTGACAGGTTTATTCATACTGCTGGAATAGGAAATCGTTGTATGGGTAACGTTGAATATGAATGGCTTTGATGCG
Organism: Paludibacteraceae bacterium; assembly: GCA_017546705.1. Classification (GTDB taxonomy): domain Bacteria; phylum Bacteroidota; class Bacteroidia; order Bacteroidales; family Paludibacteraceae; genus Colicola. Next base: position 18,195 of record JAFYSB010000011.1, read on the forward strand.
GTCGTAGAATAGTGATTTGAGTTCGTCAATATTCACTTTCTGACGTGCAGAGATGAATATACAGTCATCATGGAGTTTGGACATCCATGTGCGTTGCAACTCCTCAAGTGATATGTTTTCGCGTTTGATTGGGGTGAGATCATCCTCCTCTTTTGGTGTGTAGGTAAAAGCATCAATCTTGTTAAACACTACGATACGAGGGATTTGTGCAACAATCTTTTCGGTTTTCTTATTGGACTTTTGCTTCTTTGACCAAGGGTCTGCTTCTTTGACTTCGGTCTGTTTGGTAAGTAGCTCGTTGATCGTTTGTTCTACCACTTCGTATTGCTCCTCAAAGTTAGGATGGGATATATCTACTACATGGATAAGCAAATCAGCCTCTCGAACCTCATCCAACGTGGACTTGAATGACTCTACCAAATGGTGAGGCAACTTGCGGATAAATCCTACTGTATCAGAAAGTAGGAATGGTAGATTCTCAATGGTTACCTTACGGACAGTTGTATCAAGCGTAGCAAAGAGTTTATTCTCTGCGAATACTTCAGACTTGCTAATGAGGTTCATGATGGTGGACTTGCCTACGTTGGTATAACCTACGAGCGCTACACGCACCATTTTGCCACGATTTTGACGTTGGGTAGCCATCTGACGGTCAATCTTCTTGAGTTCTTCGCGAAGGAGCGCAATACGCTGACCAATGATTCGTTTATCTGCTTCAATCTGCGTTTCTCCCATACCACGACTGGTAGTTCCACCGCCGCGTTGGCGGTCAAGGTGCGACCACATACGAGTCAAACGAGGAAGCATGTATTGGAGGTGCGCCATTTCTACCTGGGTCTTCGCATAGGATGTTTGGGCGCGATGGAGAAAAATCTCAAGGATGAGGATGGTTCGGTCAATAACACGAACAGGTTGCTTGTGGTTGTCCTTAATTTCGTTTTGGTTATGGGCATTGAGTGCCTTCTCAATATTGCGTAACTGACGAGGTGATAACTCATCATCAAAGATAACCATGTCGATAAAGTCGTCGGTGTCTGCAAAGCGTTGGATATATTCATTGATTTCTTGCAGTTTGCCTTCTCCTACATAAGTGGAGGTGTTCGGATAGTCAAGTCGCTGTACGAAACGCTTGACGCAGTTGGTGTTGTTGGTGTCGGCAAGGAATGCCAATTCATCCAAGTATTCTTTTGTTCGTTCTTCGTTTTGGTTGGGAGTAATAAGTCCCACCAATACTGCATTTAATTTTCCCATGTTTAACGTTTAATGTTTATAGCGCCACTTGGCAACCGATATTCAAGTTTAGTTTCTGACTTCCCGCTTGCTCAATGGGGTGGATGAGGTTATCTTTAGTCACTTGATATGGATTAAGCATGATGTTAGCAAATGTTGTGAGGGTAGGGGAGATATTGGAACTGGTGGGGAATATCCAAGATTTTTGTAAGTTAAGTCCAATATGGCAAATGGCAAAGTTGCCTTGGTATGCGGTGTATAGACTTTTAGCTGGGGTGATTCCCAAGCGAGCATCTAATTGCCAATTATCACCCAACATGAAGTCATATCCTAATTCGATATAGGTAGAATAAGCACGGTGTAAGTTGCCTTCTTCATCTGTATATCCATCTCGCCCAAATGTGCGAGTTGCCAATAATATGCTAAATGGCAACTTATCGCTGATGCGATATTTAATTCGCCATTCACCTGTGGTACCTCCTCCTCCAGGAGCATGATTGCTCATGTCAAAAAAATGCGAACGTGAACCATCTGCATAATAATCAAAGTAATACATGTGGATGTAGTACACACTCAGTCCCCATCTACTGAATCCAATAGTAATGTCCACTTCAGGATTGAGATGTTGGAAAGTCCAATCGGTGGCTCCTACATTCCACCACATATTAGCAAACACCCCTGCGTAACTAATAGTAGCATCTGCTTGCAAACTCAAGCCACCACAATTCAATCCACGCCAAATATAATTGCTATTGATGCTTGCAGAAGCAGACCAATCAAAACGCGAATCTTTTTCTTTAGCGAATAGCGATGTAACTAGTGTGAGTAGAGGTACACACAACAGAAAACGTAGCAAACAATTGCGCATACTTAATTTTGAATGACGTCGTTCATTTTATTTTCCCAATCAGTGAGCTGCTTTTGGCAGAAGGTCAATAGTTGTTTGGCTTCCTTCGCTAGGGTTTGATAAGTGTCCATGCTAAGTGCTTTAGATTGCTCTAATTCATTGACAATCTGCTCGATTCGTTGGATGGCTTGGTCGTATGTCTTATTGTCCTTTTCCATTAAAAATGACACCTATAGTGTGAAACATTATTTTAATATCTAGTGTTAGCGACATGTTTTCAATATACACAATATCGTAGTTAAGGCGACGAATCATCTTGTCAAGTGTGTCTGTGTATCCCACTTTGATAGGTCCCCAGCTGGTTAATCCTGGTCGAATTTTGTATATCATACAATAGTATGGTGCTTTTTCTTCAATCTGATTAATGAAATAACGACGCTCAGGACGTGGACCAACGATTGACATATCACCACGCAAGATATTCCAAAATTGTGGCAGTTCGTCCAATCGATACTTGCGCATCCATTTGCCTACTTTAGTAATTCGAGGATCGTTGTCTGCGCTGAGTTGTGGAATTTCGCTTTCTGCATGCACGCACATGGTGCGGAACTTGATAATCTCAAAAGGCAAACCATGGAGTCCAATTCGCTCTTGTCGATAGAAGACAGGACCTTTGCTCGAATACCACACCAATAGTGTGAGTATAAGATATAGTGGTGATAAGAGAACTAACATTGCGGCTGAAACTATGATATCAAAAGCGCGTTTGATGCACAGCTCGGTGTCGCTCATCTTGTGCTCCGTGATGTGAATCAATGGTTGATCTGATACCTCATCAATCATTGCTGCGCCAGTAAGCATATCATAGAGACTTGGTACTACCGAAATCTCTACATTACGTGGATAAAGGCGATTGATGAGTGTGTAAATATCATTTTCTTTGGTCTTGGATTTGAAATCTAAAATCACCTCATCGTATGGCTCTACTGCGTGAGCTTGCTCGAATTGCTCAACCTCCTTCATCGTGTGGATTGTGTAGGTGCGAGGTGTGTCATTATCCAATTTGTGCGAAATATAGGTAACTAGCCAACGTGGAATATAGCTTCCCAAGAATTGCAATGCAAACAACACAAGCAACGATGTAAAATAGCGTTCGTATTGTGTGACAGGGTCATCAATGATAAAAATAAAGAATGCGCCAAACGAAATTATCAATGCAGAAACAAACGTGCGAAGTAACTCACGCAGATAGGGCTTGCGCAGTGGACGAAGATAATAGCCTGATAAGTAATAAATTGCCAAACAGCCTATAGGATATGTTAGCAATGGTGTGTAGAAATTAAACATTGGAACAAGCACAGAGTCTATTGAAAAGACTCTCCCATCATATACCAGCCAACGAAAAATAAGAAAACACCCCCAAACTAATAGCGAGGAAAGAATATCTATAAATACATATAACAACTGCTGTTTCTTACGTCTATTCCAATAAGTCATATTATTTACGGATAATCGTTATACGTTCTTTTTCATCAATCTTAATAATAGATGATGGTTGTTTTGGTGTGTGGTCGTTTCTGCGAAACTGACATACATAATCCACTTTTTCAAGCAATTCAGATGCTATATCTTGAAATAACTTAGCTGCAGGTTCTCCGCTAAAATTGGCAGAAGTGGATACGATAGGACGTCTAAGTTGCTCGCACAATGCTTTAGTAAATGGCTCAGAAGTAATGCGAATACCGATGCTACCATCCTCTGCTAATAAGTTGGAAGCAATGTTACGGGCATTGGGGTAGATAATGGTCATTGGACGTTGTCCCTCGTTTGCCTCAAGGAGCATCCATGCCGTTTCTGGTACTTGTTGCATATAACCTTGCAATTTCCCAGCACCATCCAATAGTACCAACATGGCTTTACTATCTACACGCTTTTTTATTTCATATATACGCGAAACGGCATCGGCATTGGTAGCATCACAACCAATACCCCACACTGTGTCAGTAGGATAGAGTATTACTCCACCTTCACGAAGCACTTTAAGCGCTTGTTGCAAATCTTCTTTATCGTAGCGCATTTCCATACACGGTGCAAAGGTAATGAAAAATTGGCAAATATGCAAATTTTTAAGGGTTAAAGGCAAAAGGTTAGAGGTTAAAGGCAAGGAGATATATAAAAAAAAGAAGGATTGTCCTCTCGACAACCCAATCTCTTACTTAACCTTAAATCTAATACCATGAAAAACACGGTGCAAAGGTAGTGCTTTTTTTCAACCCTACCAAATATATTATGTTAAAAATATGTTTTACAGCATGTTTTTTGATTTTTTGCAAAGTCAACTATGCAAAATGGCGGTATTTTTGCTAAAAATTTTGGTATTTCGAAAAATAGTAGTAATTTTGTACCCGAAAGAGTAGGGCATTTTTTATGGACTTACAAAAATGGTGTCCTGACTCCCGAATCCCGAAAAAATAAACAACAACTAAAATAACCTTTTTAATAAAACAATGAAACAATTAGATTTGACCCAGTACGGCATCGTAGGTACAACCGAGATCGTACACAATCCTTCTTACGAAGTACTATTCGCAGAGGAGACAAAAGCAGAATTAACTGGCTTTGACAAGGGCCAAGAGACTGAGCTTGGCGCAGTAAACGTGATGACAGGTGTTTACACCGGTCGTTCTCCTAAGGACAAATTCATCGTGGACGACGCACAAAGTCACGATAACGTTTGGTGGACAAGCGAGGAATACAAGAATGACAACAAACCTATGACTGAGGCTGCTTGGGCTGTAGTTAAGGATCTCGCTATCAAAGAGCTCTCTAACAAACGCCTCTTCGTAGTAGACGCTTTCTGCGGTACTAACCCTGATACTCGTATTGCTGTTCGCTTCATCGTTGAGGTAGCATGGCAAGCACACTTCGTTACCAACATGTTCATCAAGCCAACTGCTGAGGAGTTGGAGGTATTTGAGCCTAACTTCGTGATCTACAACGCATCTAAGGCTAAAGTTGAGAACTACGCTGAGCTCGGTTTGAACTCTGAGACTTGCGTGGCATTCAACACTACCAGCCGTGAGCAAGTAATCCTCAACACCTGGTACGGTGGTGAGATGAAGAAAGGTATGTTCTCTATGATGAACTACTTCTTGCCATTGCAAGGTATCGCTTCTATGCACTGCTCTGCTAACACCGACATGAACGGTGAGAACACCGCAGTATTCTTCGGTCTCTCTGGTACAGGTAAGACCACCCTTTCTACCGATCCTAAGCGTCTCCTTATCGGTGACGACGAGCACGGATGGGATGACAATGGTGTGTTCAACTTCGAGGGCGGTTGCTACGCTAAGGTTATCAACCTCGACAAAGAGTCTGAGCCAGACATCTACGCTGCTATCAAGCGCAACGCACTTCTCGAGAACGTTACTGTTGACGAGAACGGCAAGATCGACTTCACAGACAAGAGCGTTACTGAGAACACCCGCGTAAGCTACCCAATCGATCACATTGAGAAGATCGTTCGTCCTATCTCTGCTGGTCCTGCAGCTAAGAACGTTATCTTCCTCTCTGCTGACGCATTCGGCGTATTGCCTCCAGTATCTATCTTGACTCCAGAGCAAACTAAATACTACTTCCTCAGCGGTTTCACCGCTAAGTTGGCTGGTACCGAGCGTGGTATCACAGAGCCTACTCCAACCTTCTCTGCTTGCTTCGGCCAAGCATTCTTGGAGTTGCACCCAACTAAATATGCTGAGGAGCTCGTAAAACGCATGGAGAAATCTGGCGCTAAGGCTTACCTCGTTAACACTGGCTGGAACGGTACTGGCAAGCGTATCTCTATCCGTGATACACGTGGTATCATCGACGCTATCCTCGGTGGCGACATCTTGAACGCTCCTACCAAGAAGATCCCATTCTTCGATTTCGAGGTTCCAACTGCATTGCCAGGTGTTGATCCTGCAATCCTCGACCCACGCGACACTTATGCTGACGCTGCTCAATGGGAAGAGAAAGCTAAGGACTTGGCTGGTCGTTTCATCAAGAACTTCGCTAAGTACACCACCAACGAGGCAGGTAAAGCTCTCGTTGCAGCTGGTCCACAACTCTAATCCTTTAGAGAATAAATATTCCAAGAAGGTGTGTCTATTAGACGCACCTTCCTTTTTTCCTTATCTTTTACGCACTATTCACGCACAATACACGGACAATACACGCACAATAAGCGCACAATTCCTAACACTTCCGCGAAGGTTAATAATGCCTATCTTGGATTAAATATCACCGCTTCTATTACTTCGTTACAGGTAGTTGGACAATAGTTAACCACAAATCTGGATTTTCTTGATTCCAAATACCATCAACGTACACAGCGCGGGGACTTTCGAGAATGGTATAACCTTCTTTTTCTGCATAAGCAAACACCTCTGCGTAAGCGTCAGTGAGTCGCTCGTAAGGTCCATAGTGCTTGTAGCAGATGGCGGTTTCTACCGATGGAAGTTCGTAGAAATGAATGAGTTCGGAGTCAACTTTGGCTTCTTTTACCCGCTCGCAATATTCTATATCAATGCTTTCGGGTTTATACTCATTTCCTAATTCCCGAGTAAAACAAAATCCAGGTTCGGGACATTCGCAGCCGAGGCGAGCCATTTCTGGACCGATAACTTCACAGCATAGACTTCCTAATTCGCTATAGTTACGAATACTACCTTTGTAACTGGCCACCGTGCAAGACGGTAAAGCTTGAATTGTAAATTTTTCCATTTCTTCATGTTTTTTACGAGCGTTCAATATCGCTAAAAGTTGCGTATGTCGGGTTTGCAGTTGAGCTAACTGTTGTTCGGTGCTTGCAATCTTTGTTACTAACATTGCTGGATCTGGATAATGTGTATCTTGTTTGTATAGGTCAACAATCTCCACAAGACTAAACCCCAATGATTTCAGTTCGCGTATAGCTCCCATCTTTTGCATTTGTCCAACCGAATAATATCGGTAACCCGAATAGCGATCTATGTGTTCTGGAATCAAAAGACCCAATTTATCATAGTGTCGCAGTGTCTTTATGGTCACTCCACAAAGGCGAGAGAACTCTCCAATTTGTAATTTGAGTTGCTTCATAAATGCTTTATTTTCGAAAACGGTGCAAAAGTACTGCTTTTTGGTAAGATGTGCAAGACTCCCTAAGGGACGAGTTAGCATTTTTTTTGAAAAAATTGCACAAACCTCCACACTCCGCTCGTTGCAGCTGGCCCACAACTCTAATATAGACCGTCTTCGACTGTCAGAGGTCAGACCGCTTTGCTGTTAGACCGCGACAAGTCGCTGATAGATAAACCAAGAGGGTGCATCTCAAGTAGATGCGCTCTCTTTTTTGTCTCTAATAATAATCCCTGCCTTTTCACTTTACACTTTACACCCTACACTCTACGCCTTTTACTCATAACTTATCACTCATAGTTTATACCTAAAATTAAGATTCCCTTCCCTTGTACCTTATATATATGCTCCGTATCAAAGACCAAGGATGAACCAAGGACGAACCAAGGATGAACCAAGGAACGACCTTAGAACTCCCAAACACAAAAAGTGCTGTTTATTAAGATTGCCGTCTCTTTTAGTTCTCTTATACCTTACCTAATTCCACCGACCGACGACCGAGAGACAACCGAAGGAACTCCGAAAGAAGACCATATGGCTAAAAAAGCACTTTTCTTAAGATTGAATCCTAAAAAGGTTGACTTGATTCCCGAAAAAGTTGTCTTTATTCCTAAAAAAGTTGACTCCATTCCTGAAACCGTTGACTTACATTTCTCGCCTCTACACCTTACACCCTAAACCAGAAAAATCGCGCCAAAATACCAGGGCAACCGCATCAAAATTTGTAATTTTGCACAAGTTGTAGCATATATGTGCTATCTAACGATGCATAAAACAATCTTTTCTTTATGCTTTTCTTGTCATTATAATTTCTAACGATTTGTAACGCCATTTTTCGTATCAGCGATAAGTTTTGTGCGGCAAATCCTTTTCTTGCTCTGGCAGCATCTTCCATAAAGTTTACATCCAAATGCCAATGTAGTAAATTTTCGATACTCCAATGACCTCTTGCTAACATATTGTAGTATGCTGCTTTGGGAAAATCTTCATCACTAATATAATAACGGAATGTTGTGCTGGTTTCTTTTGTTTTCTTGTTATAGACCTCTGACCTTAATTCTACTATCGTAGTTAATGCAGACCATTTGCTAATGACCTCTTCATCCCTTATTGTTTGCGCTGGCAATATACGACATCTACGCGTTTCTACTCGCCCATGATCACTCTCCATCTCGGTGGATTCGTCAATCGGTTTATTATACTTAAATGCTTGAATGATAGCCTCGTGCAAGTATTTTTGATTGTCTTTTGCCGCCAAAAAATAATGTGCCTTTTTCTGCAAAATCTTTTCCACTACAGCAACTTGAGTCCCCATAGCGTCTATACTTACAACAGCATCTTCTATATCCAATTTATCCAACATTTCGGGATAAGCAGGTATCTCGTTCTCTTTGTTCTTAATTGCCAATTGACCTATTAACATGTGATTCTCACTCACAAAAGCATTTAACACATAGTCACCATCTGTTCCTCTTGCAGTTGGATTTGTACCACGCAACTTCTTCCCATCTATCACTATTTGTTTTTCTGCTAGAGAAGATAAAAATTGCTTTCCACTTTCGATTAAACAACGTTCTATTTCCTTCGGATCAACAGCACTCATTAAACGTTCGAAAGTATCAGGAGAAGGGCTGCTGGAACAATTTTGTAACAACCCAAACTCACGAGCACGAGTGGCAGCAAACACAGACATATCAACGTAATCTTCGCCATTGCAAATGTAAGTTAGCAAAGCTATGTTTAATAAATCTGAGAGGGAGTAGATACAACGACCTGTGACACGATGGTCAACGATAGAATTAAAAATGTTTGATAGCATAATGATTATTTTTTTAATTATGCTACAAAGATACGAAAAATATTTTAAATACGAAAGGTTTAATACTAAGAAAATCAGTTGATTATATCATTTTACGCTGCTGTTTTTACGAAGATCGAAGCATCTCTCTAATCTGTGTCATTCGCAGGGAGTTAACAAAATTTTGATGCGGTTGCCCTG
>JAFYSB010000001.1 GCA_017546705.1 Paludibacteraceae bacterium
AAGAAATGCTGACCCAAAAATTTCTTGGCTCTTACTTGTTGCATTTTGCTGGTGATAGTCGTCCATAAATGGTTCTTTTTGGTTAATAATATTCGGCAAAATTTGCATAGTCGCAAATTTTTGAGTACCTTTGCACGCCGATTTGTTGATTTTCGGCTGCAAAATTACAAATTTTATTTCATAAATGCAAACATTCGCCCAAATAATCACCAAAATTATAGATTTTTTCTATCGACCCTTTGGTCGTTATATCCCTCAACAGCTATTTCGTTATGCTGCTTGTGGTGGTGGTAATATGGTGTTAGACTGGGTGTTGTACTTTTTGATGTATAACTTTGTTGTAGGTCATGAGTTGGTGTATATAACTTTGCCTTTTAACTTTGAACTCTGCCTTACACCTCACATAATGACGCTGCTGATTGTGTTTCCAATCACCTTATTTACAGGCTTTTGGCTGAATAAATATGTGACTTTCACGCAGTCTTCACTCCGTGGATACAAGCAACTTTGGCGATATATACTGATTGTGATAGTGAATTTACTGGTGAACTATTTTGGATTGAAGTTATTGGTGGAAGTGTGTGGTATCTATCCAACTCCATCCAAAATGATCATCACCATTATCACGGTTGCGATAAGCTTTTTTGGACAAAAATACTTTTCATTTAAGAAATAGTACAATATAAAAATAGTCGTTTTAAGACATTTTTAATAAATTTCCTTTAAACATAGAAAAGGTAGAATTGCTTAAAATGTGTATTTTCTTCGTTTTAAGCGCACTTCTCATATTTTTAATATAGAGGTATTGTGTATGTTAAAAAAAAAGTGTAACTTTGCAGTCGCTATTGTGTGCGCGCGTGCGCACGTTTCGATAACGTGGAAAAATAATAAACAATTAAACATATGGAAGAATTTAATCAACAAGTAGAACAACAAGAGAAGTATGATGGTTCGAGCATTCAGGTGCTCGAGGGTCTGGAGGCAGTGCGTAAACGCCCTGCGATGTATATTGGCGACATTTCGCTGAAAGGTTTGCACCACTTGGTATATGAGGTGGTGGATAACTCAATTGACGAGGCATTGGCTGGATTTTGTAGTAACATCGAGGTGACAATCAACGAGGACAACTCTATCACCGTACAGGATAACGGTCGTGGTATCCCAGTGGATATGCACCCAAAAGAGAAGAAGAGTGCGTTGGAGGTGGTTATGACCGTATTGCACGCTGGTGGTAAGTTCAACAAAGACAGCTACAAGGTGTCGGGTGGTCTTCACGGTGTGGGTGTGAGCTGTGTGAACGCTCTTTCTACCAAATTGCACGTAGAGGTACGTCGCGACGGCAAAATCCATGCGCAAGACTATGCAAAAGGTAAGCCATTGGCTCCTGTGAGCGTGGTTGGCACCTACAACGAGGGCGAAGGAACAGGTACACGCGTACAGTTCTGGCCTGATGGTAGTATCTTTACTGAGACTGTTTATCACTACGACATATTGGCTAACCGTATGCGCGAGTTGGCATACCTGAACGCTGGTGTGCGTATCACCTTGACCGACCTGCGCGAGAAGAACGAGGACGGCAGCTTCAAAGGCGAGGTGTTCTACTCAGAGGAAGGATTGAGCGAGTTCGTTCGTTATATCGACGGCACCCGCACACCGCTGATTAGCGAGGTGATTCACTTGAATACCGAGAAATACGGTACTCCAGTAGAGGTGGCAATCCTCTATAACACCGATTTCAACGAGAATGTACACAGCTATGTCAATAATATCAACACCATCGAGGGTGGTACACACGTGGCTGGTTTCCGTGCGGCATTGACTCGCGTGATGAAGAAATACGCCGATGAGAGCAAGATGTTGGAGAAGGCCAAGTTGAAAGACAAAGATGGTAATGCTAATATCGATGCGAACGACTTCCGCGAAGGTTTGACTGCTATCATCAGCGTGAAGGTAGCTGAGCCACAGTTTGAGGGTCAGACCAAGACCAAGTTGGGTAATTCGGAGGTGGCTGGTATGGTATCTTCTGCTGTGAGCGAGGCATTGACCAACTACTTGGAGGAGCACCCAGAAGATGCGAAGAAGATCGTAGAGAAAGTGATCTTGGCTGCTCAAGCGCGTATTGCTGCGCGTAATGCTCGCCAGAGCGTGCTCAGAAAATCACCTCTCGGCGGTGGCGGTTTGCCTGGTAAGTTGGCAGACTGCGAGAGTAAAGACCCAGCCGAGTGCGAGTTGTTCCTTGTGGAGGGAGATTCTGCGGGTGGTACCGCTAAGACTGGTCGCGATCGTAAGATTCAAGCTATTCTGCCATTGCGTGGTAAGATCTTGAATGTGGAGAAAGCGATGGAGCATAAGGTGTTTGAGAGCGAGGAGGTGAGAAATATCTTCACCGCACTGGGTATTACCTTTGGTACAGAGGAAGATCCTAAGGCGTTGAACCTTAGCAAGTTGCGCTACCACAAAGTAATCATTATGGCCGATGCCGACGTGGACGGTGCACACATTGCTACACTGATCATGACATTGTTCTTCCGCCATATGAAGGAGATTATTGAGCAAGGTCACTTGTATATCGCGATGGCACCATTGTACTTGTGCTCAAAGGGTAGCTACAAGGAGTATTGCTGGAATGACCAACAACGTTTAGACTTTATCATGAAGCATTGCGGTGGCGATGAGAAGTTGGTGAAGACACAGCGCTATAAAGGTCTTGGTGAGATGAGTGATGAGCAATTGTGGGAGACTACAATGGACCCAGCTCGTCGTCTGTTGAAGCAAGTGACCATCGAGAATGCTGCTGAGGCAGATCGCACCATCGCTATGTTGATGGGTGATGATGTGGCTCCTCGCCGTGAGTTCATCGAGAAGAACGCGACTTACGCTAAGATTGATGCGTGATTTTGTTTAGTGTTTAGAGTTTAGTGTTTAGAGATGAAGGTAGCCGTATATTGTAGCGCAAAAGATAGAATACCTGAGGAGTATTTGGCTCTCGGTGATGTACTGGGTAAGTGGATCGCCAAGGCTGGACACACCTTAGTATATGGCGGTGCTACAGGCGGACTGATGACCCGTGTGAGCAATGCGGCTAAAGCGTGTGGAGGCACAGTGGAAGGCGTGATACCACAGCGTATCATCCAAGCTAAGCGTATGGCAGATAATTGCGATACGCTCTATGTGGTGAACAATATGTGCGAACGCAAGCAACAGATGAAGGAACTAGCCGATTGTTTCGTTTGTTTGCCTGGCAGCTACGGTACGCTGGATGAGATGATGGATGTGGTGGCAAGTGGTACAGTGGATGAACATCGCAAACCCTGCTTCATACTGAATTATCAAGGCTTTTACGAAGGTTTGAAACTACAAGTAGCGCATATGCGCAAATTATCTTTCCTGCCTCAAGAGGAGCAATATGCACCACGATTTGTGGATACAATAGAAGAACTAATAAAGATGTTAGATCGCTGCGCTGTTGGATGTTAGATCGCTGCGCTGTGAGATAAAAATCAACGAATATGAAAAGTACAAAAGTATTTGAACAATGGTTGCAAGAACAAGCGCAAATCATTGTGCGTTATCGCCAAGTAGAGAAAAGCGATATTCTCGCAGAGTATAATGCATTGAAGAAAGTAGTGGAATCTACCGAGTTTCAAACAAAGAAAAAAGAACTCACAACCACTCAATATGTTGATACACAAGAGGCTAAAACGATGTCTGCATATAAGGGACTTAAGTGGAGTATATCGGTTATTCTCTACAATCTGTTAAAAAAAGAGGCGTGGAAAGAGAAAACTGATGTGGCTAACTATTTGGCATTGGCAGAGCAGATTCAGACCCCTGAATTTCAACAAGCCAATGCGTTTTGGAAGAATCCAAAACGCTGGTTTACTACACCTGAAAGTCAACAAGAAAAACGCTTAAATGAGTTAACAAAGCATGCTGATATTGTATTTTTCTTTGCGCATACAGAGAAAGAAGTAGCTGAATTAGAGAGTTACAAGACTGTTTGGACAGAAGAGTTTGAGACAGCGCGTTTGTCCGATGTATGGCAGACGGGTTTCCTCTATCCAAGCAAAGAGTTGAAAGCCAATCACTCGCACGTCAATGAACTGCAGGCATACACACAGGGTAAAAATACTCAAGTGGCTAATCGCGTATTGACTATCCAAACCAAAAAGGAAAAGATGACAGCACCAGCTTGGCATCCAACCAAAGGTATGGTGATGCATCCATTTGCGTATACAAGTGACGTGTGGCATACTGCACAAGCTATTGCTCCTAAAGCAGGTGTGTTGCAAGCCAAAGTACGCTGTACTGGCAAGGCAAAACAGGTGCTTTGTTTGACTGCTGCAACAGCAAAAAAATCATTAGCAATCTTGCCTGCTAACAGAGTAGAGAAGGAAGCTATTTACACCCTTGTTTGGAACGAGAAAGAAGTAGTAAACTATGTGAATGATGTGGAGGTTGCTCGCGGTAAGAACACATTGACTGGCGAGAATCTACATCTGTTGGTTCGTAGTTATTTGCCTACTGGACAAAAGGGTACAGGCAAAATGGAAATAGATTGGATTCGTGTGTACACCAACGCTTAAAACATTTAGAACTTTTTAAACTCTAAAGATTATGTTTCTCATCGCTGGGCCTTGTGCTATAGAGAGTCGTGATATCGTGATGCAAACAGCTGAAACGCTGCAGCAGATATGTGAGCGATTGGGTATTACGTTATATTTTAAGTCTTCATACGACAAAGCCAACCGCACGAGTTTATCGGAGCGCGGTGTGGGTATGGAGAAGGGATTGGAGATTTTGCAAGAAGTGAAATCTACTTTCGGTTTGCCTATCCTAACCGACGTACACGAGTCATGGCAATGTGCACCTGTGGCTGAGGTAGCGGACGTACTACAAATACCTGCTTTCTTATCCCGTCAGACCGACTTGCTGGTGGCTGCGGCTAAGACAGGTAAGGTTGTCAATGTGAAGAAAGGGCAGTTTATGGCTCCATGGGACATGCGTGGTGCGATAGCTAAAATAGAGGCCAATCATCCTCTTGCCTCATCACCTAATAGCCTTGTCACCTCCAAGAGCATCTGGCTCACCGAACGCGGTTCGAGCTTCGGCTATGGCAATCTGATTGTAGATATGACCTCGCTAGTGAAGATGCGCGACTACGGCTATCCAGTGGTGTTTGATGCTACACACTCGGTACAACAACCTAGCAGTCAAGCAGGAGTGACGGGTGGCAACCGCGAGATGGTGCCTCATCTAATCCGTGCGGCGGCAGCAGTAGGTATAGATGGACTCTTCCTAGAGGTTCATCCTCAACCTGAGAAAGCCATCTCGGATGCGGCTAACCAAGTGCGACTGAACGATGTGGAAACAATACTCAAACAAACATTGGCAATTGAGCAGGTAATTGGTACAAAGTATAAAGGCTAGGCAGTAAAATTGCATATTCCGCAGTTTTAAACTATAGACATTAAACAAAAAATATGTACGCAAACAGAGCAAAAGAGATATTCGATGAAGAGATTCGCGAGTTAGAAAAACTCAAGAATAGTATTGATGATAGTTTTGACGAAGTCATAGACGCACTCTACCATTGTCAGGGCAAGGTGGTAATGATGGGCATCGGAAAGACAGGTATTATCGCCCATAAGATGGCCGCTTCATTTGCCTCGACTGGCACACCTTCTATATTCGTAAATGCTGCTGAGGCAGTGCATGGAGATCTGGGTATGATCAATGCTAATGATATTGCAATATTGGTAAGCAATAGCGGATCCACCAACGAGATTTTGAATATCATTGACCCTCTCCATCGATTGGGATGCAAGATTGTAGCTATGACAGGTAATATGGATTCGCCTTTGGTGAAGCGCGCAGATTATGCGTTATCTATTCATGTAGACGAAGAGGCATGTCCATTAGGTATAGCACCTACCACATCTACCACAGCCACATTATTGATGGGAGATGCGCTGATGGTGTGTCTGATGGAGATGCGTAGGTTCAAAGCTGAAGATTTCGCGCTATACCATCCCGGCGGAGCCCTAGGCAGAAAATTGTTAGGACGCGTCAAGAATGTGATGACCACCGAAGTACCTCGCGTGCAAACCAACACCATTTTCCGCGACATTGTTCGTGAAATAACAGATAAGCATCTCGGTATGACTATGGTCTATGACAAGAAATGTTGTGTGGGTGTTATCACCGATGGAGATGTGCGCCGAGCGATACTAAAATACAACGATGTGCAAATTACTGCTACCGACATCATGACGCCATCCTACAAGCATACAACGAAGGATGCGCTATTGAGTGATGCGTTAGCTATTATGGACAAACATAATATCACGACCTTGGCAGTAACAGAAACAGCAGAAACAACCGATATTATCGGTATTATTTCTATTCACCATATCATCGATTTTCAATCATAAAGCATGATTATTCATTTACCTAAAAATATATCATACGCGTATGTGCAAGAATTGGCTGATCATGTGGGAGCACTGTGTTTGGAGAAAGCAGATCACTTTGTGCTAATCACTAACCACACCGTGAAGCAACTGCCTGCTACGCTCGAAAGTATGGCATTAGCCCATTGGACTTTCAACACCGATATGCAACTATCTTCACGCGAATACCATCCAGAGACCCATCGTATTGCAATTGGCGATACCTATATCGGAGGCGATGGAAGCAACCAGCTGATGATTGCTGGTCCATGCGCCATTGAGAGCCGCGAGCAAATCGAGCAATCATGCCAAATGCTCATTCAACAGGGCATTCGCGTACTGCGTGCAGGTTGCTACAAACCACGCACTTCACCCTACACATTTCGCGGATTGGGCGAAGATGGATTGAAGCTCTTAGCCGAGATGCGCGAGAAATACGGACTACTGATCGCTACCGAGATGCGCGATGCTACCCATGCCGATAAAGTGGTGGAGTATGCCGATATTGTGCAAGTAGGTGCTAAGGCTATGTATGACCACGGACTACTCACCGCAGCCGGACAATCAAGCAAACCTGTGATATTGAAGCGCGGCTTTGGTTCAACCTTGCAAGAATTGGTCAATTGTGCCGATTTTATCATGAGTTGCGGAAATGATCAAGTGATCCTTTGCGAGCGTGGTATTCGCAGTTTTGAGACTAATACACGTTTCACCTTGGACCTTTGTGGTGTGGCATGGCTCAAGCAGCATTGCAACCTACCTGTCATCCTTGATCCGAGCCATGCGATGGGTTATGCGTATGGCATTGGCGATTTGGCACGCGCTTGTACCGCTATGGGTATTGATGGTCTGCTGATTGAGACGCACCCATGCCCTCAGTGTGCACAAAGCGACGCTCCACAACAACTCGACCATCAGCAATTCAGTGAGATGTACACATCGCTAAAACCAATCGCTCACGCAGTAGGTAAAACTTTGGTATAAACAACTATCGATATGAAACAAGAAAAAATCCAACTCCCCGAGAACGCTTCTCGTCCTCTCAAACCAGGAGAGCACTACGAGCCAATTCTCAAACCACAAAACTCTTACCCCGAGATCACCCCTTATAGCGTGATCATGGGTGTCATCATGGCTGTGATTTTCTCTGCCGCAGCTGCTTATCTAGGTCTGAAAGTAGGTCAAGTATTCGAAGCGGCCATTCCTATCGCTATCATTGCTGTAGGTCTCTCTTCTGCGATGAAGCGTAAGAATGCTCTTGGCGAGAATGTGATTATTCAATCTATCGGCGCTTCTTCGGGTGTGATTGTAGCGGGTGCTATCTTCACTCTCCCTGCGCTCTACATTTTGCAGGCCAAGTATCCTGAGATCACCGTCAACTTCATGCAAGTCTTCCTATCATCCTTGCTTGGTGGTTGTCTTGGTATCCTTTTCCTCATTCCTTTCCGCAAGTATTTCGTTCAGGAGAAACACGGCGAATATCCATTCCCTGAGGCTACGGCTACAACCCAAGTCCTCGTCTCTGGCGAAGGCGGTGGCAACCAAGCTAAACCCCTCATTTGGGCCGCTGGAATCGGAGGTTTGTACGATTTTGCTGTTTCCACTTTTGGCCTCTGGACCGAGCAACTTACTACCCGCATGATGGGTTGGGGAGAGGCCTTGGCGGCTAAGTTCAAACTCGTCTTCTCCATCAACACTTCTGCTGCGGTCCTAGGTCTCGGTTATATCATCGGCCTCAAGTACGCAGCCGTTATTTGCGCGGGCTCGTTCTTCGTATGGTGGGTACTCCTTCCTCTCCTCGGCAGCGTACCAGGCATGGAAGCTACTGACCCACAAAACCTCTTCCTCGACTATGGTCGCAATATCGGTATCGGCGCCATCGCTATGGCTGGTCTCATCGGTATTGTCAAGAGTTGGGGCGTGATCAAATCGGCTGTCGGTTTGGCTGGCAAAGAGCTCGGCGGCAAGGGCAAACAAGTCATCGAGGCATCGCTCCGCACGGAGAAAGATCTGAGCATGAAATTCATCGTCTTGGCTATTGCCGTGGCATTGCTCGTGACCCTCGTGTTCTTCTGGCTCGGTGTCTTGGGCAATTTATGGCAAGCCTTGGTAGCTTTCCTTGTGGTAGCAGTCATCGCTTTCCTCTTCACTACTGTGGCGGCTAACGCCATTGCTATCGTAGGTAGCAACCCTGTCAGCGGTATGACATTGATGACCCTTATCATCGCTTCTGTGATCTTCGTGGCAGTAGGCATGAAGGGCTCAAGCGGCATGGTCGGCGCCATGGTGATTGGTGGTGTCGTTTGTACCGCTTTGTCTATGGCGGGCGGTTTTATTACTGACCTCAAGATCGGTTACTGGATTGGTACCAGCCCATACAAACAAGAGACTTGGAAGTTCCTCGGCACTCTCGTGAGTGCCGCTACCGTAGGTGGTGTGATGATTATTCTGAATAAGACCTATGGTTTCGTAGGCGAGAACGCTCTCGTAGCTCCTCAGGCTAATGCGATGGCTGCGGTTATCGAACCATTGATGAGTGGTCAAGGTGCACCATGGATGCTCTATTTCGCAGGTGCTGCTTTGGCATTGATTCTCAACTTCATGGGTGTACCCGTGTTGGCATTTGCTTTGGGTATGTTCATCCCATTGAGCTTGAATACCCCATTGCTCGTGGGTGGTGCTATCTCATGGCTCGTTAGCCGCAAACGTGAGAAAGATGGCGAGAAAGCCGAGGAGTTGGCTCAAGCTCGCAACGAGAAGGGCACTTTGATTGCATCTGGCTTCATCGCAGGTGGAGCATTGATGGGTGTGGTAAGTGCTTTGATCAAGTTCTGCGGCGTAGAGTGCTACTTGGGCGCTTGGGCTGCAAGCAACGGCGCTGCCCTCGTCGGCGTAGCAGCGTATGTGGCGCTGATTGTTTACTTCATTCTTGCTAGCAAGAAAACCAAATAAGCGCTTTGCGCTATTAACTTTTCAACATTAAACAGCCGCAGGGGAGACCTGCGGCTGTTTTTGTATCCTTCTATATATTTCAAATAATAGATGATAAGGATTCTTATTATCTAATAAAATAAATTATACTACGGCTTATAATAACTTTGTTCTAATATCTTTTGTGCATCGTTTTCGTTCATTAATTCATGTAATGTAACTTTCTTATTATTGCGCATATAGCTATCTACAATACGCCATCCTACCCATTGACCTAATCGTCCTGGCGAGTCTTGTGTCACTTCTGATGTAAATGGTCCATCGTTGATATATGAACTTAATACACTCGACTCAGTCTTAAATAAATCCCGCTTCTCCATGATGCGATTCCAAATAGCTTTCTCATACGTTTTACACCAATCCCATTGCTCTTTTGAGTAGCCTATCAATTCCCATTCAGGCTCATCGGGCAACAATTGGCTAAGCAAAAATAATTGTTTTCCGCGGAAAATCATTTGTTCTAATAACCTGTTATATTTGCTGTTATACGGAATATTATATGCCAAATACATACTCAGCACATCGACAGCGACACATCCTTTGCGCATAGTTTGTTTTTGATAGTCATAAACCACCTGATTATAATATGGGTACTCGCTTCCTAGGTACATATCTATGCCTACACCTACGATATCTTCGTAATACATAACAGATGAGTTAAATCCTGAAACAAACAGATATAGAGTAGGGATTTTCCAATCGGGATACAGATGATGTAGACGTGTAAATCCCATATTCAATGTTTCTTGTAGACTATCTACATTTGCAAATAGCGTTTGTGCCTTAACATTTGTCTGTGCAAATCCCATCGCGGTATCGGTCAAAAACTGTGCATACATCTCACACAAATAAGCTGTATCTTCGGTTGGAATACCCAAAATACCTTCTACGAATATCGGCATAAATGATTCGTAATCATCATATAGCTTTTTGATATCTTGCTTCACGCTGTCAGGGCGAACACCTAACTGTGCATTATCAAAACGCACAATCTCTATCGATATAGGCTCAATATCTTTTGGGATATATTGGTACTTATTTCCACATCCACACAACATCCCAATAGCTAATAGACCGTAGCCTATTTGCCTAATAGCCTTATTACCTATTTGCTTAAATTGTTCCATCTTTTATTTCAATCACTCGATCACTAATCTCCGCCAATTCCTTATCATGTGTGACGATAATAATCGTCTGTCCATATTGCTCGCGCATCTGCAGCAGCAGTTTGTGCAGTTCCTTTTTGTTGCTTTCATCCAGACTGCCACTTGGCTCATCAGCCAAGATTACATTAGGTGACATCATCATCGCTCTAGCAGCTGCTACACGTTGTTTTTCTCCTCCAGATAATTGATTTGGTTTGTGCGTAATTCGTTCAGCCATACCCAGTTCCGTCAGTAGTTTCATCGCGCGTTGCTCTGCCTCTTTCTCCTCCATACAAGCAATCATAGCAGGCATCATCACGTTTTCTAATGTGGTGAACTCGGGCAATAACTGATGAAACTGAAAGATAAACCCGATATGTCGATTGCGAAAATCTGCCAACTCTTTCTCTTTCAGTGCAAACACATCCACACCATCAATCATTATGCTACCCGAGTCGGGTTTGTCCAGCGTACCGATGATTTGGAGTAGGGTAGTCTTCCCTGCGCCACTCTTACCAATGATACTAACTATCTCACCTTTTTTCACAGTTAGATTTACCCCTTTCAGCACTTCGAGTGTGCCAAACGATTTGTGTATGTTTTTTACTTCTATCATATTCTTACTTCTTCTCGTATGCCGAATTTATCAATCTCACAGCCTCTTCTATTAGATCATCTTTATCCTCGGAGTGCTGATTCACTAATAGATGTGGTTTTATTCCTGCCTCAATACTGATGCGATCTCTATCATACATTTTCACACTCGAGAAGCGTACCATCCATCCATTAGGTAACTCATAACTCATTGGCATACCACCACCGCCTCCACTTATTCCACCTAGTATCAGGCAGTTATCCGCATAGCGCATTATACTCACAAAGAAGTTCGCTGCCGAATAACTCCGCCTGTTACATAGCACCACCACAGGCCGTCTCCAATATCCTTTGCTTTCGTTCATCCTCATGGGTTCAAACTTCGAGAAATCCTCATGACCCGGACCAGACTTATGCTGCCAATAGCCCACTACCGTATCTTTTGTAAAGAACGGAGCCGCCAATCGATAGGCATTATCCATGCTTCCGCCACCATTATTGCGCACATCCAATACGATGCCTCGGCATTTTGCGAAATAGTTTAGCACCGCCAACCAGTTTGTTAACGAAAAACCATCCGAGAACGAACCATAATACACATACCCAATGCTATCTCCGTCTATCATGCAGTAATTCAGTCCGTTAGCACGCCTATAATCTTTCAAATAGTACTTAGTCAATATCTCCGAATCGAAGTTTGTGGGGTATCCCTCATACCATTGTCCGCACACCGAAATGTCGAACGGTGAATACAGATTCACATGCCCATCTTCCAACTCATTCAACATTTCTTCCAGTCCATCAAAGAATCGATAATTATCTTCATATTCCACAATTTTCATTGTATCAAATCGTTGATAATAAGCAGAATATACCGAATTCCAATCTGTCTTTTTATCATCAAACAAACAATACTTCTCATCAATAATCTGCCACAATGCCTCAAAATTGTTTAGCGGTGTATTATCCTTTTGCTCATCAAACGGATGCGTGCAACTACTCAATAACCAGATTACGCACCACACACCATATACTACCCATTTTCTCACCATACCACAAATGATTTTCCTGGATTTATTTTATATTGCCATATGCATCCAACCACAGCACTCACCATTTCACGCGAGAACATCATTTCTTTTGTTCCGTATTCTAGATATTCATGTGCAAGTCCAACGCGCCAAGTAGAGCGAACAAACTGCATATCGAATGTCAATTCGTGTTTCAAATGCCTATGATTCCACAGTCCTGCACAACGGAAATTACCCAAAACGCCTTCACCCATTTCGAAATACGAATGCCAATAATCAGGTATATAATCCATTCCTAACACATTCAAACGCACCAAATAACGCAATCTATAGCTTGTTTTCTTCGCTTTGAACGCCCAACTCACACCGCCCATCGCACACATATTCACCGCCAAATCCATCGAGTAGGGTTTGTTTACATTCGATGCGTGCATCTTACCAAATAATTCCACATCTAAGTACGGACCTACTAATGCTTGTAATCCCAATTCTTTCCATTTCCAAGCATATTGCGCACCCCAACCACCTTGTAAACCAACGGAATATATCAGGTTGTTCATACGTTCACTATATGCCATTCCGCCTGTGATATGTGCTTGCCCCACATGTTGCCAGTGCTTCGTACTATCTTGATTAAAACCTTGCCACCACTCATTGCTTATTCCTATTTGTTGCCCAGAATAGAGTAGGGGACTTAGATATTGATCTTGCTGCCACATACCGCCATATCGAAGGCTAAGCACATTCTCATGCTCAATAATCCAATCGTCAGATAGGGCAATTGACTGAAAACCAATCGATAAAAACAATATGCACAACCACTTACGCATCAAAACTCAAACTTCTTTCTCCATTTTCTTCCACTTCAATTTTCACCCAGATGGTATCTTCTGGCAGCAATGACTCGATCATTTCTGCCCACTCAATAAAGCAGTAATTCCCCGAGTATAGATATTCTTCAGTACCCATATCCAATGCCTCTCGAATATCCTTGATTCGGTAACAATCAAAGTGATAAACTTCTTCACTGCTTGCTATCTCATACACATTAACAATTGCAAATGTCGGACTATTCACTACATCTTTTGTCCCCATAGTTTCGCATAGATGTTTGATGAAAGTGGTTTTACCTGCTCCCATCTTGCCATCGAAAGCGAATACGCGTGCCGAACTACACTTATCCAAAATATCGGTTGCAGCAACCTCATCACCCTGCGCATTGATCAGCAATATCCCCTTTTTAGGGTCGTTCGTTATCGTATATCTATATTCCATTTTTTTCCTAATTTCTTGCAAAAGTAGTAGTTTTTGCTGGATTATGCAAATTTTTTATAAAAATTTCGTTTGATTTACTTCATTCGCTGTTAGGGATTCTAATCCATTCATATACAAGTGATAGACTTCATTGAAGATTACTATTTCTCTTTCAAACTCAAATCCCATACGTTGATACAGTATTTTTGCCGAATTCATCGGCTCTACTGCTAGTGTTACTCGTTCTATTCCGAGTGCTTTGGCTTGCAGTTTCGCATGTTCTATCAATGCGGTTCCCACCCCACGATTCCTATACATTTGAGATACCGACAAACTGTCGATATAGAACTCTCCTAGCTTTGCTTCATCTTCCATATCTTCCCACCCCATACCAAATGCAATATCAAATAGCGATTTCAACTGTGGATACATTTTTTCTCGTTGAAATCGGTAGTTTCTGCCATCTACTGCTATCATCATTCCGGCTATTTCTCCGTCTAATTCGGCAATAAATGTATTGGTATAACTATAATGTGTATCTGCCTGCGCGCATACACCTGTCAATATCTCCATCCATTTTTCTCTCAATGGAATGCTACCTTCTCCAATGCGATTCTCCAATACTATTGCATTGTCTTCTAATAAAAACGCATTAAAGATTCCTTCGGCGATATATGCTACATCTTTTATTTCCGCTCTGCGAATTGTAATCATCTCTAATTAACTTGTAAGAGGATAAAGTGAGCGAAGTGAGTATTGTTAAAAAACACCTAGTTGCTGCAGAGCGTCATAGACACGGGAAATAGGGAAACCCATGACATTGAAATAAGAGCCTTCCATACGCGTAACGCCCACATAACCGATCCACTCTTGTACACCATATGCTCCCGCTTTATCGAGCGGGTGGTACTTGGTTACGTAGTAGTTAATTTCTTCCTCTGATAACGTCTTGAATGTGACTTTAGTACAATCCACTAAAGTTTCTAGTTCGCCGTTCATATCAGCAAAACATACTGCGGTATATACCTCATGGGTTTGGCCACTGAGGCGGGAAAGCATGGCTTTAGCATCTGCTTCGTCTTGTGGCTTTCCTAGCATCTCGCCATTGAGCCAAACGATCGTATCGGATGTAATAAGCAATTCATTCTCTCGAAGTTCACTCGCGTATGCGCGCGCCTTTGCGCGCGAAATATATAGAGGTATATCCCCCGCTTGAAGATAAGTAGGGTAAGACTCATCTGCATCAATAGTGACGCAAGAGAATGGGATATCTAAACCCGCCATCAGTTCGCGACGGCGAGGGCTTTGAGAGCCCAAGATGATATTTGGATTCAAAAGTTTCATGCGCTACGCGCTTGTTTCAAAAGTATTAAAGGTTAGTGGCAATCACATAGGAGAAAAGCATACCCATGAACATAGCGAACTTGATAATCGTTTGTACACGGTGATATTCTGTGCGGTTGTTTGCTGCCCAAAGCAAGACAATAGAGCATAGGATAGGTACAATCAAACCAAACACTACGTAGCGCGTAGGCAAGGATTTCCATTCATGTGAGAAAGGTAAGACGGCGAATAGCATATATACTATCAAAATAGCAATTGCCATAAGCAAAAGGGTGGCAATAATCTTAGCTACTTTATCGCCCCACACAATGGGCAGAGTACGACATTCCATTTCGCGGTCACCCTCTATATCCTCTATATCCTTCACTATCTCGCGCACCCATGTGAGCAAAAATGCAAATGCAGCAAAACCACCTGTCCAGACATACAACTCACCTACAATAGGGGAATAAGCCAATGCGTTTTGGTAGAGATGGTGCAAATAGTCAGCATTGGCTATTGCTACCAGTAATGGTACAATAGCTGAAGCAAACGCTACGACTAGATTACCAACGAGAAACATGCGTTTGTAGCTGGCAGAGTAGAACCACAATAGTCCTGGGATAACTACATATGTGAATAGTAACGTCCAACTATGCGCCCACCATGCCACTACCGTACCAGCAATCACGCCTACTGCCGTGAGACCATAGAATAGATTCATGGCTGCATCACGTGAGATAATACGGGTTACAACTAAGTTATCTGGACGATTAATGCGGTCAATCTTGACATCAAAGTAATCGTTGATTACATATCCTCCCGCAGCGATACCTACCACACTCACGATCAGCAATGTCAATATCCACCAAGGCATAAGTTCACCAAATTGCTCTAGTTGGAGCAAAGGTGTTGCCACCCACTTTTCCATGACGTAGAGCAGGATAGCCACAAAAGTAAGATTGCCTACTCGAAGCAACTGAAGATAAGGTTTGATAATCTCTGCCAATCGTTTCATATCTTTTAACCTTTAATCTTTAACATAACACCCTTCCAAGCAGGAAGCGTTATGCAAATAGGAGTATGAGGGGTCAATGGGAAAGTATATTCCGTACCTGTGAGCAAGTCTTTCGCCTTTGCCTCTGATTGCGACTCGAGTTGCAAATGCTCAAATGCCTCTTGTGGAATACGCACCTGCATATCCACTTGACGGTCGTCGAAGTTCAGAATAACCAATATCGTTTGCTTCTTATACTTGCGGATAAACGTGTATTGCTCGTGCTTGTTGAATCCTTCTGTTTGCGCATAAGTCAAGTCATACATATCACCCATAGTGATGGCTTTCTCGCTTCGTGCTACGCGCAATAGTTGACGGTAGAATGAGCGAAGCGTCTTTTGCTCCTCATCCAGATTAGCACCATCAAACTTACCATGATTAGCCCACGCTTGCAGGGATTTCACGCCCCAATAGTCAAAGATTGTTGTACGTCCGTCCATGCCTGAGAAGCCCTCAGCATCCATGCCTTTCTCGCCCAACTCCTGTCCTGCATACACCATCACAGGATTAGTGCCCAAAGTAGCAGCTACAATCATAGCAGGCTCAGCACACATACCGCGTCCGCAGAAGAAGCCACTAGCGATGCGCTGCTCATCGTGGTTCTCTAGGAAATAGAGCATACGGTCACGAATATCGTCCACCGATTGCCATTGCATCGTGATACCCTCCGCAGCCCAATTCTTGCTAGTCACACCGCGTAGGTAGTCGTACATACCCACCTTGTCGTAGAGGTAATCAAAGCCCGCAGCCAAATAGTCGCGGTAGAGATGAGGGTTATAGACCTCCGCAATGAACAGGATATTTGGGTATTCCTTCTTGACTTGCTCAATCGCCCATGCCCAAAACTCACGAGGCACCATCTCCGCCATGTCGCAACGGAAACCATCAACCTGCTTACCTGCCCAGAAGAGCAAGATATGCAGCATCTTGTGCCATGTATCAGGGATAGGATCAAACTGTTTTTCTCCACCACCTTGGTAGAAGACACCATAGTTGAGTTTCACGGTCTCATACCAGTCGTTGATGGATGGTGTAGCCACAAAGCAATCATTACCCGTAGCACGAGCAGGATACTCCTCATATCCCTTAATATCGAAATAGGGAGCAAACTTCTGACCAGGCATATAGTAGAAATTGTTGAGTGGCGAGAATGCCCAATCGGGATTGTCATTCGCACCCAAATCCACTACTCCACGAGGGTGAGCAGTAGAGTGATACTCGCGGGATACGTGGTTAGGTACAAAGTCGATAATCACGCCCATATCTGCCTTATGAGTACGTTCTACTAAATCGGTAAACTCCTTCATACGACGACGCTTATCCTCGCATAAGTCAGGATGTACATCGTAGTAATCAGTTATAGCATAAGGACTTCCTGCCAAACCTTTGACAATGCTTGGCGTATTGTATTGTGCAGTGGCATGACGTATGACACCTGTGTACCACACGTGTGTAGCACCTAAGTCATGTATGGCGTGTAACGCCTTCGGCGTGATCGCATTCAGCGTACCACAGCCATTCTCTTGCATGCTACCTCCATGACGACGTGTCTCATTATAGTTGGTAAACGTACGAGGTAGCAACTGATAAATAATGGGTTTCAAGGTTCAGTTGTAGTTTTTATATGCAAGGTCCGACTATTGTCGAACCTTGCGGGTTATAGTTAAATCAGTGCTTGGGTATCTGATGCAATCATCCATTCCTCGTCGGTAGGGATAATGCAAACCTTTACCTTGCTCTCAGGAGTTGTAAGAATAGCTTCTTCTCCACGTACAGCATTCTTGCTTTCGTCAAAATCTATGCCAAGATAGGTGAGTCCTTTCGTTACTTCAGCACGAATATATGCGTCATTCTCACCTATACCACCTGTAAAGACGATGACATCTACACCATTCATAGCGGCAGCATAAGCACCAATATACTTCTTTACTCGATAAATAAATATGCGACGTGCTAAATCCGCGCGCTCATTGCCTGCTTGTACTGCATTCTCAATGTCGCGAGCATCACTTGACACTCCACTCACACCCAGCAATCCTGATTTCTTATTCATAAGATTAGAGAATTCAGTAGTAGATAGATTCTCTTTCTCCATAATATATGTAGCGGCTCCAAGGTCCATATCACCAGCACGAGTGCCCATCATCAGACCTTCGAGTGGAGTCAATCCCATAGAAGTGTCTACAGACTTGCCATTCAACACCGCAGTACAACTACCACCATTACCAATATGTGCGGTGATTACCTTGGTAGTATTAGGATCAATACCTAAATACTCGCACACGCGCGCAGACACATAGCGGTGTGAGGTACCATGGAAGCCGTAGCGACGGATAGCATACTTTTCATATAATTCGTATGGTATAGCATACATATATGCCTCATCAGGCATGGTTTGGTGGAAAGCAGTGTCAAAGACAGCCACTTGTGGTACACCAGGGAGAGCAGTCTCAATAGCTTCAATACCCTTGAGGTTAGCAGGGTTGTGGAGTGGAGCTAACTCTACGCATTTTACAATCATCTCCTTTACTTCTGGAGTGATGAGTACAGACTTGTTGAATTTTTCGCCTCCGTGCACAACTCGATGACCTACGGCTTGAATCTCCTCAAGAGAAGCAATACAACCGATTTGTTTATCTACCAGACTATTCAAAATCAATTGAATACCTACGGTGTGTTCTGGCATAGGTTGCTCGATTTTTACTTTTTCTCCATTTGATAATTTAATTTGCAAGAACGAATCTGGCAAACCAATCTTCTCAACACCACCTTGTACCATTACGGTATGGGTGTCCATGTTAAAAAGTTTATACTTAATACTACTGCTACCACAGTTCAATACAAGTACTTTCATGTCTTTTGTGTGTTTTTATGATGAATATTAGATTAATTACAATTCTTTTGCACCAATTGCTTGATTGGCAGTAATGATTACCATTTGCACGATATCTTGTACCTTGCAACCACGACTGAGGTCATTGACAGGTGCTGCAATACCTTGTAAGATTGGTCCTACTGCATCTGCGCCAGAGAAACGCTCTACCAGTTTGTAGCCGATATTACCAGCTTGCAGGTCTGGGAAAACAAGTACATTGGCTTTACCAGCTACTGGTGAGCCTGGTGCTTTTTGTGCACCTACACTCTCTACTAATGCAGCATCCAATTGCAATTCGCCATCTAAAGCCAAGTTTGGTGCCATCTCATGTGCAATGCGAGTAGCCTCTGTAACTTTATCCACTAACTCGTGCTTTGCGCTACCCTTTGATGAGAAGCTAAGCATTGCTACGCGTGGTTCAATACCTCCAAGCGCTTTAGCAGTTTCTGCGGTTGTTACTGCTATCTCTGCCAACTCTTGCGCATTAGGACATGGATTGACAGCGCAGTCTGCAAACACGAGGAAACCGTTTTCGCCCAGGTGCTTAGCAGGAGTGAACATCAAGAATGCACCTGATACGATATGTACGCCTGGACGTGTCTTGAGAATCTGGAATGCAGGACGGATAGTGTCAGCAGTAGTACCACGTGCACCTGCCAACTCGCCGTCGGCATCACCATTCTTAATCATCAAGCATCCTAAGTAGAGTGGGTCTTTCACTTTCTCGGTAGCTTGTTCGATGGTCATACCTTTAGCCTTACGAAGTTCAAAAAGCAGATTGGCATACTCTGGCATCTTGGGATCGTTGAGGGGATCAACGATTTTTGCTTCTTTAATATACTCGTACCCTTTCTCTGCTGCCATTTGTTGGATGACTGCTGGGTTACCGATGAGAATAAGATTAGCAATCTTGTCTTTCAAAAGAATATTTGCCGCCTCCAAAGTGCGAGGTTCGTCACCTTCGGGCAATACGATGCGCTGCGGATTAGCTTGCGCACGTTTTAACATTTGTTGTAAAATCTCCATAATTGGATAAGTATCAATATATTTCGTTGAATTTTAATATTTTTCGCTTCTTTGAGCCTGCAAAGTTACCAAAATCTTTGCATATTTGCAACAAAAAGACAAAAAAAGCGTTTTTTTTCTTGATTTTCTTTGTGGATTCAAAAAAATATCGTACCTTTGCAGCCAAATTGTGGCTAAATAGTATGAAAACATCATTTTTAAAAGGCACATTAAGTGCCCAATTTGTAAAATGTACTGCAGTTGTTTGTGGTATGGTTTTGTGTGTAGCTCAAAGTTCATATGCTAATAACGATACAACCCAAGTGGTGTCAAATAATGAGACGAATACCATAGCTCTTGCTAAGCCAAATACGGCTAATTGGAGTTTGTTCTTGGATGCAGGTGGTAACCTTTTTGATGGTGATTTCGGAAAAGGTGATATTGGTAAGAAAATCTATGGTCCTACTGTTGGTTTGGGTTTTGTGTATAACTTCAATACAGTATGGGGTATTGGTGCAGAATACATGTTTTCTATGCACCAAGTAAAGTCAGCTGCTGATGGCGCAGAACTTCTTAATGGTCAGATGCACCGTGCACATGCGTTCCTCACATTTGATGCGTTCAATGTATGGCGTCCTTATCAACCAAGCAAGATTTTTGCACTCAATGTGATTGCTGGCGGTGGTTTGGGAATTAGTGCTCTTGATCAAACAATAAAAGAAGCACGTTGTGTTCCAATCGTGACAATGGGTGCAGAATTTATGTTTAATGTATCTAAGAGTGTTTCTTTGAGTTTGAAAGGACTTTATTCTTACTCTATTACAGAAGATGCTTGGGATGGAATGACTAAAGGTACAAGCAACGATGGTATAGCAGATGTGATGTTGTCTGTTCGTTATAAGTTAGGTACGAAGAATAAACCACATGCTTTGAACCAAGACTATGACTTGCACTATATGACTCAAGTTCGAGATGAAGTGGTAGAGCAAGTAGCTCCTATCGTACAACAAGTGCTTGTTACAGAGGAGCGTAAGCGCGATACGATTGTAGTGTTTGATACAGTTGTTGTAAAAGAGGAGGTAGCTCCTACAATGGTGGCTAACAATGTGTTCTATGCGTACTTTGATCTTAATAAATCTGATTTGAGCAATGATGCATTGAAGGCTGTACAACAAGCAGCAGCTCAACTAAATGCTAACGAGGAATTGTATGCAGAAGTTGTTGGTTATGGAGATAATACAGGTTCAGTAGAATACAATAAGAAGTTGACTACTGCACGTGTGAACACCGTGACAGAGGAGTTGAAGGGTGAGTATGGAGTGGCAGCAGAGCGAGTTGTAGGCTATAGTGGTGGTATTATTGAAGGTAAGCGCAGCAAGGGAGCTTATGCACCTAATCGTCGCGTAGAGATTCGCCTTGTGACTAAGGAGGAATTTGAGACCATTTCACAAGAGACCGCAGCAAAAGAAGAGGCTTCTGCTTGTAAAAATACCTCATTAAAGACAATCATTGTAGAAGAAGGCATGACCTTGTCTATGATTGCTAAGGCTGAGTATGGCGATGCATCTCGTTGGACATGTATCTATGAGGCAAACAAGAATGTGTTGCCAAGCCCAGATAAGGTACAAGCTGGTCAAGAATTGGTAATTCCTTAATTCAAGGCAATATTTAGAATATTTTAGTTGGCGCACTTTACGCGCGGGGTCCTGTAGCTCAGTTGGTTAGTAGCACCTGACTCATAATCAGGGGGTCCTTGGTTCAAGCCCAAGCAGGACCACAAGACAATCACTTAGGTGGTTGTCTTTTTTTGTACATATCTTTAGGTACATTTCCGCATCATTCTTCGGTATTCTCAGGTTAACAACTCGATTATCCTACGTATATGTTACGTATATCCTACGTATATGGTACGTAATTGATAGCGGAAAGACTGCGTTGTGGTATTTAGACAATCAGTAGGTTATGATATTAATAATTGATTTTTTTATGGTGGAAAATTTGTGTATTCAAAAAAAATGTAGTAATTTTGCAAACTTTTTGCATGCAATTGCAAATTTCATTAAATGCTTATAATCAGTAGAATAACATAATTGAAGTATCAGCCATGAAAAAAACTATTCGTAGTATTATTTTCTTATTAGCACTTTATTGGTGTGGATGGGCAGGTGGATTTAGTAGTGTTACTGCTCAAATGTTGGATTATGGTAACTTACGCATTTTTGCGTATGATTTGCATTATACATATGAGGGAGAACTGGAGGCAGATGGCAAACCTTCTGTGTTAGGAACATATACCTTTTATTTCAAATCTAATGTTCCGCCCCAAAGTGGTACATTGGTATTTTATCATAGCGAAACGAATGCTGAACTAGGGCGCTATGATCTGCCATCAAGTGTTCTGGAACAGCGTTCCGATGCTGGTGAATATGCTATTTCATTAACGAAAGCAGAGATACCTATTTATCTGACAAGTCAAAGTGACTGTCTTAATATGACATGGGCAATAGAGTTAAAGGCAGATAAAATCACAGGAAATAGAGCGGATATGGTGGATATATGGCTAAAAGATTATTCTAATTATACTTTACAGTCATATACCTATGAGGATGGTTATGGTGCATTGTTTGCACAGAGAAAAGAGCCTCGTCTGTTGTATGTGGATAAGAATTTCCGTTGCCCACAGGGTATAGCAATTGATAAAAATCCACAATCAGAGTTTTTTGGTCGCGTATATATCGCTAATGCTCCTACTCCTGATGCAGTAAGTGGAGATGCCTATGCGCCTGGTATTGTGGTGCTTGAGCCTAATCCAGTTGATGGTAAATATAAAAAGGTTGGTGGCAGTTATATGCCGAGTGGCGTGAATTTTCCAGCAGAAACTGATCAATGGACGCGATTCTATATGCACAGTATAGCGGTCAATCCCGTAGATGGAAGTGTGTATTATGCAAAATCAGCAAGTAGTCAGCAATCTGCTATTTATCAGTTGCTGCCTGATGAGGAGGTGATACTGACAGATAAAGGTGCTGCTGTTAATGTGACCAGAAATCTTATATCTGAAGCAAACTATGCGTCCTCGTCTCTTCATCCTATCAACTCTTTGGCTTTTGGTCCAGGTGGTGAACTGTATGTCTTGAGCAAGGCAGGAGGTGCGTCTGCGATACGTTCAGGAAGTGAAACAGAAGATGTATCAGATGATAAATATGATCCTGGAACAGGTGTGATTTATAAGTTGACTAAGCAGGATGATGATGAGGTCTATGATCAAGCGGAAAAATACTATAATCCAAGAACATCTACTTTTTATGGAACTACCCAGGAAGGCAAAGCGCAATATGGTTTTCCTTATTGTGTTTCTCCTTGGGTGGATGCGGACAACTCTATGGTTGTGAGTTCTCGAGGTAGTTTTTGGGTGGCGCAGCACCGTGGAAAAATGGATGCATATTCATTCTTAGCACATATACATCCGAGCGGTTATCAAAAACATAAATCTCCAGGAACTGGATTAGTGCGTTATTTCCAATATTCCATGGGAACTGGTGCCCAAGACACTTATTCGGGTAACAATGTTTCTCCGTTGTGGAATGTACGCCAAATGTTATCTCCACATACTCAAAATAAATTAGTTGAGGAGAATCACCCTAATCCGACAGGACAGGTGGCACTATACGAGAAGGATGGCATGTATAGTTCTGAAGCTTTTTTGGCAGTTGCGTTTAGTGAGAGGGTTTGTGTGTTTAAATTGTTCTATAACGACAACGATACTTGGTTTGGATTCAATCTTGATTGGATGTTTGAGATACCAGTAACAGGGGCAGATAAGATAGATGGTTTGGAATTTGATTATGCAGGTAATTTGTTTGTGGTATCATCTACTACACATAGTTTGTACGTCTATTCGTTGCCTAATTATGAGCCGATGCAGCCATATACCTATCCAAAACCATCTAATATCCCTGCTGTTCAACCGATGATTTTTAATAGTGAAACGGGAGAGCGTCAACTTTCGGTTAGTGGTGGAGGGAATACCACCAATACGTCTAATAATTTAAATCGTGGTACTCCGTTGGATGATAATCAAACTGTTGTGGCAGTTGCAAAATCAGCATTGATAGTTCCTGTAGATGGAGCAATCGTGTTTAATGGTGATAACGGTAATCAATGGTCGGATACCGAGAACTGGAATATAAAGCGTGTGCCCGATGAAAACGACATACCTGTCATTCTTCGTTCAGATGCAGTGATAGATGAGGCACAAAGCGTTTCTGGAGCGATCTTTGAGGATGGTAGTCAACTTACGATAACTTGCAAAGGTGGCTTGACTGTAGGAAGTGAAGGTATCGAAGGCACAGCAAGCGATGGTTCGTCTATTGCTATCCATAATAATTCTGGCAGACACGAATCGGTAACGGGAGCTGGTTATTTGCGTATTCACCCAGAAGTGGCAGAGGAGTATATGCCAAGAGTGACTGTGCAATATACTACGAAGAGCCAACCAAGTGAGGCATATCCTACAGAAAATAAGCATCGTTTGTGGCAATATGTTGGTGCACCAGGTGCCGATACGGAGGTTACGTTGACATCTAACACATGGTTATATAGTTGGTCCGAATCAAGCGGGTGGTCAAAGCAAAAAGGTACTGTTGCGTTGGAGCCATTTGCTGGCTATGCGATTACACAACAAGGAAAACCAACTTATAATTGGGTGGCAACGGCAATTAATCAACCTCAAGACATTACTTTGCAAAAAACGGCAGGAGGCGATAATATCTTTACTAATAGTTACCTTGCTCCTATCAATGTGGCTGCATTTACTGCAGACGATTTTACGGGAGATATGGAAAAGACGTTCTATGTGTTTAATACAGGTTCCTGGGCGGAATGGCAGAATGCCACTTCTGAAAATAATGGAACACAAACGACCACACAGGCCGCTGGGCAATATACAGCTATTCCTGTGTTAAATGCTTCAAATGTAAATTCAAACGAGGATCCAACGTTGATTCCTCCAATGCAGGGTGTGTATGTGATAGCCAATGCCGCGAATTGCACCATCAAATTGGATTATGATAAACATGTTTGGAGTACTTCAAATCCAGGTAATAACGCGATGAGAATGCCAGATCGCTCTACTACTGCGCCTGAATTGCTACGTCGTATACGTATTCAGGCATATGGAGAACGTAGTGGATCGGATCGTATGTATATTTTGCAAGATATGCGTTGTACTTCTGGATATGACAATGGTTACGACGGCAGAAATATGAATGCAGCAGGACAAGTAAATATCTATACTAATGAACCATGTGGTGAGATGGAAATATCATCATCTAACCAGATTGATAGCATGTATATTGGTTTTTGTGCAGGTGAAGATACAATCTACACGTTGCGTTTTAGTTCGTTGATAGGTGATTCGTTATATCTTAAAGATGTGGTGGCAGATAGTATTATTGCTTTGGAAGAAGGTGAAACGTATAGCTTCTATGCTCCTGCTAAATCTGTGAACAATATGCGTTTTCAGGTGCTGCTCAACCCAGATTTATCCCAAGAAGATCTTAATCCGTCAGGGCCAGGAGTGGCTACAAACATTGACAATATACCAACCACTAAATTGTGGTTATCAGATAAAAATATTTACATTGTAACAGGTCAAAT
The DNA here is from genome assembly GCA_017546705.1 of Paludibacteraceae bacterium. Taxonomy (GTDB): domain Bacteria; phylum Bacteroidota; class Bacteroidia; order Bacteroidales; family Paludibacteraceae; genus Colicola. The sequence continues at coordinate 25,386 of JAFYSB010000001.1, forward strand.
GCGTAATATAGTGACCATTTATAATATGAGTGGACAAGAAGTTATGCATGCGCAATTTAGCAATCAAATAGAGTTGCCAATCAGCAGTTTAGGGATGGGTGTGTATGTGGTGCGTGTGAATAATGAGCGATATAAATTTATTAACCAAGAGTAATGCGATGGTCATGAAAAATTTATATATAACAATATTGGCATTGTTTGCTTTATTAACTCCGACAAGTGTATTTGGAGAGCACACATTATCGAATGAATTAGTACCAGTTTGCAGCCAATCAATTCAATCGTATAAGATGCGTTCTGTAGCACCTATGCGCACGAACCAAATGACAGGTAATCAAGCGGTAGAAAAAAGTGTCAATACAGTTAGTACGTACAAAACTTCTATGGAGTTATATACAAAGAGTAAGGTGAGAAAAACAACGCAATCTGCTGTTTCTGTAGCAGGTACGGGTGCGAATACTACATCTCTATGGACGTCTAGTTTAAATCCAATAGGAGAAAATCAACCCAATATGAGTATCGCTAGTTCAGCCCCTACAATGTATGGTTTGGTAGGACCTGGCGTTCCTGATGTACCCGAAGATGAAATTATCCCATTGGGGTTGGAGTGGGATGTGCTATTTCTGATGATATTGATGGCGTTTGTTTATGCTATATTTGTTGCACGTAAGCAATGTACTGTTATTTATAATCGTAAGCCATAATATTTCTTCTAGCGTACTATTATTCTGATCAATAAGAAAAACGAGCTTAAAATAAACTTTTGCTCGTTTTTCTTGCATTTGTCCTTTTTTTGTTGTACCTTTGTAGGCTAATTTGTGTAACTATGCAATTTTGTGACATAATAGGGCAAGAAAACGAGAAGAATCAACTACGTCAAGCGGTGCGCGAAGGGCGCATTCCGCATGCGCAGTTGTTTGCGGGACCTGCTGGTGTAGGTAAACTGGCATTGGCGCTTGCGTATGCGCAGTATATTGCATGTCCTAATCGTACGGAGCATGATTCTTGTGGTACATGCCCAACATGCATACAATTTAACAAATTACAACATCCTGATTTGCATTTTGCATTCCCTATAGTAAAAGGCGATGAAGGTGATGTGTGTGATGCTTATGCTGAAAAGTGGAGGGGACTTGTGACTGAGCACAAGTATTTTGATTTGGACGATTGGTATCGTGTAATGGGAGTGGAAACGAAGCAAGGAATGATCTATGAGAAAGAGAGTAGTGAGATACTTCGCAAACTCTCGCTCAAGAGTTTTTCTGGTGGATATAAAATTATGCTCATTTGGCAACCAGAGAAAATGAATGCCACATGTGCGAATAAACTGCTTAAACTGCTTGAGGAGCCTCCTACAATGACTCTGTTTCTACTCGTGAGTGAGCACCCCGAACAGCTTCTCAGTACTATATTATCGCGTGTACAAGAGGTTAGAGTACCACGCTTGAGTGAAGAAACCATTGCTGCTGGGTTGCAAAAAGAATACGCGTGGCTTGATACAGAAGATGCCCGAAGTATCGCACATATGGCGAATGGTAGTTATCTTGCGGCTCTAAAAATGATGAGCGAGAGTGAAGATAACCAAACTTATTTCGATGATTTTGTGGCATTGATGCGCAACGCATGGTTGGTGGGACAAAAGAAAGATTATAGTGCATTGCTCAAACTTCGTCAATGGAGTACTGATATGGCGGATAGTAAGGTGGGAAGAGAGAAGCAGAAGGCATTTTTGCAGTATGCCCAACGTCAAATTCGTGAGAATTATATATACAATTTCCATTGCTCATCAATGAATTATCAAACTAAAAAAGAGCAAGAGTTCTCTACGAAGTTTGCACCATTTATTCACGATGGAAATGTAGAAAAGATGATGAACGAGCTCGGCAAAGCTGAACAACAAATAGCACAAAACGGCAATGCCAAAATCATATTTTTTGATCTTTGTTTGCAAATGATAGTACTTGTAAAGTAATGATATATGAAAGAAGATTTCACAATAGATAATGGCTCATGCCATATCACAAAGAAGGCAGTCAATCATAATCCCAAACATATGTTGCCTGTAGTGGATTGGTTGAGTGATGTCCCTCATACGGGTGAGGAAGGTGATTTGGTGGAGGTGCAATTCAAAAATACCCGAAAAGGATATTACCATAACAGCAATAACTTGCCCCTTGAAAAAGGAGTGAAGGTTGTGGTAGAGGCTAATCCTGGAACTGATCTTGGTGAGGTTGTTTTGATAGGAAGGTTGGTGCCTGTTCAAATCAAGAAGAATCATATCAATACAGAGCGTTATGAGATTCGTAATATCTTGCGCATCGCTACAGAGGAGGACTTAGTTCGTGCAGCAGAAGCGCATTCCAAAGAGCAAGAAACGATGATTAAATCGCGCCAATTGGCCAAGTCATTGGGGTTGGAGATGAAGATTGGAGATGTGGAATACCAAGGTGATGGATCAAAAGCAATATTCTATTATATCGCAGACGGACGTGTGGATTTCCGTCAATTGATCAAGGTATATGCTGAGACTTTCCGCATTCGTATTGAGATGAAGCAGATTGGTGCTCGTCAAGAGGCAGGACGTATTGGTGGAACGGGACCATGTGGTAGAGAGCTCTGTTGCTCAACGTGGATGACACAGTTTTCTTCGGTGGGAACCAATGCAGCCCGTATTCAAAATATCTCGTTGAATCCGCAGAAATTAGCAGGTCAATGTGCAAAATTGAAGTGCTGTCTCAACTACGAAGTGCCTGTTTACGAAGAGGCCGTGAAGAAACTTCCGTCACGTAATGTGCCTTTGGAAACTAAGGATGCTACCTACTATTTCTTCTCTTCTGACCCTCTCAAAGGGGAAGTAACATATTCTACTGATCAACGTCATCCTGCTAACCTTGAGACAATCACGGCAGCAAAGGCTCGTGAGATTATCGAGAAGAATCGTCGCGGAGAAAAACCGTTAAATTTGGGAGGTAATCAATCTGCTGTTGCCATAGTGGAAACAGATTATCAAAATGTGGTTGGACAAGATGATTTAACGCGTTTCGATAAGAAAAAGAATAACAAAAACAATGGTGGTCATCGTGGCGGAAGAAACAATGATCGTCGAAATAATTCACACCGCAATAATGAAAAAGGTTCTTCTTCTCGCGCTGATTAGTGTACTGTTGATGGGCTGTCAGCAGGGAGTAGTATATGATGAGTTTAACTCACTTCCCGCATCGGGTTGGGATGCTGATTCAGCGTTGCTATTTGAGCCTATCATTGCGGATACAATGGGTGGGTATGAAGTGCAAATCATTGTGCGTCACACCGAGCGATATCCTTATCAAAATCTATGGCTATTTGTAGATGTAAAGCAAGATTCTCTATTATTACATCGTGATACCATAGAGAGTTTCTTGGCTAATGAGCGCGGCGAATGGTATGGTGCGGGTATGCAGCTCTACGAACTGCCTTTGTTATATCTGGAGAATGTTGCATTAACGGCAGGTCAATATACGATAGCAATACGACAAGGTATGCGTGAAGACCAGTTGCGTGGAATCACAGATGTTGGACTGAAAGTAATCAAGAAACCTTAACTTTATTAAACGCTACATAGGAATGGGCAAGAATAAACTAAAGAAATTTGCAGAGATGGAAACTTTCCATAACGTCTTTCAATGCGGAGCACGAGAGATGGTGGATGGAAATCCTGTAGCAGCCATGCGTGGTAAATGGCATGAGGAGTATTTTCATAACTCCAATCCGATTGTGCTCGAACTAGGCTGTGGGCGTGGAGAATATACTGTGGGTTTGGCAGCACGTTATCCGAATAAGAATTATATCGGCATTGATATCAAAGGCGCTCGTATGTGGGCTGGTGCCAAGCAAGCAGAATTGGCAGGTATGCAGAATGTTGCATTTCTTCGTACCAACATCGAATTACTTACCCACTTCTTTGCTCCCAATGAGGTGGCTGAGATATGGATCACTTTCCCAGATCCACAGATGAAGAAGGCAACCAAGCGCTTGACATCAACGTATTTTATGCTACGATATGCTCAGTTCTTGCAGCCCAATGGTCTTATCCACCTCAAGACAGATAGTCCTTTTCTCTATACCTATACGCAAGCAATGGTAAAGGAGAATAACTATCCGTTGCTGGTGGACACGGATGATTTATACGCTGCGCAGGCGACTGCCGATATTGATGAAGCTCGTAGTTTGCAAACACACTATGAGCACCAATGGCTTGACCGTGGTTTGACTATCAAATACTTACGTTGGGAATTGTCGCATTGCGATAATCTCATCGAACCAGATATTGACATCGAAAAAGACACTTATCGTTCATACGGAAGAAACTATGTATCCTCAACAAATAATTGATGCCCTTCAGCATGTGCGCTACCCAGGCACAGGCAAAAATCTGATTGAGAGCGGTATGCTCGAGGACGATATTCGTATCTCGGGGTTAGAGGTATCATTCTCGTTGATATTCGAAAAAGATAATGACCCATTCCGCAAGTCGGTAGTGAAAGCTGCTGAAACGGCTATTCATACCTATGTGGATGAGAATGCGGCTGTACATATCCATACCAAGTTCATCAAGCAAAATATGGTACCCAAAGCCGATTCTGTAGAGAACTTGCGTGCGGCACAGGTCATAGCTATTCACTCTGGCAAGGGTGGTGTGGGTAAGTCCACCATCTCTGCTAATCTTGCAATCACATTGGCAAAGATGGGTTATAAGGTTGGATTATTGGATGCCGATATTCATGGACCATCTATTCCAAAGATGTTCCACACCGAGGGTTGTCGCCCTGTTTCTACACCTGTCAATGGTCGCAATCTCATAGAACCGATTGAGCAATATGGTGTGAAGATGCTGTCAATAGGTTTTTTTGTTGACCCGCAACAAGCCGTTGTTTGGCGCGGTGGTATGGCAAGTAATGCGATTAAACAACTGATTCAAGATGCCAATTGGGGTGAATTGGACTATTTTCTCATAGACCTCCCTCCAGGTACTAGCGATATTCACCTTACTTTGGTACAGCACCTCCATCTCACAGGTGCTATCGTAGTTACGACTCCTCAGCCTGTGGCATTGGTCGATGCACGCAAGGGAGTGGATATGTTCATCAACGAAAAGATCAATGTGCCTGTACTTGGATTGGTGGAGAATATGGCATGGTTTACTCCTGCAGAACTACCAAACAATCGTTACTATATTTTCGGTAAAGATGGTGGAAAGCAGCTTGCTGAGGAATTGAATATTCCATTGTTAGGCCAAGTGCCGTTGGTACAATCCATTCGCGAAGGTGGCGATGAGGGTACACCTATCGCATTGCAAGATGGACACCCTGCAGCCAAAATGTTTGAAGATATATGTCAGCACCTAAGATAACAGAACTCGGTACGCAATCTATTCGTAGCCTACTGCTCAAGTACGCTATGCCAGGCATCATAGCGATGACTGCCTCGTCGCTATACAATATGGTGGACTCCATCTTTATTGGTCATGGCGTAGGTGCGATGGCATTGTCAGGCTTGACCGTGGCAAAGCCGTTTATGGATATTTGTGCGGCGTTTGGTACGTTGGTCGGTGTGGGTGCGAGTTCGCTGGTGGCGATTAAGTTAGGCGAGAAAGACTACCGTTCAGCCAATGATGTGCTGGCGAACGTTGTTATTCTCAATGTTCTTTTGGGCGCATTGATCATGGTTGTTGGTCTCTTTTGGCTTGATCCTATTCTCTATGCTTTTGGTGCCAGTGATACCACTATCGTGTATGCTCGTGAGTATATGCAGATTATCCTCTTGGGTAATATTCTCACGCATATCTATTACGGTCTTAATAGCATGTTGCGCTCAATTGGGCATCCGCGAATTTCCATGTATGCTACTATCTTGGCAGTAGTTCTTAACATCATACTTGATCCAATTTTTATTTTCGTCCTTGATATGGGCGTTCGTGGTGCTGCATTAGCTACGATTCTTTCGCAATTGGTTTCAGTGATAGTAGAAATGATTATCTTCTTGAATCCCAAAGAAGTTATTCACTTCCATCGCGGTATTTGGCGCCTAAAGCGCGACATAACTATGCGTGCTTTGGGTATTGGTACTGCACCTTTCCTGATGCACATGGCGGCATGCTTTGTGGTGATCGTGCTCAATAATCAGCTTAAGCGTTATGGCGGTGATATGGAGATTGCTACTTTTGGTATGACCAATCGCTTTATATTCTTCTTTGTTATGATTGTCATGGGTATTCAGCAGGGTATGCAACCTATTGTAGGATATAATTATGGTGCGAATATGTATGAACGCATGATACGAGCATATAAATTATCCATCTACTGTGCAACATGCGTGATGAGTACACTTTTTCTCTTTGGCGAGATTTGGCCAGAGGGTTTTATCCGTCTGTTTACCCACGACGAGGTTCTAATAACACAGTCTATTCTCCCTGCGCGAATCATGCTCTGCGTTATGTTCGCCATCGGATTTCCAATGATCACAGGCAATTTCTATACTTCAATAGGCATGGCACCTAAGGCGATTTTCCTTAGTCTTACTCGTCAAGTTCTTTTCCTCATTCCGCTCATTATATGCTTGCCTCTGCTTTTCCAATCTTGGGGCATTGCACCTATTTGGGGTGTATGGTGGAGCTGGCCTATTAGCGATTCTTTGTCCGTGATTATATCTGCTATCATTGTGAATAGAGATATGCGTAAGTTTAAATTTATCAATCCATCGTAACTATGACTATATTGTGCATTGAAACATCTACCGACTGCTGCTCCGCTGCTATCTGCAGAGATGGCATGGCTTTAGCCAGTAAAGAAAATCTATCTGGTGCAAACCATGCGAGTGAACTGCCTGTGTTTATTGAGCAATTGCTCACAGAGGCTCAAGCTAATGCGTGGACTTTGGACGCTGTGGCTCTTTCGCAGGGGCCTGGTAGTTACACGGGGTTGCGCATTGGTACTAGTATTGCAAAGGGTATATGCTATGGTATGAATATCCCTTTAATACCTGTGGATACGTTGCAAATCCTCTGTGCATCTATCCCTTCTCACCTTCTTCCTTCATCATCTCATTGCCTCTGTCCAATGTTGGATGCTCGTCGAATGGAAGTATATACGGCGATGTATCATCCCAACACTTTGCAACAGACTACCGATATTGTTGCTAAAGTGATTGACGAACAATCATTTGCCGAGGAGTTGAGCGAGCAAACAATCTATTTCTTTGGCAATGGTGCTGAGAAATGCCAATCGATCATTACATCACCCAACGCACATTTCATTGCCAATATCCATCCGCAAGCCCAATATATGGGCAAATTGGCAGAAAAGGCTATATCGTTGGATGTGAAGCAAATGGCATATTATGAGCCGTTCTATCTCAAGGATTTTGTTCCTGCTCCTAGCCATATCAAAGGGCTAAAGTAATTCGTTGTGATAATCCTTAGTGCTATCTTTCTCGAAACCACTCCGTTACCACTTGCTTACTACTTGGTTACCATCTAGGTATTTCCCTATAGGGTGTCCGTAATGTATTTGAGCCGTTTTTGATATTTTTACAATAAATTGTCTATTGGACTTTGTCAAATCGTAAATATTTTGTACCTTTGCACCCAATATTGTTTTGCACATTGAAACTAACCGAGTTATGGGGAGAAATAAAATATATTATATAGTATTGGCGATGTTGGCTGTTGTACTCATGTCTTGCTCCACGCAAAAAAACACATGGAGTACTCGTGCTTTCCATCAAATGAAAACAAAATATAACATCTATTACAATGGTCAGTTGGCGTTCAAGGATGGCGAAGAAGCTACTCGCGAAGCCAATGAAGATGATTATTCTACCATCCTCAATCTTTACCCCGTATCCAACCATGAAGCAGCACAGAGTGCTACTTCTCAAATGGATCGAACTATCGAAAAATGCCGTAAGTGCATCAAATTACATAGCATCAAAGCGCGTCCGAAAGTTGATCACGACAAAAAACGTAAAGATCCTGAATATGCTGCGTGGTTGGAGCAAGAGGAGTTCAATAACCAGATGGGTAACGCGTGGATGCTATTGGCGAAGGCAGAATTTCATAAGGGTGATTTTATTGGTAGTGTCAGTACGTTCAACTATATCATTCGCCATTATAGCCACGATGTAGATATGGTGGCAAGTTGCCAATTGTGGATCGCACGAGCATATGCCGAAATGGGGTGGCTGTATGAAGCGGAAGATATGTTGGCAAAAGTGCAAATAGAAAACCTCAGCCGTAAAAACGCCCCTCTCTATGCTGCTGCTAGTGCAGATATTTTGCTTAAAACCAAACAATATAAAGAGGCTATTCCTTTCATCAAGATTGCTCTACCTAATGAGAAGCGTAAAGAGAATCGTCCTCGTTTTCAATTTGTGTTAGGGCAGTTGTACCAAATGCAAAATGATAAAAAGAATGCCCAATCGGCCTACGAAAAAGTGCTAAAGATGCAGCCATCTAATGAGATGGACTTCAATGCACGTATTCGCCAAGCGCAAATGGAAGACAACCCCAAGGCTGCGGTTAAAGCCTTGGAAAAGATGGCTAAGCAGGATAAAAACAAAGAGAAACTAGATCAACTCTATGGTGCCATTGGTGATGTTTTTCTTTTGAGAAAAGATACTGCAAATGCCCTCAAATACTACGAACTTGGCATCGAAAAAAGTACCGAAAATGGTTTAAACAAAGCACACGTATTGATTACAGCCGCGGATATCTATTATCAGCAGCGTAATTATGTCTTAGCAAGCCCCTACTACAAAGAGGCATTGCAAATCATTTCTGCTGAAAGCGAAGATTATGCGCGTATCCAACGTCTATCGGAAACGCTTGATGCACTTGTGGTGGAATATACTGTGGTACAATTGCAAGATTCATTGCAGCATCTTGCCACTTTATCCGAAGTGGAACAACGTGTAGTGGTTGATTCCATTATAGCCCGACTTATTCGTGCTGAAGAAGAGGAGAAGGAGCGTTTGGCACAAGCCGAGCGCGAGGCAGAGAACAACTCTGGTACACGCAGTGTCAATACGGCCAATATGCTTGGTGGGGCAGGTGCAGGACAATGGTATTTCTACAATCCCCAACTTCTTCGTTCTGGCAAACAGACCTTCCGTACCCAATGGGGTAATCGTTCCTTAGAGGACAATTGGCGCCGTATGAGTAAGGCCACTAGTTCGTCCATTTTTGACGATACTTCCGAATGGGATGAAGAATTGGATAGTGATAGTATAGCTTCAGATTCTACTGCTTTAGCAGCCAATGTACCTGTGGAAACCGACAACCACAAGCCTGAGTACTATCTCCAACAAATCCCACGCACGGAAGCGGATATTCAGCAATCTAACCAACTCATTGCCGATGCGTTATATAATATGGTTTACATCTATCGCGATGAGGTTGGTGATCGTCAGTTGAGCGATGAGACGTTCCAAGATTTCTTGCATCGTTTCCCAAATGAGCCTCGTTTGTTGGATCTCTTCTACATGCAATACCTTACAGCCTTGAAGGAAAATCGTACTGCGGATGCTATGCATTACAAGGCAGAGATTCTTTCACGTTTCCCCGATTCCAACGAGGCGTACATCGTAAGTCAGCCTGATTATTTCGACCGTTTACGTCGTATGGCGGTGGAGCAAGATTCACTCTATGAACAAACGTATCGTGCATACACCACCAGCCAGTTCGCTGCTGTCAAGGCCAATACTACATATGCCGAAGAGCATTACCCACTTACGCCATTGATGCCACGTTTCCTCTTCCTTAATGCCATCGCAGTGGCTAAGACCGATGGACAAGAGGCATTTATTACTTCGCTCCGCGACATGGTAACACGCTATCCTGATAGCGAGTTATCTGCGATGGGTAAAGATATGTTAGCTTTGATGGGGCAGGGAGCAGAAAGTCAGCAAGATGCTTCTACATCTTCTTTGCAATCGCGTCGTACTACACTTGATGAGTCCGAACAGCAATTGGATACTACCCTGCAGTTTAATCCAGAAAGAGCCATGCCAGCTATGGTGCTGATGATTATTCCTCAAGATGAGAAATTGCTCAACGATTTGCTCTACGAGGTGGCACTATTCAATTTCACGCAGTTCATGATCAAGGACTTCGACCTTAAACAACGCCCTATGTTTACGCAAGAGCAAAGTGCCTTGCAAATCACAGGCTTTATATCCTTGGATGAAGCAGAATGGTACAAGAGTTTGATAGATAAAAATACCGATCTCAAAACTAAACTCCAAGCGTTGGGTGTGCAAATCATTTGTATCACCGAAGCTAATAATGAGTTGCTCAGCAACCCATTTTCAGTAGCAGATTACTTGCTCTTTTTGAAAGAAACCAATTGATAAATCACCACCGAATATCATTGTGGTGTTAACTGTTGCTATCTTTGTGCGTCACGCATTGCACGTTGCAATTCGCGTTTGTCATCTGCCGCACGCAGCGACTGACGTTTATCATATGTGTGTTTACCTTGACAAAGTGCAATCTCCAATTTTGCAAACCCTTTATCGTTGATAAATAGGCATAGAGGTATGATGGTCTTACCTGTATCTTGTACTTGGCGTTGCAGTTTGCGGAGTTCTTTTTTTGTCATTAGTAATTTGCGATCGCGTTTTGCTTCATGGTTGGCATAACTTCCAAAGCGATATTCAGCGATGTGCATTTGTTTTACCCATAATTCATTACCAACAAATTGGCAATAAGTATCTACCAACGAAGCTTTACTTTCGCGGATAGATTTAATCTCTGTGCCGAACAACTGAATACCAGCTACATAGCGATCCAACACCTCATAATCAAAGGTAGCGCGACGATTTTTAATATGGATATTACTCTTGAGACGCATAAATTTTGCGCAAAGGTACATAAAAATTTGCATATATACAAAAAAAGTTGTAATTTTGCAGCCGATTTAATACTTCTCGGTATTTTACCTGTAAGATAATAAGAAAAATACAAGATTATGTTAAGAGATATTTTGTCAATCACTGGTAAGCCAGGTCTTTACAAGTTAGTTAGTCGTGGTAATAACATGCTCATCGTTGAGTCATTGCTTGATGGCAAGCGTGTGCCTACTTACGCACGTGATAAAATCGTTTCATTGGGTGAGATATCAATGTACACCATGGGTGAGGATGTTTCCCTCAGCGAGGTGCTGACTAAGTTGGGTGAGAAAGAGGGATTGAAGGTTGCTGCTATTGATCCTAAAAAAGCAGACAATGACCAATTGCGCGATTTCTTTGGCGAAGTATTACCAGACTTTGATCGTGACCGCGTTTATCCAAGCGATATTCGCAAACTCATTCAATGGTACAATATCCTAATCAATGCAGGAATTACCGATTTCAGCATCGAAGAGGAGGGCGAAGAGGTTGCCATTGAAGAGAAGAAGCAAGAAACTAAGAAACCTGCTCCTAAAGCACAAGTGAAGACGCAAAAAGCTGCGGCTTCTTCGGCTCGTACTGGAGTGGGCGCTAAAAAAGGTTGATCCTTCAGGATATTATCAATATCATAGAATCTGTAGCTCCCTTGAGTTACCAAGCTACTTGGGATAATTCGGGACTGCAGGTGGGCGACCGCAATGCAGATATACATGCAGCATTGTTGACGGTAGATGTTACAGAGTCTGTCGTCAATGAGGCTATTACTATGGGGTGTGATTTGATTGTTTCTCATCACCCGCTATTGTTTCATGGATTAAAGCATCTAACTGGTGCCACTCCACAAGAGCGCTGTGTGGAGAAAGCAATTCGTCATCACATTGCCATCTATTCATCACATACTTCTATGGATAGTTGGTTGAATGGTGTCAGCGGACGCATGGCAGAGAAGATTGGTATACTTGATTATCGTATCCTACAACCTTCGGCTGCGAATCCTTCTGCTGGATTCGGTGTGATAGGTGCCTTGCCTCAATCAATGAATTTTACCGAATTGTTGCAACGCGTTGCGGATGCCTTTACTACTGATGGCATAGGTCTGCGATACGTCCCAACAGATCATATGCAAGTTCAAACCATCGCACTTTGTGGAGGTGCTGGAGCCGACTTGATGGAGGATGCCATTGAACAAGGAGCGGATGTTTTCATTTCGGCTGATTTCAAATACCACGAATTGCAGACTGCGCAACATCGCATAGGTATCATTGACCTTGATCATTGGGTGAGCGAGCACTATACGCGCGAATTGTTCGAGCAGTTGCTCTCTCCGCATATCCGCACCTTCGTAGCCAGTCAAGATGCCAGTCCAGTAAAGTATTTTCATAATTCCAAAATAGAATAATCATATTAAAACATACAATTATGGCAAAGAAAGAAGAAGAAAAAATTATGACCGTAGAAGAAAAACTACGTGCATTGTACGAATTGCAAACTGTTGATTCCAAAATCGATGAGTTGCGTATCCTCGCAGGTGAACTTCCACAAGAGGTAAAGGATATGAGCGATGAGATCGAGGGTCTTAAAACTCGTTTGACCAATATTGAGAATGGCATCAAAGAGTGTGAAACAGGTATCTCTGACCACCGTGTACGTATCGAGAATGCCAATGCGGCTATCTCTCGCTACAAAGAACAACAAAACAACGTGCGCAACAACCGCGAGTACGACAACCTTACTAAGGAGATTGAGTACCAAGAGTTGGATATCGAAGCTTCACAACGCAAGATTAGCAAATTCAAAGCCGAGCTCGAGGAGCGTCAAGCTGACAAGGCTAAGACTGTTACTGACATTGAAGATCGTACTGTAGATCTCAACCAAAAGCGCAACGAGTTGGATTCTATTCTCTCTGAGACCAAAGAGCAAACCGAGAAACTGATGCTCCGCGCTGCTGATCTTGAGAAGCATATAGAGGATCGTCTTGTTACAGCATTCCACCGCATCCGTAAAAATGCACACAATGGTTTGGCTGTCGTGAAGATTGAGCGTGATAGCTGTGGTGGTTGCCATAGCAAAATTCCTGCACAACGTCAGTTGGATATCCGTCTCCGCAAGAAAATCATCGTTTGCGAGCTCTGCGGACGTATCTTGGTAGATACAGAAATCGACGCTAAAAAATAAATATATCTATGGCAGAACAACTAATCCCTACCTACGACGAGGACAATATCATCCACCTCGATGACCGCGACCACATTCGTCGTCGTCCGGGTATGTATATCGGCAAACTGGGTGATGGTAATCACTCGGATGATGGTATCTATGTACTCATCAAGGAGACAATCGACAATTCTATTGATGAGTTTCGCATGAGCGAAGGCAAGGTGATTGAGGTGAGCGTATCTCCTGTTTCTGCCTCAGATGCTTCATTAGGCGAGCGCGTTCGCGTTCGCGACTACGGACGCGGTATTCCACTAGGTAAAATGGTGGAAGCCGTGTCTATTCTTAATACGGGTGGTAAGTACGATACTAAGGCTTTCAAGAAATCTGTTGGCTTGAATGGTGTGGGTACCAAAGCTGTCAATGCTTTGAGTTTGGAGTTTGTTGTGCAAGTGTGGCGCGAGGACAAGACTCGTCGCATTGCTTTCAAACAAGGCCATTTGGTGGAAGATAGCGGTGTCATCGACTATACAGGTAATGAGAAGCGTGGTACAATGATAGAGTTTGTACCAGATAATTCTAAGGGATTGTTTGAAAACTATCACTTCCGTAATGATTTCATTGAGACCATGATGCGCAATTATGCGTATCTTAATACCGGTCTGACCCTCGTTTACAATGGTAAGAAATATATCTCCAAGAATGGTCTATTTGACCTTCTTACAGAGAACATGACGGTCGAGCCACTATACCCAATCATCCACATTGCGGGCGAGGATATTGAGATTGCGCTTACTCATACCAACCAATCGGGCGAGGAGTACTACTCATTTGTCAATGGCCAACATACCATCCAAGGTGGTACTCACCAAGCGGCTTTCCGTGAGGCCATTGGACGTACCATTAAGGAATTCTTTAACAAGAACCAAGAGCTGAGCGACATCCGCAACGGTGTAGTAGGTGCTATTGCCATTAATGTGTCGGAACCAGTATTTGAAAGTCAAACAAAGGTCAAATTGGGTTCCAAAGATATGTCGCCTGAAGGTGGATTGTCGGTCAATAAGTTTGTCAACGATTTCATCAAGCAACTGCTCGACAACTACCTACACAAGACCCCTGCTTCTGCTGAAGTGATGTTGCAGAAGATTCAGGACTCCGAGAAAGAGCGCAAAGCCATCGCTGGTGTTACCAAACTTGCACGTGAGCGTGCGAAGAAGAATCTTCTTAACAACCCTAAGCTCCGCGACTGCCAAGTCCATTTCAATGATACTAAACCTACCAAATCATCCAAGGATGCTGAGGACGATTTGCGTCAAGACAGTAGTATCTTCATCACAGAGGGTCTCTCCGCTTCGGGTAGTATCACGCTCAGTCGCGATGTACGCACACAAGCAGTGTTCTCTTTGCGTGGTAAACCGCTTAACTCTTACGGATTGAGTAAGTCGGTTGTTTACGAGAACGAAGAGTTCAATTGTCTGCAATCAGCGTTGAATATCGAAGATGGTTTGGATGAGTTGCGCTATAATAAGGTGATTATCGCTACCGATGCCGATGTCGATGGTATGCACATTCGCCTGCTGATGCTTACTTTCTTCCTCCAGTTCTTCCCAGATCTTGTGAAGAAAGGTCACGTCTATATCCTTCAGACGCCACTTTTCCGTGTTAAGAACAAAAAGGAAACACGCTATTGCTATAGCGACGAAGAGCGTATCAAGGCGATTGAAGAGTTAAAACCTAATCCAGAAATCACGCGATTCAAAGGCTTAGGAGAGATTAGTCCCGATGAGTTTAAATCCTTTATTGGCAAGGGTATTCGTTTGGATCAAGTCACACTTCGCAAAGAGGATGCGGTCAAAGACTTGTTGAGTTTCTATATGGGTAAGAACACTACCGAACGCCAAAACTTTATCATCAACAACCTCGTTGTAGAAGAAGATGTGGAGTAATATTTTACCTTTGATATTATTCGTTTGCCTCGGCATTGTTGTGCTTGTTGTTTTTGAGGTACGTGCTCGCAAACAGCAACAATCCAATAGTGAGCAATCTACAGGCGCAGCCGATCTACCATATACAGTGAACTCTGCTAATGATCTACAGCAAAGCGATCTTTCATCGTCTGACCCTGACGAAGGCTGTTGCGGCGAGCACCTTGTCTGCGAACGTGAAACGCTCTTGCAAACCAATGCCAAGGTGGAGTATTACGATGATGAAGAGTTGGACACTCTCAGCGGTATCTCCGCAGAGGAATATACCCAAGAGCAATACCAGATGATACGTGAAGTGTTTGACACTCTACAGGCGAAAGATGTTCCTGGTTGGGTACGTAGTATTCAACTACGCAACATTCAATTGCCGCTAGATATTCGAGAAGAAGCATTACTCATCGTGGTCGAACGACGAAAAGCATAGATTCCAACTATTGTAACTACTATACTGACGACACCCAACCACAGGGTGTCGTTTGTTCCTATGGCATCTAACTGTTCTATATCCCAATTGGCACGAAACGCTACAAAATATAGCAATACTGCCATAGCATTATTGGTAAAGTGCATTAGTATGGGTATCCACAGACTGCCTGTCCATACTAACATATATCCAAATAGCGCCCCCATCAACATACGAGGTACAAATCCATAAAACTGCAAATGAATGGCTGAAAACAATATCGCACTACACCATATCGCCAAGTGAGGCACTCCCTCTCCTTTAACCTTTAACCTTTTACCTTTAACCCTAAAAAGGTTCATCAGCACCCCTCTAAACGTTAATTCCTCTGCTACAGCAGGCAATAGGGCCATTAATAGTAGATTGATAATCAATCCGCTAAAGGTGGTTACATTAAGAAATTGTTCAGTCAGTACTTTCGCACTCTCTTCCGAGGTCTTCATCCATTGTTCTAATGGCTCCAAAAATGCGGGTAGGGTCATTTGTTGATTCAGATGCCCCAACAAATTAATCGCAGGCAACGCTACCAACATTAGCATTACTGCCCATAAACTCTCACCTTTAACCTTTAATCTTTCACCTTTAACCTTCAACCAATCCAATGGTTGCTTACTCCATAAATATGCCATGCACAGTGGTGGTAGCAGAAACATTGCTGTGGATTGGATAAATTGAACCCATTTCAGCGCGTTTATTGATAGTGGCTGTTCAAAAAAGAATATGCTCCCTGCAGCGAACATACTCAACAACAAGACACATCCTACCCATTGAAGTACTTTGATCGCCCAATGCGATTGTTCATATTTTCCTTTCAGTGCCATACTTAATCCCATTTTAGGACAAAATTACTACTTTTTTTTCACACCTGCAAGTAAATCGTAGAAAATACACTTTACGAACTGTCGCTTGATAAATCAATGGGGCGATTTCGCTGTTGTCATGCCAGCCTGTGAAACGCTCTGCTCCTACGCCAATAGCAAAGATAGGTACCGCAGCAGCTGTGTGGCCATGCGTGGTCCAGGCCAATCCTGCCTTGTGGTTGAGCAGCGCTAATGCCTTAGCAGCCAACGCATTGATATCTTTGTAAAGTGTTTTGACAGACGCTTGTTGGCGCATCATATTTTGAAAAGCTGTTTGCAATTGCACATCTTCTTCTGGCTTTAATTGTACAGCGGTATATAAGCCCGTTGTTTCGGATAATAATGTCTTAACCTGCTTCCACGTAAGATGGTCACCATGTTGCTTATGCAAGGCAGTAAGGCGATCTGATAAGACATCCGATGAGCATTGCTGGTTGCTCAAACGCTCCAAGTGATAAGAGTGTCCATTGAGCGCTATTATACTAAAAAGTAGTAAAAAAGATAAACGTTTCATGGTATTTCATTTTTATTGGGTTATTCTTCCAATAGGTCAGGACGTCGTTCGCGTGTATGGCGCAGACTCTCCTCGTACAACCACTCTTCTATCTTGGCTTGATGCCCCGAAAGTAGTATTTCTGGCACCTTCCAACCCTTGTATTCTGCTGGGCGAGTATAGACTCCTGGTTCGAGTAGCCCGTCCTGAAAACTATCGCTCAGCGCACTTGTTTCGTCGCCCATCGCGCCTGGCAAGAGGCGCACGATGGCATCCGTCATGATGGCAGCTGGCATCTCACCACCCGTCAAGACAAAATCGCCAATTGTGTATTCTTTGGTAATGAGGTGGTCACGCACACGTTGGTCAACACCTTTGTAATGTCCACAAAGGATGATGATATTCTCTTTGAGTGAGAGGGTATTGGCCTCTTTTTGCGTAAATCGTTCACCATCAGGAGCGGTAAAGATGATTTCATCGTACTGACGCTGGCTAGTGAGATAACTAATCGCCCTATCAATAGGCTCTACTTGCAACACCATTCCTGCTCCAAACCCAAATGCATAGTCATCGATTTTGCGGTGTTTGTCCAAGGTGAAATCACGAAGATTATGCACGTATATCTCCACCAGTCCCTTATCCTTGGCGCGTTGCACGATGGAGTGATTCAATGGAGATTCCAGCAATTCTGGACAAGCTGTCAATATATCTATACGCATAACTCTCTAAACTCTAAACATTAAACTAATCATGGTACGGGGTCATAGCCACTGCCGCCCCATGGGTGGCAACGTAAAATACGTTTTATGCCCAACCAGCCCCCTTTGAATATACCATATTTCATAACTGCCTCCACCATGTATTGGCTGCAAGTGGGGGTGAATCGGCAACTTGGCGGTGTAAGCGGAGAGATACAATGTCTATAAAAATAGACAGGCAACAAGCATATGTGGCGTACTATTTTTTTCATTATTCCTCCAATGTAGCTAAGCGCTGCAAGGCTTTCTTCATGGCTTTTTCTATCACGTGAAAGTCTTGTGTTTGCTTGTCTATATAGTTGAATGCCAAGTGGTAATACTTATTCTCTGTACACAAAATATGCTTGTTGAGTCGATATGCCTCACGCATTAGTCGGCGCATGTGATTGCGATCAACTGCGTGCTTGAACAAGGATTTTGGTGCCCAAATCAACACTTGAGTGGGCGCATCCGTAATGGGTAGATATGTGACACGCATAGGCCATGCTACGAACTTTTTACCTGTTTTGTAAAGCGTATCGATAGCAATATCACTACACAATTTTTCCGATTTTGGAAAGGTCACATTCATACCTTGGATTATTAGCCGTGTTGTTGTTCTAAATAGTCCTTAATTGCAGTGGTGATACTAGGATATTTGGGCGATGGTGCCTTGATGTCCACTCGAAGACCTGCTTCTTCCAACGCTGCAACTGTATTGGCGCCAAAAGCGGCAATCACGGTATCACCTTGCTCCCAATCAGGGAAATTCTTGCGCAATGCAGCCACACCAGATGGCGTGAACAGCACAATCATATCGTAGTCAAACGACTTATCCTTGGGCCATTCAGTAGCTACTGTGCGATACATGATGGCAGGTTTGACAACGATGTTGTTCTCTGCAAACATATTTAATGTTTCCTCGTTATGCACATCTGACATCACCATGAGGTATTTCTCCTGAGGCCGACGATGCATAGCAGGCAGCAAATCCTCAAAACGATTGTTTTCGGCTGCAAAAACTTTGCGCTTGCGGTATTGGATGTACTTTTGTAAATAATTACCTACAGCCTCTGAGATGCAATAATAGTGCATTGATTCAGGTACAGAAAAGCGCATTTCTTCTGCCATCCTAAAATAATGGTCAATACCCAGACGCGAGTTTACAATTACCGCCGTATAGTCTTCCAAATAAATGTGTTGGTCACGAAATTCGCGCACTCCTATCCCCTCAACCTTAATCAGTTGATGAAAGTCACACTGTACCCCATAATCATTTTCCATGCCCGAGTATGGATTACGCTCCACTTGTGGACGAGGCTGCGAAATTAAAATCTTTTTTACTTGCTTCATTGTAATATATGTTTAGTCCAAAGCACCATTCCTGCGACAGGAATGATCTCTAGATATATAAAATATAGGAAAATATAAAAAATCGATAATATGTTTTTATAGAATAACAACGTGGATTTTGCTATTACTAATACTGTAAATACCAAGCCAATTATCCCAAGCAAAATAAAGTGAAGCATAGGATAATTCAATCGGATTAATAGTAGCAATACTGGCAACAACAAAACACATGCCACATTGCGGACAAGCTCCAACTGCCCTATGCCATTGGCCAATTGATTGTTAGAGAGAAATACCCATCCTACTCCAAGCAGCAAAATATGACGTATAACCTCAATAAGTGCAACAGCCCCCAAGGTCTTAGTATATGCCATAAAAGTAAATTGTTCGGAAGTGTATGACAGCACATAAATTGCCATTGCCAACACTCCTGTGCGGAAGATCCATGCGGTGCTAATCGCCAGTATGTTTTGCGATTGCCCTCCATATACACGCTCTGAATGACTGAACGAGTTGCGTAGCGCAACCACCACACTATCTCTAACGGAACGATTGACCGCAACCAAAACAAAAAAGAGCAATAGAATCCAGTAAACCCAAGATTCTGAAATAGGTGATGATATGTGCACTAAATTATTCAACAACAGTTACTTATATTGCCGCTAAGCGACGTGTACTAGGATCCCATTCTGGACTTGATAAAATGGCATCTAATACTTCTTCTGGTTGGGAAACTACCGTAAACATTTCGCGGTGAATTGGACGCATCATCTGCTCTTCAATCATATAATCAATGCAAGCAAGCAGGCGATCGTAGTAACCTTCGGTATTCAATATCACAACTGGCGAATTATGCAGTCCTAATTGCTTCCATGTCAGGCATTCCAAAAGTTCCTCAAAGGTGCCGATAGCACCTGGAAGTGCTACCATGGCATCTGCCAACTCACATATTTTGGCTTTGCGTTGGTGCATGGTTTGGGTGACGATAGTCTCTGTGCTATTGGGATTGTTCCATCCTTGATCCACCATAAATTGCGGAATGATTCCCAGTACCTCTCCGCCTTCGGCCAACGCACCACGTGCAGTGGCAGCCATCAATCCGATGCCACCATCACCATATATCAAGCGAATTCCATGTTTCGCGAACTCGGCTCCTAAACGCTCTGCTGCCTCTACATACGAGGGACGTATTTTATTCGAACTTGCGCAATAAACAGCTACAGAATTCAGTTTTTTCATACCGTTATTTAAGAATTAAATATCGTTCTTTACAAAATCGGCTGCAAAATTACAAAAAAATCCCGACATATTTGGTGTTTTTAAAAATTATTTGTACTTTTGTGCCCAAATTTGTATATTTTTTGAGTATTATGGCTGTAGAAATTAAAGAAATCACCTCAAAACGTGATTTATTGCGCTTTGTGCAATTTGGGAATGAATTTTATAAAGACTGCGACAATTTCTGTCCTTCTTTGATTTTGGATGAGATGGATACGTTCAATCTCAAGAAGAATCCTGCTTTTGAAGTTTGTGAGCATGTGCTCTATATGGCTTATAGGGATGGAAAAACTGTAGGACGAATCGCAGGAATTATCAATCACGAAGCCAATCGAAATTGGAATGTGAAGCATGTGCGTTTTGGATGGATTGATTTTATTGATGATTTGGAAGTAAGCAAGGCATTGCTTGATGCAGTAGCAGCATGGGGAAAGGCCAAGGGAATGGATGGCATCAATGGTCCTGTTGGTTTTACGGATTTTGATCATCAAGGTTTGCTCATTGAGGGATATGAGCATTTGGCGCCAATGGCATCACTGTACAACTACCCATACTACGTGAAGCATATGGAGGCATATGGTTTGACCAAAGAGAATGACTGGATTGAGATACAAATTTATCCTCCACAAGAGTTGCCTGAGCGCTTTGGTCGTATGGCGAAAATCGTGGAGCAACGTAGTAATGTACGTGTAGATAAGGTGAAAAGCGTCAAAGAGTTGGTGAAAAAATATGGTACCTCTTATATGGATGTTATAGATGTTGCTTATCAAAAACTCTACAATTTCCAAGCGCTTACAGATCGTCAAAAACGTCACTATTGTGACATGTATTTCCCATTACTCAACTTTGATTTTGTCACAGTCGTTGTCAACGAGCATGATGAAGTAGTAGGAGTGGGAGTTGGTATGCCAGATATATCCAATGCATTGAGAAAATGCAAAGGAAGATTATTCCCATTTGGCTGGTATCACGTGCTAAAGGCTCTGAAATCCAAAACATACGAAGCCTTTGACTTGCTTATCATTGCTGTACGTCCTGATTATCAAGACCGCGGTTTGAATGCTGTGATTATTGCGGATCAACATCCATATTTCGTCAAGTATGGCATCAAGCGCGTTGAAACGACTGCTATCATGGAAACGAATAGCAAGAACCTTAGCCACTGGGAGGCATTCCCACATAAATATCACAAACGTCGCCGCGCGTATATTAAACCCATTTAATGCCCAATAAGACGAACGATATTTTTCGCAAAGCGTATGAGAAGATGTGTGCATATTTGGATGCACACCATATGAATCATACTACCGAGCGATATACAATCTTGCAAACTGTCTGCAATTTGCAAACATTCTCTGTCGAAGAATTGCGCAATGCTTTGGTTGAAATCAATATCAGTAGGGCTACGATATACAACAACCTAAATATGCTGGAGCAAGCAGGTGTCTTGCGCCGACTAGACAAGGAATTTGGAGTACGCGCAGGGCAATACGAACTCATCCATCCTCAAAGTTCGAGCATCAAGGTTATTTGTCAGCGTTGTGGACGTATTAGTGATGTGAAGGATACCACCATCAACCGCATGTTGGCCGACAAAAAGTTTACCAATTTCGTTCCAGAATATTTTACGTTATACATACATGGACATTGCAAAGTATGTAGACGCCAAAAACGAAAACCTTAATTTAACGGATTATGTATTTCATTTTATTCATCACTATAGCCCTCTTAAGTTGGGCTGTGAGCGGATTGCTCAACTACCGCTTCAAAAAATATTCCAAAGTCTATTTGCACCTTACTGGTAAAGAAGTGGCAGAGAAGATGTTGCGTGATAATGGTATAACCGATGTGACTGTGACTTGCACACCAGGACATTTGACCGACCACTATGATCCTCGCAACAAAACTGTAAATCTCTCCGAAGGTGTTTATAGTTCCAATAGCGTTGCGGCTGCCGCAGTGGCGGCACATGAGTGTGGACACGCGCTGCAACATGCCTATGAGTATGCTCCATTGAACATGCGTACGGCGCTTGTACCTATTGTCACATTCGCTTCTCGCTGGCTAACATGGCTATTGCTTGGTGGTATCTTGATGATAGAGATTTTCCCACAACTGCTTATGGCGGGAGTAATCTTGTATGGTTTCACCACGCTATTTGCTTTCATCACGTTGCCTGTAGAGATCAATGCTAGCACGAGAGCTGTGGCATGGCTTGAGCAATCGGGTATTACCGATAGAGAAACAACACCAATGGCTGCTTCTGCTTTGCGCAGTGCAGCCTATACCTATGTGGTTGCTGCATTATCATCATTGGGTACGTTGGTGTATTATGTATTAATACTTGTAGGTCGTCGCGACTAATTGATATTTCATCGCGCCAAACGCGGGGCTCCGTAGCTTAGCTGAATAGAGCGTCAGATTCCGGTTCTGAAGGTCGTGGGTTTGAATCCCACCGGGGTCACATAATCATGGAATCATCTAGGATTCACCACAGAAGATAAGGTGCCAATCGGCACCTTATCCATTATGAAAATACTCTTTTGTTGAGGGAATCCCTCAATGGCTATTGAATCTCTATCACGCGAGTTGGTTCTTTGGCTGGAATATTCTCCAACTTAGGAAGGGTAATGTGAAGCACTCCACTACACACTTTAGCAGTAATCGCCTCGCGGTCAACGTTTTCGGGCAACAATAGCGCCTGCTCAAAGCGTGTGTAGTTGAATTCACGCCGAAGAAATTTGGAAGATTTATCCTCCTCTTTGTTTTCGTGTTTTTTCTCTACGAAAACCACCAATTGGTCTCGGTCGTTGACATGTACACGAAAATCTTCTTTCGTCATACCAGGCACAGCCATTTCGATTTCGAAGGCTTTGTCTGATTCTTTCACATTGATGGCAGGCGCAGCTGCAACTGCTGCGCGCATAGGAAACCACTCGTCGTTAAAGAAATCGTTGAAAATACTGGGCAACCAATTTTGGTTTTGCCTTTTGATTGTAGGTAACATAAACAATAAATTTTGATAGTTAGGTCAAGGTGGATGACAACATTCTCTTATTTAGTTTGCTTGTCATTTGCCTTTGTATAGGGATATATACAAATACTGTGCCAAACATCCGATGTGTTACCACCTATTTTTATGTTCATCAACAATCACCGCCAAGCATTGGCTTGGCGATAATAAGTAAGGTATATTAGTGAACTACCCGAGTAAATTCTTTGGGCATAGAAGCTTCGAATCGCACCTTCTTTTCCGTCATAAGGGCGAATGGGATACTAGCAGCGCAGATCTTGATGGTCATGGCTTTTCGTGGACATCTTGGCTACCGTCATGTGGCTGCGTGCGGGCAACTATTGTATGGTTGCTCAGTATGCTTTCTGGTGTACTAATTGTATCTACGGCTATCTGCAATGGACGCGCCTCTCCTCCAGACAATAACTTCACACTGAATTGTCTACTCAGTTTTAATCAATGTATTTGTCACTTTGTCTGTTAGGCGACCACTTCGCGACCACTATGGGACATCAATGGGACATCCCTACGACATCAGTGTTAAATAAACGTTTCTTGTTTTTATCGGACACTAATGATTTTCTAACAAGATTTTAGGAATGTGTAATCAAGGAAAGTGACTCTTTCGCTTGTTCCATTGATTGAAATTGTATGGCATGTATACCGATATTTCTTGCGGCAATAACATTATTGATATTGTCGTCAAAAAATACGCACTCATCAGGGAGGAGTTGGTAACGATCTAATAAGATATTATATATTTTTGGATCAGGTTTGGTCACCTTCTCCTCGCCGGACATCACAATTCCATCCATCAGTTTGAAAATAGCATATTTGTCTTTTACGAGTGGAAAAGTTTCTATAGACCAGTTGGTTAAACCATATACAGCGTATCCTTCTTCTTTGAGTTGTAGAATCCAGTCGTACATATGTGGAATGGTATCTCCCATCATGTCTATCCATCTATCTGAATACAATTTGATTTCCTGTTCCCATTTTGGATATTCTGCAATCTTCTCTTCTACACCTTGTTGAAAAGGTTTACCCGCGTCCATTTGGATATTCCAATCCATAGTACAGATGTTTTTGAGGAACCATTCAGCAGAATCAACATCTCCAAAATAGGAATCGTATAAATGGTGAGGATTCCAATCTACGAGTACTCCTCCAAAGTCAAAAATGATGTTTTTAATCATATGGGGTCTATTTAATTTGCTGATTAATAAATTGATTCATAGCAGCTTCAAATATCTCTTTTTGTGGGATTTGTTTGCTAAATCCCCAACCATGTGCACCTGTAGGTAAAAGTAGCATTTCTGCTTTTATACCATATGCTGTGAGGGCTTGATACATTCGAATGGAATTTTCAACCATCACAGTTTTATCATCTTGACAATGAACGATAAAGCAAGGTGGTGTATTCAAACTTACACATTTTTCTGCTGACCATTGTATACGCTGTTCTTCAGAAGGATCGTCTCCTAAGAGTTGTTTGCATGATCCCTTATGTGTGATTGTAGCATCCATGCTGATAACAGGATATACTAATATCCCAAAATCTGGTCGTGATTTTTCACCAGCATACTTAGTGACCAACGTTGCTGCGAGATGGCCACCAGCTGAAAATCCTATCACACCGATATGATTGGTAGGTACGCCCCATATTTGCGCACTATCTCTCAGTATTTCCATGGCCTTGATAGCGTCAGAAAGAGGTACATCTTGGTTTTGGTTGGGCATACGATATTTGAGAACGGCTACAGCGATATTACGTGGTGTAAAGTAGTTGGCTACTGCTTCGCCTTCGTTAGGGATAGAAGTAAAGACATAGCCTCCTCCTGGACATGCAAGAATGATAGCATCTGCTTTTTCCTTAGGTAAATAGATGTCCATTCTTGGTTCCGATGTCTTATACAGACGCTTGTTCTTCTCCTCTTCATCCGCAGCTACATATCCATTTTCATTTGGTTTGTTGCCATCTGGATAGAGAAATATCGTATAATTAGGATTTGCGGCAAAAAGTGCGACAGAAAAAACAAGATTGAGAATGATTGCAGATAATTTCATAACATAGAATTTACTGAGTGATTGTCTTTTTGTTAGATTTATTCCAAACCACACAAACCAATAGAACAGATAGTGCAGCGGCTATAATCCAGAACCAAAGGGCTTGTGAGAAGTCATATTGGTATATAGGACTGTCTCCTTCAGAGGAGAGGAGTACCTTGTTGGCATCGATTAGCACGCCTGATGCAATATCTTGTAGTCCTGCAGCTGCATAGCTGGCGATACCGACAACACCTAAAGCAGCACCCGATGCCTCGCGGGAAACAATATCAACGGCCATCAATCCGCCAAGAAAACATATCAACACACCGATGGCTATACCAAAGAGCACCATAGATAGTATATTGATCCACAACGCATTGCCTCCGAAAGCAAATAGAATCAATGCTATCACTTCCATGATACCAGCCACTACAGCAGGAAGGTATCTGTTTCCTTTGAACATGGTATCAGATATCCAACCAGAGAATA
This sequence comes from Paludibacteraceae bacterium, assembly GCA_017546705.1. Taxonomy (GTDB): domain Bacteria; phylum Bacteroidota; class Bacteroidia; order Bacteroidales; family Paludibacteraceae; genus Colicola. Next base: position 51,183 of record JAFYSB010000001.1, read on the forward strand.
TAGTTCCTACTATACCTAAAAGTGCGTTGATAGAAATGATCTGCGTCGCTAAAGCCAAGTCAAAACCTTTCACTTCTTGTAGGTATAAAACACCCCAACCGTTAATGGCGTATCTACTGATATACATAAATGCAGAAGCACCCGCAAGTACCCAGACGTATGGATTACGCAAGACGTCGCGCTGTGCAGACTTGGTATTGACCGTCTTAGCATGCTCCTCAATGGTCTCTTCACCTGCCCAAACTGCTACAGATGGCAAACCCTTAGACTCAGGAGAGTCATGCAGCATGAATATGATGAGTATGACACCCAATGCACCGGCGATAGCTGCACCGATAAAACCATATTGCCATCCAGCTACACTAACTAGCCCACCTACAAAAAGGAATGAGAGGAACTCTCCAATATTGTGGCTTGCAGAGAAAAAACCGTAGAAAGTACCTCGATTGGACTTGGAATACCAACGAGAGAGCGCGACAATGCTAGGTGGTGCTCCCATACTCTGTGCCCAACCATTGATACCCCAAAGGATCGCAAATAGTAGGTAGAAAGCCGATATGGAGATGAGTGTTTGACCGAGTGTGAGCAAACCCAAGATGCCAACTGTGATATTCGCTACAGTAGAGACGAGGATACCCGTAGCCATAAACTTACGGATATTGCTATAGTCAGCCAAAAAACCATTGATAAACTTACCTATAGCATATGTAAAGAGCAGGGCAGAAGATATGACACCTAATTGCGAAGCATCCAGAACCCCAGAATCCATGATAGGCTTTTTGACCACATTGAGACTGGTTCTGCATACGTAGTACAAACTATATCCTAATGTGATAGCGATGAAGGAAGACCACTGTAAACGTTTGAAACGTTTATCAATAGTTTGCTTATCATCTGAGCATAGCGTTTGTGCAGGAGACTGCTTATAAAAAGAGAATAGTGACATTAGCGTAATTTGTGTTGTTTGAGATAGTGGATGAGAAACTCAGGTCTATCTGTCTGAATAATACTAGCTCCCAATGTATGAATAAGGTAACCATAGTGTGCATCTGGATCTAGGAGCGCCTGATCATCCTCATGTCCACCACATAATGTATCCCACAGACAGTTGACCCAAATGCGAGATTTACCGTTTAGCAGGTCATAGGCTTGCAGCATATAAGTCGGATCTTCGCGATAGGTAAGCTCAAAAGCACAACGATTAGCAGGTATATGTCCTTGGAGAATATTGATATTCTCTGCCTTGTCCATATTGACAATAGGCATATAGATCAATTCATTGAGGTATTTGCCATAGAGTGAGTCCACCTCGTGTGCAGGTCTGCGTCCCTTCATGATAATTTGGCGAGTAGTACCGGTCTCTATGAGCAAAGGTACTACCAAATCGAAGTAACGATCTGCTTTATCCAAATTGATTAAGACGCGTCCTTTGCAAGCTAATAACACTTCTCGCAGAGTAGGAATATGGTAGCGTGTTCGGATGTTGACACCATTCTTAAGACGACATTTCTGTATGCTATCTAAAGTCAACTCGCTGATGCGTCCTTTGCCAGTTGTAGTACGATCAATCTTGGAATCGTGCATAATAATCAACTGACTGTCAGCCGTGCACTGTACATCAATCTCCAAGATATCCACGCCCATCTCAATGGCGCTATGGATAGCCTCGAGCGAGTTTTCTGGATAATTTCTCCAGTCTGCTCTATGTGAAGCTACCAATACACGCTTACTTGTAGGATTGAGTAAGTCAGCACGAATCTGCTCGGAGCGAGGTGTCTTGTCGCATGTTGTTGAACTGCATGCGATTAGCGCAAAAGTAGCAATGACTACTAATACGCCCAAGCAATTACGAAGATGTGTATTCATATGTTCTTACATCTTAGCAATGATATTGCGTTTGCGTGAAATCTCAGCCTTGAAGCCCATGATGTGGCTCTCTACTGATACATCTATGGTAGAGCTGAGGTATTTTTCATCGTGGTTAGCCACAGCGAGTACGAAATCCTTCATAATACCCCAGTCGCCGCCTGCGTGACCCTCGTAGCCAGGGAGCTTGGAGATATCCTCGTCCCAGATATATTGTTTGCCGGTCAAGAAATCGGTAAGAGTAAAGGTCTTCATATCACCTACAATATCGGCCTTGGTACCCATAATACGCGTCTTGCGTCCGCCAGATGAAGTCATTGCCTCTACAGACATAGATGCTGTAACTTGGTCTTCGAATTGCATATTGCACACATAGTGATCTACCTGATCATTCTGGCTGCGGAATACGCAACGTCCGTAATCTGTGGTACGTAGATACTCCTTTATCTTGATATCCTTAGCAGCACGATCATTTGGTAGATTGTCAAAGACATAGAGATAACGGTGTTGCTTTACATAGATGCGTTGTGCAGAGAAAGGACATTGGCTCTCTACTGAGCAATCTTCGCAACGATCAGCTGCGCCTGCAGGTTCGTTCTGACGTTTGAAGAAACTAAGGTCGCCAAAAGCAGTCACTTGTTTACAAGGTTTGTTGAGCAGCCAACGCACGATGTCCAAGTCGTGGCAAGCTTTGGCCAGAATGAGTGGGGTAGTCTTCTTTGAAGATTGCCAGTTTCCACGTACATAAGAGTGTGCAAAGTGGTGGAAACGAATAGGCTCTAAGTGCTGGATACTGAGCACATCACCTACACGACCTTCATCAAGTACGCGTTTGAGTGCACGGAAATATGGAGAATAGCGTAATACGTGGCATACACCTACGATGCGACCGTATTTCTTGGCTTGTTTGAGGATGTTTTCACATTCTTTTTCGGTTTGTGCAATAGGTTTCTCGAGGAGCACATCGTAGCCCGCTGCCAAAGCCTGCATACATGGGGCATAGTGCAGGTTGTCAGGAGTTGCAATGATGACTGCATCTGCAAATTTAGGAAGGCTGAAGACTTCTTTCCAATCGCTAAAGCAATGCTCTGGAGCGATGCCATAAAGATCCTTCATCAAATCACGTCGTGTAGTATTAATGTCTGCTACGCCCACAATCTTGAGAGCTTTTGAGTATTCTGTAGAGTAACTAGCATATACACTACCACGTGCACCAGCACCAATAACGATGGCAGTTATAGGTTTATCTACTTTAGCTTCTTGATTTGGTAATCCGAATGCCAATCTTTCTTGGTTTTTCTTGAGTGGTGTAGTAGTGGTTTGTGCATTAGCTGATTGAATCAATGATGCGCCTGGTACAGTATCTAAAGCTAATACTGCGGCACCTGCACCCATCATTTTGAGAAATTCTGCTCGTGTCATAATAGTATAATATTAGTTTTAATGATTTATTTCTTGATTTGAATAATATTTTTACCTGCCACAGTGATGGTTAGAGATGTCCATTCTTGTGGTAGTATAGGTGTATGTGTAGGTCTTATACCTTTCTCGGTGATGTCTAATCCTGCAAAACCAAAGATGATAGACTGTAGTGTACCACCCGCTCCTGTGATGAAATAAGGATTGGTTCCTCCATTGAACTCCGCAATCACTCGGAATGGGGGATTGAGGTTTGGCACGTATGAGTCGTAGAAGTAGTGTAGTGCCTTGTCAGTCTCTCCTAAACGCGCATATAGAATGCTATAGATGGACTTAGACATGGCAGGTGTCTTCTTAACGGGCACTTTTTCGATGTAATACTCTAAGTCTTTGCGTATTTGTGTAGTGTCTGTAACTACTTTCAATGGAAATGATAGTAGAGAGACATCTGCTTGTTTAGTTACTTGTCCATTGTATGTGTCGTGTTCTTTTGTCACGCCATTAGGCAGATATTGGAATTGGAATCGATTGGCAATATCGATCCATTCCTTTTTGGGTTTAAGTCCCAATGTGCGTGCAGCTTGTGTAGCATAATAGAGATTGGTCTTGGCAACGCCCATGGTATAGGCATTATTATCAATAATTTTTCCGCCAAGTTCATTGTTGTTCCACTCATCTGCTCCAATTATATGGTAGAGGTTCGCTCTTCCATTGTTATCCAACTCAGCTCTTGATACCCAGAAATCGGCAGGTTCAGAGATGAGGGGATAACCCTTTTGTTGCAACCACTCTTTGTCTTGTGTCACACAATAATATTGCCATGCAGCAATCGCGATATCTCCCGTGATATGTATTTCTGCATTAGGATACATATTGTGCGGAGCAACTTCTTCTTGTCCGCTATCGGCACTCTCCCATGGGAATAGCGCCCCTTTGTATCCGTAGAAGTATGCTTTTTGTTTCGCGCGATTGAGGCGTTGATAACGGTATTCGAGTGCCTCTTTAGCCAACTGAGGCTGCATTACCAAGAGGGCGGGATACATCCATGTCTCGGTATCCCAAAAGCAGTGTCCGTTATAGCCCAAACCACTAAGCCCCATTGGTGAGCATGACCAAGCATTACCTTCGCGGAAGAAAGCGTAGTGATGATATAGCATTGAGTGGATGTCCTGTTGTGCTTGTGCATCACCTGTAACTTGAATGTCGCTCATCCATAGCTTATCCCATGCTGCGTTGTGTCTTTCCCAAAGTCGCTGATAGCCCTCTAAAAGTTGAAAAATAGTGAGTCTCTCCACTTCGTTGCGCACATCTGGAACAGTGTTGCTACCCATGATATTTCCCACTACAGCTACATGCAATGTGTCGCCACTCTTCATCATCTGATCAAACTCCATGGTATGACGACCTACACCTCTATCGGTACGATGGCGGATAGTGTGTTCCACTCCGCCGGACTTATTGTCTGGGAATAGAAAGGCAGATGTAGCTGCTAATTGATGGCGCCCTGTTGGACTTTCTGCTGCAGTAGTCATTACTACATAGCGTGGGAAAGTAGTTGTATAAGGATTGGCCTTGTTATCAATATAGGAAAAGTAATCTTCTGGATTACGCAAAGCCTCGTGGGCGCGATGTTGATTGAGCACTTGTATGTGGCAGTCTTTGTGGGCTATAATCATAATATCCATCATATAGCCGAAAGGCATCTGACGAAGTGCAACTGTAGAATATTCTACCTGCACGGCATCTTTGTAGGTAAAGATACCGTTGTGCGCAGCATTGTGCAAGTTGAATGATTGATGATAATCTTGAATGTTACCACGCTCGCAGCGTTGACCATCTACTTTTATCTCAACATCTAATGGGTTGATATTAGGAAAATAGTTGTTAACGCGACCAGAGGCATAAATATCGTAGAGCCCCCCCACTACGAGTTTGTCGATTTTGAGAGGCGAGCGTGAACTTAATATACCTATTTGTCCGTTGGCAGAAGTGATGCCGTAATATTCTCCTTGTAGTGGATTTTCCACTTCTATAATCCAAGGGGCTTGTGCATAAGAGATACACGAGATAATGATGATGAGTAAAGTAAGCAGTCGGTATTTCATGATGATTATCGAATAATCTTGTATTGATTAACAATATAAAGTCCACTTGGTAGTGGAGAAAGATCGATGGTCTCGTTGTTTGAGTTCAAGACGCATTGCCCCGCTAAGTTATATACTGTCACATTAGGCGCACCAGTCATTACGTACTGGTGTTCGCCTACGCGCTGGATACCATCTTGAGGTTGTACCTCGGTGATGGAGGTCACGCCTTCCTTGTATTCCATTGCTCCTACGCATGTAGATTTGGCACGTGCATTGTGAATTTGATCGTATTTCAGATAATCTGACATACTGCCGTTGCCGTCAATATCATACGAAAAAGATGATTCACACAAGCGATAATTGGTAGGAATATATCCTAGATTGAAATTATTTAAGTAAGGGGTACGCAATAGATACGAACCATTGTTCAGCACAGTCGCGGTATATACCTTGCCATTCCACTTGCCAGCAATCGTATTCACCAAGCTATTCTCCCATCCCTTGATTCTCTCATCATTGGAGTACAAGTTGTTGGAATTCTTCCACAAGTCCACCGTTGATCCTACGGTATAATCCACGTAAGATACTTCTGTATCGCTGCACTTCTCAGTGTTTGCCAACGTCAGGTTATTCATCAAACATGCCTTGCCTTGTGCAATACGAATCGCACCACCTGCGAAGTTCGCCTTGAGGCCAGTGAAATCGGTATTATTACCAATAAACGAGCAATGCGCGATATTGAATACGTGCTGGATATTATCCTCATCCCACACTTTGGCATATATAGCTGCTCCACCGAACTCTTTGGTAGCAGTAGCAATACCCTTCTTAGCATACAATTCGTTGTTCAAGAAGGAGTTATTGACCAAGTGCGCAGCGGTGATATATTTATCAGCTTTGATTGCAAGACTCTTTTGCGCACCAGTCACATCAATGGTAAGCGCACCTTGCTTATTGCTGATATTATTGGCAAAGCTATTGCATTGGATATCTAGCACACGTCCACCAGCTACATATAGTGCGGCACCTGTAGCAGAACCATTGTTGAGGAACTTGCAATCTTTGATCACGAGTTTCTCCATAGCTTGTGCATAGAGTGCACCTCCCAAGTTCTTGGCACTATCGTTTTCGAACACGCAATTCTCGATATGGATATCGTGTGCATTAGCATATACAGCACCCGCATTGGTGGTGGACATACTATTGGAGAAGCGGCAGTTGTATAGATTGAGTTTGGCACCATTGATGGCCAACAGACCGCCACCCACAGCAGAATCCGTATAACCATTCTCCAAGTTGAGGTTGTGCAATGTGAGCGAATAGTATTGAGGGATATTGATAATCTGCTTTGCCTCGGATTGGCGCAAAGTAGATGTTCCCACCACTTCCTTAAAGTTCTTATCATAACCACCTACCATGGTCAAACTGACAGTAGGGGTGATGGTCTCATTGAGTATATACTCACCTGCTGCCAAGCAGATCGTATCTTGTTGGGTAGCTTTGCTCACAGCTGTCATCAGTTCAGCAGTATTGCTAGCGTAGAAACGAGTTGGCGCAGTGGTCGTATTAAATTTATAGCGCACCATCACTGGGAAGTGATCAGATGGTGTCACAGAGCGACCATAATGCTCGGTAATAATCACATGCTCGAGAGCGGTTATATGGTCATAGAAATGGTAGTCAAACTCGCTACCGCTACAGTTGGAATTAGTAGCAGGATACCAACCATTGGTAGTATGCGTAAAGTTACCATAAGGATGGCAACTGGATGGAACTGTCAAAGCTGCATCGTAGAACTGACTACGATAGTGGCGATAGGTGTATTCATCCGAACGGTGCATATTGAAGTCACCCACCAATACGATTGGCATTTGTCCAACCAAATCGCTCAGCATACGCACATTGAGTTCGGCGCCATATACGCCATTGGATGCCTTGCTATAGTTTTTGTGAGTGACTGCAAAATAGAATTCTGTTTTAGACTCGTTGTCGCGGAAACGAATCCAAGCCACGGTACGCGCGATAGTATTGGCATCACCAAAGTAATCCCATGTGTTTCCATGAGTCTCAGGATGACTGTTGATATACCACAAGCCCTTATCTACTACCGTATATTTATTCTCCTTATAGAAAATGCAATTATACGAGTAGTCGCTACCAGATCGCTCAACATCATAACTGGTATAATTAGGTAACAATGACTTCAAGTCTTTCAATTGATTAGTACCGTTATATGTTCTTCCTGTTACCTCTTGCATACCAACAATGTCTAAATCATAATCTTTGACAATATCGGTGACCGCTTTTCTACGATTTGCCCACAATTTATCACCTGCGTCGTCATTGTTGGTAAATCGCACATTGAATGTGGCAAAACGATGCACTCCAGCCTCTTCAGCCATAGCAGGCATGATGCCTGCTATGGTGAGAGTCAGAGCGAATATTTTTTTCAAAAAATCTACTCGCATAGGATTAATTATTTAATAATTTTTACACCATTGCAGATGTACATACCACTTGGCAATGCTTGGAAGTCTTTACCAATAGCTTGACCTTGCAATGTATAATAGATACCATCTTGGATAGCATTTGCAGCTACGTTCTCAACAGCTGTTGCAGGACTTTGAGCAGCGCCATCAATAGAGCCAGACATGGTAGTAGCGGCACGTGTATAACCACGTTGATCCACAGTGAGATCCATCACCTCTTTGACTGCAGCCTCCATAGGCCATGCAGCTACAGCAGCTTGCAAATCAGCCACAGAAAGAGAAGTAGCTTGAGCTGCAAGAGGCATAAATGATTTAGAGAAGCCACCGTTGTTAGCTAAAGTAGCTGTACCAAAGATTTTCTCTTGAGTATTTACATCAGTAGCAGAAGTAGTCAATTTGTCAGTTGCAGCAAACTGCACGCTAGCACCATTGCTAGTCACTGTACCAAAGATATTATAACCAGCAGTATGCATCAAGCATGTTCCGTATTGCAATTCTACTACTGCTTTAGCCGCATTGAAGTTATCAGCAGCAGCTGGGTTAACCATGATGTTATTCGCAAAATATGTAGTCGAGAATTGACCAGCACGATATGCACCACCTACCCATTTTGATGCGTCGGTTCCAACATTGTTAACAAATGTGTTATTAATCAGGTATGCTTGTGGAGCATTAGAACCATCATTTTGAGCGCCACCTAGAGCAATAACACCACCGCGGTTAACAGTACCTTCAGTTACTGTACAGTTAATCATATACAATGTACCTCCGGTATCAGCTACAGAGAGTGTACCACCATAGTTGCCAGTAGTAGTGTTGTTGGTAAATTCGCAACGCTCAAACAAAGCTAGAGTATTGTTTACTTTACCAGTACCAGCAGTAGCATCTTCAATATTAGATGAGTTAGATTCGCGAGCACGAATCAAGACTGCAGAACCAGCGCCAGGACTACGGTTTCCTTCAAATACACAATCAAATACACGCAATTGGCTACCCCAAGAAACGATAGCTGCATTGTTTTGACCTTCAGGAGCTACGTTGTTGATAAATTTGCAGAAGTGGAGATCTAATTGGGTGTGTTTGGCAAAAATCATGTTACCCCAATATTTTCCATCTTGACGTTCACCATCGCGGAATGTAACACCCCAGATTTCTGTAAGAGGAACATCCTTGTAGAATTGACCATCAGTCTTGTTTGATTCTTCACCTGCCTTACCAACATACACAAATGCATAATCTGTGTTATCACCCTTGCCATCACCATCAAAGTCTGCAGAGAATACAGATTGCCCTGCTTTGGTATAATCGATAGCAGTATTGGTACCTGTCATAGTAGTAGGGTAACCACCTTTGAGAATCACACCTTGTGCAATAGTCCATTTGCGAGAGTCAAGAGGGAAATAGTTACCTTCCATCAAATAAATCTCGGTACCTGGTTCTGCTTCTGCAAGAGTTACTTCAAGATACTCTGCAGCGGCGGGATCGTCCCAAGAATCACCACTTCCTTCTCCATTAGGAGAGAAGAAATACTTAGTTTGTGCATTAGCAGCTAATCCGAATGCCAACGCAGCCATCATCAATAAAGATTTTTTCATAATAATAAATTTTTTGTTGTTTGAGATAATATTTTGTGAGATTCTCTAGAATCTTTTGTTCTGCTGAAAGAGTAGGGACTAGTCAAATGAGCCTAGTCCTCTACTCGAGTGTATTTAGAATGTCAATCCGTCGTTCCAACCGGGGTTTTGTGTCACAGCGCCATTGGTCAATACACGTTCGTTGGTTGGTACTGGGTTCAGGTAATCTTTTTTCTCGTCGAAGAGGAATGTCAGTGAACTAAATGCCCACATATTACCAGATGTACCGTCACTCAATATGAGATCGCTACCCAGATAGAGTTTTGATACGCCAATACCGCCACCGCCTGTTTGACCCTCTTCCATAATAACGATATTTGCTTTTCCATCACCCGTTAAATCATATTTCCCTGGAGCAGAGAAATAAATACCCAGATATGGTTGGATGAACGCTTGACCTTCGCGCCAACGCATGATGTCCCAATAGTGGAGTCCCTCAAGTGGTGTCTCAATGAGACGCTCGCGACGGATTTCCATGATAACGCCCTTATTAACTGATTGGGTCACATTAGGATAGAGTGACTCCATATAAGCACATGGTTTAGCATTGGCATCAGCCATATTGAGATTAGGCATGCCAACGCGCTTGCGAAGTAGGTTGATGGAGATATCTAGATCACCTTGGGTGAGTGTTCCCAATTCAGCTTTAGCTTCTGCATAGTTGAGCAACACCTCTGCGTAACGGAATATAGGTAAGCAAACCAAGGATGCGTCCCAAGTGTTATATTTGGACTCCATTACATACTTGATATACTTGTAGCCTGTAGATGTTTGCTTGAGATCTACCGGGGTGGTCTTAGTAGCACCATATTGGATGTAGCCTGGAGTATGGATGGTTTGTGCCATACGGGGATCACGATCTTTGCACTCCTCTACATAACCCATAGTAGCATAGCCATCTTTCTCTGTAAAGCGGCTGCCATCTTTCATAAGATACATGTTGACAAAACGCTTGGTGAAACCTGTAGTACGTGCTACCGACCAGGCATTAGCATTGTTCTTGATGTTAAGATCTGCACTATAGCAGCGAGACCAAATATATTCATCTGGATTTGCATTAAGTGATGCAAAGAGTGCACGATAAGGTTCGCTGTCACTTGCCTCATCGGTGTGCAGTGCATAGCCACTCTCATTCATCAGTATCTCAGATGCTTCAACTGCTTGCTCTAGAAGGTTTTCCCATGGAAGGTTATATGGGTTGAAGGTCAAACCTGCATGATACTTGCGGAATGTTCCTTCGAACAAACATACACGAGATTTGAGTGCAAGTGCAGTCCACTTGTTTACTTCGTATGGAGTGCGTGTTTCAAAGAGATTCTCAATGGCAAAATCCAAATCTGCAATGATGCTATCTATCACCAACTGGCGACTATCGCGTGGTTTAGTAAGTAGTGCTTTGTCATCAGAATTCAGCACTTCGCTATACCATGGTACATCGCCATAGTTGCGTACTTTATCAAAGTAGAAATATGCACGGAAGAAGTGCGCTACACCATCATAATGTGCACGAGCATCTGCATCCTCACAGTTCGCAGAGTGAGCCAAGTAGAAGTTGATCTTGCGTAATACCTCCCAATTCCATTTGCTATCTGTCTCAGGAATGAGACGAGTACCCTGTACTTGACGACTAGGAACGGGTGCTACAAAATGATCTCCCTCCTCTTCATAGAGGTCTGCGCCTGTAGGCATCAACTTGTAAAAATAGTTGGTGTATAACTTCAACTCTTGTGCAGAAGAGAAGTAAGTCTCAGGAGACAGCTTGTCTTCTGGATACTTATCCATACTACATGCTGAGAGCAGAAGCACTGAAGTTAAAACGATAAAAAATGATATTTTTTTCATATTATATTCCTCCTGTTATTAGAATGTAGCTGTTAAACCAAATGTGAATGACTTAGAGAATCCATATGTGATAGCTTGGGTTAGTGCTGCTGCGGATTCTGGATCAATAGTTTTGCAATACTTTTTCATTGGTGACGTGTACCAGAGGTTTTCGCCTGAGAAGTAGATGCGGAACTCTGAGAACACTTTCTTCCAGCAAGGAAGTGTGTATCCTACAGTGAGGTTTTTAAAGCGTAAGTAACCAATATTTTGCAGGTAGCGGTCATTAGGTTGACCGAGCGAGTTTTGTGTGCCCAAAGCCTCGTAAGCACGGTAACGTGGGAAGTATGCATCAGGATTGTTTTCATTCCAAACTAGATCCATAAAACCTTCTGGGATAAGACCTTGGTATGGACGAGAATATGGTCCCCAGAAGGTAGTAGCCTCGTTGGTAGGATACCAATCGCGACGACCTACACCCTGCCAGAACATAGAAACATCAAAGCCGAAATAGTCAAATCCGAGACGGAAATTGTAGCTATAACGAGGTAAACTATTACCAATAATCACGCGATCACCGTAGTCGTCAGCAGTAGCAGCACCATTATCAATCACACCGTCGCCATCTAGGTCTAAATAGATAAGGTCGCCCGCGCGTGCGCCTGTCTTGCCATCTACAGTAACAAGGTTGATGTCACCATATACGAGCGATTGATCTACTTCGTATGCTGCGGCTGCTTCATCTGAAGCAAAAAGACCACCTGTCTTGAAACCCCAGATCTCTCCGAGTCTCATGCCTTCATAATAACCTGCCTCAATTACTTTAGTAGGGTTATCAAATCGTGTGATAGTGGATTGATAGTCACCTAATCCTGCACTTACTTCGTACTCAAAGTCATGACCACCTAATTTCTTGTTATCTCGCCATGATAGTGCAATTTCCCAACCAATAGTTTGCATGTCGGCTGCGTTGATCTTAGGAGCACTTGCACCATATACAGATGGTAAACCTTTACCTGCTACCAACATGTCAGTCGTATTCCGTATGTAGAAGTCACCCGTAAAGTTGAGACGATTGCGGAAGAAACCCCAATCTACACCCACATCGTAGGTAGTCATCTTCTCCCATGTTAAGTTGCCTGAGTTAGGCGCACTTTCTGTAGCATATTGCAAGGCAGTTGCACCATCCAAGGTGATTTTTTGATCAAAAATATTATCTGTACTGATTGTTTGGTATGCGTCGTAGTAGCCTACCAATTGGTTTCCTAACTGACCAGCAGAGAAACGCAATTTATTGTTACTCCACACATGTGAAATACTCTCCCAAAATGGCTCTTCACTCATACGCCATCCTATACTACCTGCTGGGAACACGCCCCATCGATGACCTTTCGCAAAGCGTGAACTACCATCAGCACGAACGGACGCTTCAAACAAGTATTTGCCAGCATAATCATAGTTTACACGGGCAAATACACCATTAGTGACTGCCTCTTGCACTTTCTCACTTAGCTCATTTAGTTCGCCAGTTGCAAAGTTGAAGTTGCTGAGATCTTCTGTCAATAGATCCATACGATCTACCACTAAATCGTGATAGCGATATGTTTCTCCATTGAAACCTGCCATCATGGTAAGATGGTGACTACCCCATGTAGGATTCCATGTGAGGTAGATATTGTAGTTATGCGTTTGATAGCGTGCTAAGGTCTGCTTGTATTGATCCACAGAACGCCAGCTATCCATTAGAATAAAATCACCATCTACGCGATCTTTGTATGGAACCTTTACTGAACGATTGGCCAGCTCTTTGGTGCGCCATTTAAATGAATAATCTGCCGAGAGAGTCAAATTCTTCGCAAGGTCAATGTCCAAACGGTTTTGGAGAACCATTTCGTTGTTCTTTTCGCGGTTGTTGTGTTTACCATATTGCAAGAGCGCATTCATGCCATCACCTATGGTACCGGCACCATTATATACGAAATAGTTCATATAAACTGCGCTGCCGTCAGGATTATTGGCTGGTACAAAAGGAAGAGCATGCAAAGAACCTACGCGGAATACCTCGCGCACAGACTCAGTACCAGGATAGGTATAATTGGAATTGAAGAAGCTGAAGTTGACACCGTAGCGTAACCATGGACGAATGTTGACATTCACTTTTGCACGGGTTGAGAAGTTATGCCATTTGTCGGTATCAATATTAATCATACCTTCCTCATTGTAGTAGCGACCACTGACATAGTAGTTTACTTTATCATTTCCACCTGTCACAGAGATGTTGTAATCTTGCATTGGACGAGTCTTCTGGTAGTAGTGATCGTACCAGTTGAAGTTGGCGTAGTATTTGTAACGACCATCATTTTGAGCTATAGCCCAAGGACGCTCTGGGTCTTCGGTTTCTTGACCATAACGCATCCACAATTCAGCATAGTCAGCATCATTGTATGTAGTCATATTATAGTTAGCATGATGGTGCATAAAGAGGTCGTTAATGTAGGCAGACATAAAACCGTCAGTAATGAAGTCAGTACTTGTGGTCTGAGTCTTCCAACCTGCTTTGGCATCAACTGTCACTGTAGGTGCCTTTCCCTCTGCACCCTTTTTAGTGGTAACGAGTATCACACCGGCAGCAGCCTTTGCACCATAAATCGCTGCAGCAGAAGCATCCTTGAGGACGGAGATAGATTGCACATCGTTGTTATTAACGCGCTTGAGATCCATCTCTACTCCATCTACGAGGACGAGAGGCTTAACACCGCTGTTGATAGATGCCACACCACGGATATTAATCTTGAAGTCGGAGTTAGGACTACCCGCATTCATAGTGATATTGAGTGATGGGTCGGCACCTTGAAGAGCAGTTGCCATATTCTGTGTAGGGCGTCCTGCCACATCTTCAGCAGATACAACAGACACTGCACCTGTCAGATTCACCTTCTTCTGTGCACCATAACCTACTACAACCACCTCATCCAGTTGCTCTGTATCTTCGTGAAGAGTCACGTTGTATGAAGTAGCGTCAGTAATACGCAACTCATAGGTTTTGTATCCGATGTAAGAGACTTGAAGGTATTGACCAGATTTTACATTGCTGAGAGAGAAGTTACCATCGAAGTCGGTAATGGTACCATTATCGGTATTCTTAACCTTAACAGTAGCACCTATAATAGGAAAATTGGCATCATCTACGACGATACCATCTACTGTTTTACCTGTAGTTTCTGTGTTCAAATTGACACTTTGTGCCATCAATGTGATAGCGCAAAAGATCATAAAGGAAATAGATAGTATGCGTTTCATCATTTTAGGAATTAGTTAATAGTGTCTTGAACAGTAATGGCAACAGGAATCTCAATCTTGTGAAATTCCCAATTAGGATACTGCAATTTTCCGAAGAAATACAGTTTGACCTCGCCTGGCTCAGTGAGCACGATAGGAGATGATGTGGCAGAATATTTACCATTCTCACCTTCTGTGAACATCTGAAAGTCAGCAGTTAGGTTGGGATTGGTAAACCACCAACTAGCATAGAACCAATATTGGTTCGCATCCTCAAATAGGTCATCAGACCCTGCAGTAAGACGTTCTATGGAGCAAGTGATAGTATCACCCACCTTGTAAACGTCTTGCTGAGGAGAAATTGTGATATTGCTGAATGTGGGTAGAACCACGGTGGATTTTGGCTCGCAAGAAGTCAAAGCCAGAACCATAATCAACATCAGCAATATGCATTTAGCAAATTGTTTCATAATGTGTATTGTTTAATTGAAGTTATAATGTTTGTCGTTCCTAATTGTTATATCTTTAAAAAATATGTTTCTTTGTTCGACTTGATATAAAGCGGAAAGATGCTGCAAAGATACTACTTTTTTCTCATATCCGCAAATCCCCCCCTTTTTTTTATACTTTTTTTTATATAATATATTCTTACCGCATTAAAAAGAGCATTTTTTTACTGCAAATATTGCATAAATCAAATATTTATACTATCTTTGCAAAGAATTTGGTATATATTACAAGTTAATTGCATAACTATAAAATAATATTTATCATGATTGGAACAACCGAAATTATCATCATCGCGCTCGTAGTCTTATTACTTTTTGGTGGTGCTAAGATACCTCAGCTCATGAAGGGAATAGGCAAAGGTATTCATGAGTACAAAAAAGGGCTATCGGGTGAAGGCATTAACGAGGAGGAAATGTCTAAAGATAAAGATGAAAAATAATGCCCGAAAACACCAAAGATATACCTCTTAGCGGGCATCTGGAAGAACTGAGAAAGCTTATAGGTAAGTGTTTGATAGTGTGGTTTGTAACTGCACTAGTGTGTTTTGTGGGTAAAGACCTGCTTTTTCGTTTTGTTTTTGCCCCTGCGCAAAGCGACTTTGTTGTTTTTAAGATGCTTCAATATTTATCTCAGCTTTTACATTTGCCGTCATTGGCTCTGGGGGAGTTCACACCTCATTTTATCGCTACAGAACTTACTGCACAATTCTTGACGCATATTACTGTATCTATGGTGGTTGCAATAGTGGTATGTGTTCCATTTATTTTGTATCAGTTGTTCCTGTTTATAGCACCTGCATTGCAACAAACAAGTAGAAAAACTTCCGCAGTGATTATTACAGTGAGTTCGTCGTTGTTTTTCATTGGCGTGATGCTCAACTATTTTATTATTTTCCCATTTGCTTATCGATTTCTTAGTACTTATCAAGTACATCAAGACGTAATAAACCAAATAACGATATCTTCCTATATATCGCTATTAGTGATGTTGTCACTATTGATGGGGGTATTGTTTGAGTTGCCCATAGTAGCATACTTGTTGGCTAAATGGGGATTGGTTACTGGTGAGCAAATGCGCCATTATCGCAAGCATGCATTCGTGGCTATATTGATTCTGTCTGCTATTATCACACCCACAGCCGATGCTATCACTCTGTCTATGGTTACGCTACCTATCTATGCCTTGTATTTGTTGTCTGTTGCCGTGGCCAATGGGATATCGTGCAAACGTCAACGGGTAGAGTCATAAATCATAGGAGCTATCTTGGTATTATCGTGCCATCCAGTGAATTTTTCTGCTCCTTTACCTATAGCAAATATTGGTGTTACCGCTGCGGTATGACCGTGGGAACTCCAGTCTAAGTGTGCATAACTATTCAGAATCTCCAACGCTGTTGAAGCCAAAGCGTTAACCTCTTTGTATAGTGTCTTTACGTTGCCCTCATTTTTCTTGGTTTGGTCAAAGGCCTTGCGCAAACGGGAGTCGTCCTCATTAGATACTTCCACTGCTGTATATAATCCCATATATTCTGACAAACAGGCTTGTACATCGTCCCAAGTGAGCTGATTGCCTTTCGACTGATACAGCCCTCTGATGATATCTGAAATATAGCCCGACGATTTGCGTTGGTGTTGGAGCACTTGCAGGTTGAGCGTATAGTCGCTATTACCCAATGCCATGCCGCCTGTCTCATGATCAGCAGCCACAACAATCAGCGTCTCCTCGGGATGTTGCTCATAGAAGCGATATGCTACAGCCAATGCACGGTCGAAATCAATGGTCTCGTGGATATTGGTAGCACCATCGTTGCCGTGACCCGAATAATCAATCTTACCACCTTCTACCATTATAAAGAAGCGCGCGCGCGAGGACAGATAGTCGATTGCCACATCCACCAATTGCTCTAAACTCAAGTCTCCCTTCTCACGGTCAATGGCAAAAGGCAGTGCATTGCCATGTGCAGAACGGTCTTGTAGGCAAGAAGCGGGAACCAAGATCATCTTCTGGCTATTCATATTGGCTTTCGCCTCATCGTAGCCACCTGCCAAGAAGTATCCGTTTTGTTCGCAATAATCGTAGAGATTAGGTGATGTTGACACTTGCTTATTTTCTGGAGCATGAAATCCGCCACCAGCAAAGAAATCAAACCCTGATTCAGCCAATTGCCGTCCAATAGCGTAATAATCATCTCTCGATGGTGTGTGCGCATAGAAAGGCGACGGCGTAGCATGGTCAATGGGCACAGTGGTAACAATACCAATACCCCAACCTTCATTGTGCAACTTGGTGGCTATACTGACCGTAGGAGTGCCATCAGGTGTCTGACCTATCATGCCATTGTTGGTTTTTTGTCCAGAAGCCAAACAGGTACCTGCTGCGGATGAGTCGGTAATGGCGTTGGACAAGGAGAAGGTAGGTGTCATTCCTACTACAGGAAATTGCGTCATCAACAATGGCACACGACCTATTCTGCCCTCTAATTCGGCTTGATACATTTCTGCGGCAAGGACTTGGTTAGGTCCCATACCATCACCTATGAAATAGAATACATACTTGGCTTGAGCCAAAGTGAGCATGGTAAAGCATGAGATACATGCGGATAGTAGTAAGAAACGTTTCATGAAGTTGTTGTATGGCTGTTTTAATTCATTTATTGTGTAAATATTCGTGTAAACTCTTTTGGGGTTGATGCTTCGAAACGCACTTTCTTCTCGGTCATAGGATGTATGAACTCTAGTGCGCGTGCGTGTAGGCATAGTCGATCTATGGGCGAAGATTCGTTGCCATGACCATACTTGCGGTCACCTACTACGGGGTGTCCTATACTCGCCATGTGCACGCGAATCTGATTAGTGCGACCAGTTTCCAGATTGAGCTCTACCAATGAATACTCGGTCTTCAAATCCGCTTCATCTGTCTGCAAAGCGCTTTCTTTTAGCACTTTATAGTTGGTAATCGCTAATTGTCCTCCATTGTCCACAGGCGAAGAGGATACCAATGCAGTGCGACTATCTTCGGTGAGCCATGAAGTAATCTTGCCCTCGTTCTTCTCTAGCTTCCCTTCCACTAAAGCCACATAGCTACGCTTGGTGACGAGTTGTCGCCAATAGGTACGCATATACTCTTGCAACTCAGGCGATTTGGCAAATACTAGCAAACCGCTCGTCTCGCGGTCAAGGCGATGAACGACATGCACAGTATTGCGATGGGATTGCTTGCGCACATACTCCTTGAGTATAGAGAATACGGTAGTCTCTTTACTATCTGCTTTTACTGGCACCGTGAGTAGGCCATTCTTCTTCTCCACCACAATCAAAGCATCATCTTCATATACTACTCGCAATTTCGGATGGCGGAGCTCCACATTGCCCCGTCCTGATTCGATGGTGATGATGTCTCCTTTGCGTAGCGGTGTATCGTGGCGCGTTTGAATCACATTATTGACTGTTACGCGGCGTTGTCCTAACAACTGCTTGATGCTTGTACGAGTCATACCGCCCATCTTAATGAGGAGGAAAGGTAGGAGTTCGGATACCTCTTCTACGCGGTAGGATGTGTCTTGTTTGCGTTTCATGCGTTATCTGTTAATTCATTTTGATAGAAATACAGCGCAAAGGTACAAAAATTTGCTGAAATATGCAAGTATTTTCGCTTTTTAATACTTTTTGGCGTTGTATGACTAGATGGTATTTATCTGGATAATGATTGCTGCATCGCCTCGAGTGAGGGATTTGCTCTCGGGGGTGATAGTGCGGTTTACATTGCACGAGGTAAGCCCATAGCTATAGCAATGGCTGTGGCAATAGCCAGCGCGAGGTATTTGATAGCCTTGAAAGACACTATTTTTGAATATCAGTTAGTTTCATGTTTTTGTGCCTTTGGGGCTATACCCACAAAACGTGCATCAACAATGCTATTGATTTCACTGAAAAGCAACTAATCCAAGCCATAATGTAAATATGATAAGTTTTTCTCTAAAAAATACACTTCATTTTGCATATCTCATAAAAAAACACTACCTTTGCAGTCGCAAAGGTGTGTAAAGACACCACAAATCCAAAAAGAACAATGAAAAAAACTATCTTCCTTACTGGTGCTACTGGCACCATGGGCTACGCAGGTATGACAGAGATCCTGCGCTATCCAGAGAAATACCACTTGCGTATCTTGGCTCGTCCAAGCGCTAAAAACAAAGAGAAACTTGCACCTTTTGCTGACAAAGTAGAAATCATATGGGGCGATCTTACCAACTACGATGATATCCTTCGTGGTGTAACAGGCGCCGATATCGTACTCCACGTAGGTGGTATGGTATCACCACAAGCAGACTATCGTCCTAAGGCAACTCTCCGCACCAATATATCCGCAGCCACCAATATCCGCGATGCGGTCCTTGCACAACCAGAAGATAAGCAACCTAAAGTGGTGTATATCGGTAGTGTAGCTCAGATGGGTGACCGCCGTGAGCCATTGCACTGGGGACGCGCTGGTGACCCAATATGCGTGTCAGCGTATGACCACTACGGTTTGACCAAAGCACAAGCAGAGCGCATCATCACCAATTCGCCTATCAAACAATGGGTTGCACTTCGTCAGTCGGGTATTCTCTACCCAGCTATCTTGAAGAACTACGACCCAATCATGTTCCATGTGCCTATCCGAGGTGTGTTGGAATGGGCAACTGTAGAAGATAGTGGACGCCTTCTTGAGCGTGTCTGCCGCGACGAAGTGCCAGAGGAGTTCTGGAAAAACTACTACAATATCGGCTCTGGTCAAGAGTACCGCATCAGCAACTACGAGTTTGAGTGCCTGCTTCTTGATGCCATCGGTTGCCCTCGCCCAGAGAAGATATTCAACGCCAACTGGTTCACCACCCGCAATTTCCACGGCATGTGGTATATTGATGGCGACCGCCTAGAGAACTATCTCCACTTCCGTGAGAACATGCCTGTGAAGGATTATTTCAAGAAGATGGCAAAGGACAAATCCGTGCCTGCGGGTATTCGCTTTGCGGCTAAGACCAAGATTGCGAAGTTGTTCCCTCGCTGCGTGAAACTCGCTATGTACGCTATGGCGATGTCGAAGGAGCATGGTACACAATGGTGGATCAAGAATAACCAAACCCAACGCATCAGCGCATATTATGGCACATTGGAGGCATATAAGGCTATTCCAGACTGGAAGCACACCGACATCTCACACAATAGCGAGGAATATGTGTTACTCGACCACGGCTATGATGAGCAAAAGCCAAAGGCTTTGTTTACCATCGAGGACATGCAAAAAGCAGCAGCTTTCCGTGGCGGCAAATGCCTATCAACTGAGATGGTACAAGGTGATTGGGATACTCCATTGGAGTGGGAATGCGCTGAAGGTCACAAGTTTACCGCTACTCCACGATTGGTATTGCTAGGCGGTCACTGGTGTGAGGAATGCATGCCTTATCCTTATGCTGGAGAGACGAACGCCCGTCCATGGCAATGGGATAAGGTGGCTAAGAAAAACCCATTCTTTGCACAACTTTGGGCGCCACTCCACGACGAGAACGAGGATAATGTCTATGGTCCAGAGGTATTTGACGGCTGGGAAAAATAATCGTTCAAGGCGAAAGCTGAGATAAGAAGTAATCGTTCAAGGCGAATACGAGGTAAGAAATAATTGCACCTATCAAACCTTCATATCCGAGAGTGTGTCAAGAATTGGACACACTCTCTTTTTTATCAGTATTAAATTTGGGGGTAGAAGTGATTTTTTGCAAAATAAATTTGCGGGATAGCGGATTTTGTTGTACCTTTGCAGCGCTTTTCTGAGGGAGAAGCATGTAAACATAATTATTAACACATTTGGGGTGCCTCACTTTTAGGCTGAGATTCATACCCATAGAACCTGCACAGGTAATTCTGTAGAGGGAACAAATGAAAAAATCAATCTTTTTGGCGGCTTACGTAGCTGCCTCAGGTGTTGCGTTTGCCAACACCGACACCCTTACCTTCGTTCGCGAGTTGGACGAAGTAGTCGTTAACGCGCCTGTAGCGCAAGTCACTAACAACCACACCACGCTCAACAACGAGCAGTTGAATCAGAGCAACGCGGGGCAAAATCTGCCGTTCTTACTCGCTTCTACGCCCGCTCTGATTGCCACCAGCGATGACGGACTAGGAATAGGCTATACCTATTTCCGTATTCGTGGCACGGACCATACACGTATCAACATGACACTCAACGATGTGCCGCTCAACGACAGCGAAAGTCAGACTGTCTTTTGGGTGAATATGACAGATATGGCCAGTAGCATGTCCTCCATCAATGTGCAACGCGGCGTAGGCACTTCTATTAATGGAACCTCTTCTTTTGGAGCAAGTGTAAATATGCAAACAGGTGAAAATGATACACTTAGCCATTACACTATTGCTTTCAACGGCGGTATGTATAATACTTTCCGCGAGATGGTTAGTGCGCATATCGCTCTGCCTAGTCATTGGCAAGCAAATGCAAGATTCTCCAAGGTCAATTCCGATGGTTTTCTTTACCGCACAGCCTCCGACCTGTATTCTTACTATGGTGATTTGGGTTGGTATGGCAATCGTACACAGGTCGTTGCGCGGTTTTTTGGCGGTAGCGAAAAGACAGGTATGGGTTGGGATGGTGTGGATTACAATACCGCTTATGGTATTGGTGGAGCAGATCGTCGTTACAATCCTGCTGGCGAATACACTACCATCTCAGCAGATGGTTCGGATTCCACAGCCTATTACCTAAACCAAACAGACAATTACGCACAACAGCATGCGCAATTATCTATCAATCATCACTTTACTCCACAATGGTCATTATCCGCTACTGCCCATTACACCCATGGCGCAGGTTACTATGAGCAATACAAGCGCAAGAAACTATCCTACTGGGGATTACCCTACTCGCACAAAGCTTATGGCATGTATCGCAAGCACCTCAACAATCACTTCTTTGGCGGAGTACTTTCTGCAAAATATGTATCCGAAGCAATTGATTTACAATTTGGTGGTGCTGCCAACCACTATCTAGGTGACCACTTTGGTACGCTCAATTACCTCGAAGATACACTCGTTTTGCCAATCAATCATGAGTACTACCGCAACGATGCCCACAAGACGGATGCCAACATCTATGTCAAAGCCAATTGGCGCATTATCAACCGCGCACAGGAGAAACTTTCACTATATGCCGATCTGCAATACCGCTATGTGCGTTACGAACGTAATGGTATGAACGATGAAGATATGACCGAATGGCCACTCAAAGTGGACTTTCATTTCTTCAATCCTAAAGCGGGATTGACCTATCAAAATCGTGGACACTTGCTCTCTGCTTCCTTCGCCATCGCCAATCGAGAACCTAGTCGAAATAACTACAAAGAGAATGTGGTATTTGATTCATCTACAAACACTTATGCGGGATTGCCACATGCAGAGAGATTGTATGACTACGAACTAGGATACACCTATTCCCATCCACGTTTTGCAGTCGGAGCAAATCTTTATTTGATGGACTACGACAACCAGCTTGTGCTTACTGGCGAGTACAACGATGTGGGTGCCTACAAGACGAAGAATGTCAAAGACTCCTACCGCATGGGAGCAGAGATCACAGCAGGCGTAAAGATCACAGATTGGCTGCGTTGGGATATGAATGTAGTGGCATCGCGCAACAAGATTCTCAACTACCATCAATACATCGACCTTTATGACGATCAAGACAACTGGAATTGGGTAGGGCAGGATTCTGTGGTAGGTACTACCACCATTGCCTTCTCGCCTTCGATTACAGCCATGTCGCTCTTCACCTTTGATATAGCTGGATTTACTGCCACCGTACAGACAAATGTGGTAGGCAAACAATACCTCGATAATACCGAGGACGAGAACGCGATGCTTCGTGCGTATTCTACCACGAATCTCAATCTCCAATACCAGCTACCAATAGCCAATAGCCAATGCCCTGACATCCGCCTTTTGTGCCAAATCAACAATATCTTCAATGCCAAGTATGCCAACAATGGTGGTGCCGAGGCAAGTCGATTCATGGACGATAGCCGTTGCTGTTGGTATTACGCCCAAGCTGGTATCAATGTCCACGCGGGATTTGTGGTAGAGTTTTAAACTTAAAGTTTCACACGTAAAAGTGCGTGCACATCCGTGCGCGTACTTTTTTTATCGTGCTCCATTGCCCATGCGCGCTGGTAAATAGTCTCGCTTACCCGCAGATACAGCGAAAAAGTATCGTTAATCTTATACCGCGCATTCAACCAAAACCGCCCACCTAATCCATACACAAATGGAATAGCATACGCATACAGCACATCATTTTCGTAAATATATACGCGGTTGTTCCACTCTCTCGCATCAAACGCTTGTGCCCTCAACTGCAATACGATTGGCACTTCCGAAAACCGATATTCCACGTCTTGCAACACCGACCAACCATATGTCCACGCTCCTTTTGCCTGCACCATATTGCCATCCGCTTGCGTCTTCATCTTCCATTGACCAAAGTTATATACCATATTCCACCTGAGAGAATAAGTGTCTTTCTCATCCTTGCGTTTTACCCGAAAACGTGTATGCATTCGGTAGTTTTTCTGTGGTATAAAATCGGCTTGTGCCATGGTCTCAAAGCCTGTTTTCCATACATCGCCGAATGCCGACAACTGCCAGTTTTTCAATCGATTATATTCTACTCCCAAATATCCGCCATGCTCATCCTTCATCCTCGACCATGAGCACAACGAATTGGCATACACATTATCAAATTCAGGCGAATAATACCTGTATATGGCCAACAAATTCAAATCCGATATAGGTCTATACCGCACACCCGTTATCACGCCCACTCCCCATGTATTTCCATGACTTGTTGCCACTTCACCCCAAATATCCACCTTACCCATATTCCACCTCGCATTCACACCCATCACTCCGCTCACATCTCGCCCTTTTACCTCTAAACTATAGCTCGCTTGCGAGCGTTCTCTAAACTGCGACGAAGTCGCCTCTATAGTCTCCACCGCCGTTATTCCCACTTTCAGCCGATTCCATCGACCTGTTGCATTCACTCCCACCACATGATTCCACGCTTCCTCTTTGCCTTTGCGCAACGAATAAAACGCACTCACATCGGCCCACCGGCTCACTCTTGCTGTCGCACCAACACCATGAAAATAATGATAACTATCGCCTACCGAACTATATTTCTTCAACCCTTCATCCGTCGTAGCAGTTGACTGAATATAGGCAATTTTTCCTCGTTTGAACGGGCTACCAACCACCAATCCATAACCAAAACTCGCCTGATAATTGCCGGCTACAACAGTTTTCATAGGTCCAATATCCTTCAGTTGAATGTATCCTCCATAATCCCATCTCTCGCCTTCTTGCCTTATCGCCTCATCACCTTGTCGCCTCAATACACTCACACCCGCCTGTACACGATTTCGATAATTAAACCGATACCTCAGTTTCCCATACATCGGATCACCCTCAAAATCCTCGATATTTCGTGCATCCATTCTCAGCGTCATCTCATGCTTTGCATAGTGAAACACCTCCCTAAAATACATTTTCTTACCTCCTGAACTCCTAAACTCCTGAACTTCTAAACTATCCACCCTAACAAATGGCAACAAATTCCGTATCTCATAATCCTTTAGACAATCAATCAGTTGCAATTCATATATCTCCTTAAAACCATGCTCATATTGATACATCAAAATGGCATCAATCTGCTCGTCGCTCAAGAACATCAACTCTGCCAACTCGTCTGCGTTTGTATGATTCAAATCGATAGGATTCGCAGCTATATTCATCAACTGTTCTTGCACATCCTCTTGCAATATTTCATCCTCTTCAGAAAGTTGGTTGTAGATATCTTCTAATACATCTTCTATTGCTACACTCTGACCATGCATAGCCAATACCACACACAGCCCTACCAACGACAATATCCATCTAATTCCTTGCATTTCACCTGCAAAAGTACTAAAAATAACGCAAATATCCCAACAATTGCAAAAAAATTTTGTGTTTACACAAATTTTTAGTATCTTTGCACCCGAAATGAAACCGAATAAATCATACCTACGTATTTTTAATATGCTGCTTATCTTTGCGGCGTATGGTTATTTGGTCTATCGTCTCACTATTTTCGATGATTATTCATCTTTCCTCGCAGCTTTCCAGACTGCTGATGTAGGGCTTTGGCTCACGCTCATTGCTATCCTCCTGCTCATGCCGCTCAATGTGGCTGCCGAGGCGGGCAAATGGCGCTTGCTGCTCCGCAAGACCGAACCTATGACCATTTGGGGTGCGCAGCGCCAGGTCTATTATGGTTATGTGGGCGCATTCATCACGCCTTACCATGCAGGCGACTATCCTGCTCGCGCGATGCTGCTCAAAGACAAGAGTAATTTCTCCGCAGCTGTGGGAGTGGGATTGGTAGGTACCATCGCTTTGCTAGTAGTGGAGCTCATCTTCGGAGTGCCTGCCACATGGCTCTTCATTAGCTACAATCCGAATATCCCGATGCAGTACTTCGCGGTAGCGTTCATCGTGTTGGTCTTGCTGCTGAGTTTCTTGCCTCACTTGGTGCGCTATCTCTCGCGTCGCGAGTGGGAAAACACGCAGATGCGCCAGCTCTCCGCAGCCTTGTCGCATATGTCGTATCCGCTCTTCATGAAGACCATCGCGTGGTCGATGCTCCGCTATACTATTTGGGCGCTCCAGTTGGCGCTTACCTTGCATTTCTGCGGCGTGGATATGACTCCGGTGCAATACATGATTGCCATCCCATTCTACTATATGGTCGTGGCTATCTTCCCATCCCTTCCAGTAATCAACATCGCCATCCGTGGTAGTTGGTCGCTGCTTATCTTTGGCGTTTTCAGTCAGAATACAGCCGGCATCGCTTTTGCCGTCCTGCTCATCTGGCTCATCAACACCGTCCTGCCAATGCTCATAGGCTCCATCCTCTACCGCAACGGCAAAACCAAATAACGTCTGAACTTCTAAACTACTGAACTTTTAAACAAACAACAAACATATGACACTTCATTTCACAATCAACTACCAAGCGCAATGGGGACAACAGCTTGCTGTTCTCTACGCTGCGGATGCGGACATCACTACCGCATCGCCTGTGACTCTCCCTATGGACTGCCACGGCAACTCTGAGTGGTCGGCTCAAGTCACCCTCAGCGACATCCATAAGTACATCTCTTACTGCTATGTAGTCCTCGACGAACAAGGCAATATCCTCCGCCGCGAGTCTATGCCTCACCTCCTCGAGTGCCAACCTGGCAATATCGTGCTGCGCGACCTTTGGCAAGACAAATCTCAATCGCTCTTCGCTTCTAAGGTCTTCAGCCAAGTGCTCTTCGCACACCGTGCGCCTGTAGCCGCTAAGAAAGCTACTGGCAACATCACCCTCAAAGTATCTGTACCTCGCCTCGAGCGTCATCAGGGTGTGGCTATCATGGGTAATATCGCCGCCCTCGGCGAGTGGGATCGCACCAAAAAACTACCACTCACTAACTGTCAACTGTCAACTGCCAACTGTCAACTGTCTAGCAACTACAACCCAGAGTGGACCGTCACTTTCCACGCTAAACTTGGTTCTGTAGTAGAGTATAAGTATGTAATCTACGACCTCCAATCAGGCGAGATCGTTGACATGGAGTGGGGCGAGAACCGCAAGATTTGGGATATCCAACGCGCTAAGCACTATGTGCTCACCGACTCTCCTTTCCGCTATACACAAGCTAACTGGAAGGGTGCCGGTGTAGCTGTGCCTGTCTTCTCTCTCCGTTCAGAGAACGGCTTCGGTATTGGTGAGTACCAAGACCTCAAACTACTCGCTGATTGGGCTAAACTCACAGGTCAAAAGATGATCCAAACCCTCCCTATCAACGACACTACTCTCCGCCATAACAACCTCGATTCATACCCATACAATGCTGTGAGCGTCTTTGCGCTTCACCCAATCTACCTCAATATCGAGAAGATGGGCGAGCTTACTCCAGCACAACTCAAGAAGTACCGCGCTACCCAAGCTGAGTTCAACGCGAAGACCATCGCTGACTACCAATGTGTGTATGACGAGAAGACTAAATACTTCAAAGCGCTCTACAAGGCTAACAAAGCGGAGCTCTTTGCTTCTGACGAGTACAAAGCGTTCCTCGCTGCCAACGAGGGCTGGTTGCTCCCATATGCTGCGTTTATGTCTAAACGCGACAAACAACCTAAGGACTACTACTGCTTCCTCCAGTTCCATGCGGACAAACAACTCCGCGAGGCAGTGGACTATGCACACTCTGTAGGTATCGCTTTCAAGGGTGATATACCTATTGGTATTTCTCCTGACTCTGTGGATGCAAGTACCGATCCTCATCTCTTCAACCTCTCTGCTTCTGCGGGTGCTCCACCAGATGATTTCGATGCACGCGGTCAGAACTGGGGCTTCCCTACCTACAACTGGGATGTGATGGCAGAGGACGACTACCAATGGTGGAAGTTCCGTTTCACCAAGATGGCGGACTATTTCGATGCATATCGTGTGGACCATATCCTCGGTTTCTTCCGTATATGGCAAATGCGCAAAACAGATGTTTGGGGCCTCTGCGGTCACTTCTCTCCTGCTATGCCATACTCTATGCAAGACCTCTGGAATATGGGGGTGAAGCTCGATGAGGATCGCCTCACCAAACCATATATCCGCTCGAACTTCTTGGGTGATACTTTCGGTTATGATACCGAGTATGTAAAGAACAATTTCCTCTGCACCCACGACGGATACATCTATTTCTTCCCAGAGTATTTGGATACCCAACGCAAGGTGCAAGCTTACTTCCTCAATCCTGAGAACCGTGCAGCTCACGAGAACCATTGCAATATCGACAACGTGATGAATGGTCTCTTGTACTTGCATTGCGAGGTACTCTTCGTTCGCGACCAAAAGAACCCATCGATGCTCCATCCACGCATAGCGCTCTATCAGTCGCACAACTACCAAGAGCTCTACAGCGACCAACGTCAACTCTTGGCTGATATCCACAACGACTATTTCTACCACCGTCATACCTCTTTCTGGCGCGAGTCTGCGCTCAAGAAACTCCCTACTTTGATTGCTGCTACCGACATGCTCTGCTGCGGCGAGGACTTGGGTATGGTGCCTTCTTGTGTGCCTGATGTAATGAGCCAATTGCAGATCCTCTCATTGGAGATTCAACGCATGCCTAAGGACCCAACCGTAGCGTTTGCACATCCAGCTGATGCTCCATATATGAGTGTTTGTACCATCGGCACCCACGATATGAACCCTGTTCGTGCTTGGTGGGAAGAGGACCGCGCTGTGACTCAGAAGTTCTATAATGAGCAGATGGGCTGGTGGGGTGAAGCACCTCAAGTGATGACTCCAGAGATTGCTGAGTTCATCGTTAATCAGCACATGTATAGCCCTGCTATGTGGGTGATCTTGCCATTGCAAGACTGGTTCGCTATCGATGGTGATATCCGTTTGGCTGACCAACATGCTGAGCGTATCAACTTGCCTTCTAACCCAGAGCATTTCTGGAACTACCGCATGCACATGACCCTTGAGCAACTCCTCAAAGAGGACGCCTTCAACGCTCACGTTCGCTCCCTCACCCAAGTGAGATAATCTTTGCTAATAAGAATCAATAATCTTCCACAAGCGCAGTCCACAAGCTGCGCTTGTTCTTTTTATTCCTCGCCTTTACACCTTACACTTTACACATTGTTTGTTATCCCGAATGTTTAACTCTCGGCATGCCGAGTAAAGCTCCGCCATCTGTTTTGCTTTTGCCAGTGGTCTGGCAAATATCCCCCGCCTTTACACCTTACACTCTACATCCTACACTAGTACAATTCTTAAGATTTCCTTCCGCTGTACCTTGCCTATCTCTCCCGTGTCAAAGACCAAGGAGAAACCAAAGACGAACCAAGGAACGACCTAAGAACTCCCAAATTGAAAAAGTGCTGTTTGTTAAGATGTCCACTTCTTTTAGCTCTCTTATATCTAGCTGGTATATAGATCAGGGGTTAAAAAAAGGGATGAAAGGAGAGGGGGAGAGGCAAAAGAAGGACTAAATTCAAGAATTTAGGCCTTTTTCTTGGATTATTGCAAAAAAAGTTGTATCTTTGCGGGCTAAATATAGAATTATGGATAGAACACAAGACATTCATACTCTATAAAGTCATTAGATAAATTCCGTAAGTTCTATCGTGTATATGGAATCTCGTCTACAGCGTGGACAAAATCTGACTAAGATTGATGCAGTAAAACTCATAAAAAGAAATATGGACTTAGTGCTATCATTTAATAATTCCGCTAATCTGCTCACAGATGCAAGGCAGATTATTGATAAAACGAAGGAACTAGCGTTCCGCTCGGTAAATGTGGCTATGCTGCAACGCAATTGGTATTTGGGTAAGCGTGTA
>JAFYSB010000059.1 GCA_017546705.1 Paludibacteraceae bacterium
ATTAACTAATCAAACATTATGTTAAATCATTACGAAGCCGCTTTCGTGTTGACTCCCGTTTTGTCTGAACCACAGATGAAGGAAGCGGTTGACAAATTCGAGAAACTTCTCGTGGAGAATGGCGGTACCATTCTTAACCGTGAGGAGTGGGGTTTGAAGAAATTGGCTTACCCTATCCAAGGCAAAACAACGGGATTCTACGCCTTGCTGCAATTTGATGTAGAACCTGAGTTGATTGCAAAGCTCGAGACAGCATTCCGTCGTGATGAGCGCGTGTTGCGTTTCCTCACTACCCGTCTTGACAAGTACGCATTTGAGTACGCTCAAAAGCGTCGTAACGCAAATGTTAAACCAGTAGAACAAGAGGAGGCTTAATCATGGCACAAAATGACGAAATCCGCTATTTGACCCCAAAAACCAACGAGGCAAAGAAGAAAAAGTACTGCCGTTTCAAAAAGTCCGGCATCAAGTACATCGACTACAAAGATCCTGAGTTCCTCAAGAAGTTCCTCAACGAGCAAGGTAAGATCCTTCCTCGCCGTATCACAGGTACAAGCTTGAAGTATCAACGCAAGGTGGCTCAAGCCGTGAAGAAAGCACGTCACTTGGCTTTGCTCCCATACGTAACCGATATGATGAAATAATTTGAATCATTAACTATTTAATCAGAAAGGAAACATCATGGAAGTAATTTTGATTCAAGACGTAGCTAACTTGGGCTACAAGAACGATATCGTTAAGGTAAAAGATGGTTACGGTCGTAACTACCTCATCCCTAACCGTTTGGCTGTGATTGCTAACGATAGCAACCGCAAACAATTGGCTGAGAACCTCAAACAACAAGCTCACAAGATGGCTAAATTGCTCGCTGACGCTCAAGCATTGGCTGAGAAATTGGCTAACACCGTTATCACCCTCTCTGCTAAGGCAAACGAGGATGGCAAGATCTTCGGTACTATCACTACCGCTCAAGTATCTGAGGCTTTGGCTGCTCAAGGCATCGAGATCGACAAGAAGGTGATCACTATCGACGAGGCTGTGAAGACTCTTGGCGAGGCTACTGCTACTGCTAAACTTCACCGCGAGGTTAAGGCTGAAATTAAGTTGAACGTTGTTGCTGAATAAGCGCTAAAGAAAGGAAAACGAATTATGAAAAAAGGAATTCATCCAGAGAGCTACCGCATTGTAGTTTTCAAAGATATGTCCGATGGTACACAGTTCTTCAGTCGCTCTACAGCTAATACGAAGGACACCATTGAGATCGATGGCACTACATATCCATTGATCAAGTTGGAGATCTCCAACACCAGTCACCCATTCTACACTGGTAAGTCTAAACTCGTGGATACCGCAGGTCGCGTTGACAAGTTCATGTCTCGCTACGGTAACCGCAAGCGTAACTAATACGACAGCAAAAAGGCGAGCACAATGCTCGCCTTTTTTGTCTCTTAGCCTTTAACCCTACACTGCGACGTAGTCGCCTTTACCCCATGAAAAAGACTCTTTGGAAAGCCTTCGGCAAACAACTACTCATTTCTCTCGGCATCTACGCTGCCTTATTCCTTATATTATATATAATCGAATGGCTCGTGCCTTCGCTCCGTGGCATATTACTCCAATGGCACGACTTGGCTTTCATCGTCGGTATTCCTGCCAGCGTGATGGGTACGGCGTATGTGCTGACTATCCGCGACCCAAAGAATTATACGGGCTTCTACGGTGGAATACTAATGGCATTGTTGCTGTCGGTGCAATTCTATTTGCAGGGTAACCTGGACTTGGTTGTCTTGCAGTTGGTTGTGTTCGTGCCGTTCTTGCTATCCTCCTTGTTGCGTTGGCGCAAATTAGCTTTGCAACCTCAATCTTCAGACCAGCCCTTCGTGCCAGAATGGTGGCCACGCCATCTACAATGGTTATCCCTATCCATCTTGCTAATAGTCGTTGTGGGAGATTATGTATTGGCGACATTGGTCATCCAGCTGGATGCTTGTACCGACAATATACTCATCAAGCTCATGGGCGGACTCATGATAGCATCTTCCACATTGGCAAACTTCATTCTTATTTATCAAAAGATCGATGCTTGGGTGTGGTGGGTATTGTATGCTTTATCGGGCATCGTATTGTATATCTTGATAGGCAATATCTTTTCAATATTCCTCTTCTTGGTCTTCTTGATAATCAACGCAGGTGCTGGTATTGCATGGATCAAACTCCGAAAATCCATCTCTAATTAATATCAAACTGATAGATGGTAGAAGTGGTATATGTTTCCTCAGGAAGCAAAGTGGTACTTGGGAAAGCAGGTTGGTTGGGAGTATCAGGATAATGCAGGATCTCTGTCATACCTGCGTAGCCCATGATGCCAGTAGCACCAGTAAGGAAGATAGTTTTTTTCATTGTTCTTTTCGGATTTGTGGTGTCTTTACACACCTTTGCGACTGCAAAGGTAGTGTTTTTTTATGAGATATGCAAAATGAAGTGTATTTTTCTTTATATTTCGTATCTCCTTTACTTCTCTTTGGCATCCATTTTCTAAGTACTCGCGAGTGCAAAACGAGTGTCAAAATAACCGTATATCGGTTCTTATTCAAATTTCGTGCAATGTTTTTCGTTCAAATACATTTTAATCTCCAGCAGTTTGATGCTTGCCCTTCCGTACATTGTACGCTTTAATGCTTTAAGTTTATTGACATACCCTTCGACTATTCCGTTAGAGA
>JAFYSB010000060.1 GCA_017546705.1 Paludibacteraceae bacterium
CGTTGCTTTGATCTTGCCGCGCACATACGAGCGGCTGGCAGGGTTGTCACCTACAATGATGACCATGAGGCATGGGCGGCGACCATATTGCTCCGCCAATGCATCTACTTCGATTTTCATCGCATCCTTGAGGGATTGCGAGATTTGTTTACCGTCTATGATCATAAAATATCTATTTTGAGTAAGGAACAAGGAGCAAAGAGCAAAGATTTATTACCATCGTCTGATTAGTCGTTACTGATTTGTCTTGATTCTTGGTTCCTGATTCTTGGTTCAATATTCTCAAAGTGCCCAATGCGCGATGTCTTTGCGGTAGAAGAGGTTATCGCAATGGATCTTCTCAATCTCCTTATATACTTTGGCTTGCGCCTCGGCGATGTCTTTGCCTGTAGCAATGCACATCATCACGCGACCGCCGTTGGTCTTCAGCACGCCGTTGTCGTTCTTGGTACCCATGTGGAAGACAGGACCATCAAACTGCTCAACGCCTTCAATCACAGCACCTTTCGCATAGTCGCCAGGATAACCCTTAGAAGCCAGTACGACACCAATGGTGGCTTCGTTGCGCCAGTTCATCGCCTTATCGCCTTTTAGCCTCATCGCCTCATCGCCTGTCGCAATTCCGTAGAACACATCGTAGGCATCCGACTCGAGGAGTGGCAATACCACCTCGGTCTCTGGGTCGCCGAAGCGGGCATTAAACTCGATTACCTTGACACCTTGAGCAGTCTTCATTAGTCCGCCGTAGAGTACACCTGTGAGTGGCAATCCCTCTTGGCACATACCTTTGGCAACGGCTTCAAGGACATATTTGCGGGCAAAAGCCTCATCTTCTTCGGTCACGAAGGGTAGGGGAGTATAGGCACCCATACCGCCTGTGTTAGGACCTTCGTCGTTGTCATAAGCACGCTTGTGGTCTTGTGAGAGGGGCATTGGATAGACATTCTCGCCGTTGACAAAGCACATAAAGGAGAACTCAGGACCCTCCAAATAGTCTTCAATCACCACTTTGCCCTTACCAAACGCTTCATTGCAGAGCATGTCTTGGAGAGCAGCGTCTGCTTCTTCTAAGGTAGTAGCGATGACTACGCCTTTGCCAGCAGCTAAACCGTCGTATTTGAGTACGGTTGGCAGTGTGCCTGCTTTGACATAGTCAATAGCCGCTTGATAGTCGCTAAAGGATTGATAACCAGCGGTAGGCACGTGGTATTTGTCCATGATGATCTTGGCAAACTCCTTGCTAGATTCGATTTGAGTAGCGGCTTTGGTGTGACCAAAGATAGGCATACCTTCCTTACGGAAAGCATCTACTACGCCTGCTGCGAGGGCGGCTTCTGGACCAACTACAGTGAGATCGACTTCGGTCTCTTTGGCAAAGAGGAGAAGTCCTTCAACATCGGTATCTTTGATAGCTACGCACTCAGCCAATTGAGCAATACCTGCATTACCTGGAGCGCAATAGATCTTCTCCACTTGTGGGCTGCGTGAGAGGGCATATACGATAGCATGCTCTCGTCCGCCTCCACCTATAACGAGTACTTTTTTCATATATTCAAAAAGAGTTCTAACAGTTTTAAGCGTTTTAAGGGAAAATGAGTAGGATGTGGCTCTTATGCCACCACTCAAAATTCGGGTGCAAAGTTAAGCATTTTTTCGCATATATGCAAAGAAATTGACTGAAAGTTTTTGGACAATGGTTATTTTGACCAATTGGGTGCGAAATTCCTTATAATTTTAGGGAATACTATAGAAGGTTGTTCGCTCCTAAACGACTGCAAAACCAATGTAGCCTATCGCAAGAAAACAAGTTTTTCTTGCATATATGCATTTTTTTTTGTACCTTTGCACCCGCAAAGGTATTTGCAGTAACTTTTGCACAATGGATAAGAACGGCAATGACATACTCATCACTGGTGCACGAGTACACAATCTAAAGAATGTAGATGTGCAGATTCCGCGAGATAAACTCGTGGTAATCACTGGTTTGTCGGGTAGTGGCAAATCATCACTTGCCTTTGATACCATCTTTGCTGAAGGTCAACGCCGCTATATGGAGACCTTCTCCTCCTACGCGCGCGGATATATAGGTACGATGCAACGTCCCGATGTGGATAAGATTACTGGTCTATCGCCAGTCATCAGCATTGACCAAAAGACCACTTCGCGCAATCCTCGTTCTACTGTTGGCACTGTCACAGAGGTCTATGATTTTCTGCGATTGCTTTTTGCGCGTGCTGCGGATGCTTACTCTTATGTTTCGGGTGAGAAGATGGTGCAATATACCGACGACCAAATCATCGACCTCATTCTTCGTGAGTATGCTGGGCAAAAAGTGCTCGTTCTTGCTCCTATGGTCAATAACCGTAAAGGTCACTACAAAGAGCTCTTTGATACTATCCGTCGAAAGGGCTATTTGCATGTGCGTGTGGATGGCGAGGTACAGGAGATTACGCCAGGCATGAAGCTTGACCGCTATAAGAACCACACCATCGAAGTAGTTGTAGATCGCCTCAAATTAAAAGGCGAAAACGAAGAAGACCTCAAACGTCTTCGTGCCACTGTGGACAAAGCCATGACACAAGGCGATGGTGTGATGGCGCTGACCCTCCCTAACCCTTCCTCCAAGGGAGAAAATACTCCCCCCTCGAAGGGGGAGCGAGAGGGGGTCCGCTACTTCTCTTGCCACCTCATGTGCCCCTCTACGGGTATGAGTTATGCCGAACCTGCACCGCATACCTTCTCATTCAACTCCCCACAGGGTTGGTGTCCTACATGTAGAGGATTGGGAAATGTCAAATCGGGACTTGAGACTCGGGAATCAGATAACGGTGAATTGGATAATATTCTCCGCGATGATGACAACTGGTACACACGTATGTTGGAGTATGTGCAACAGCCTGAGGACGAGAAAGAGGAGAAGGAAGAGGTTTGGTGCGAGTGTCCAACATGTAAAGGTCAGCGCCTCAACCGCGAAGCACTCAGTTTCCGCATTGCAGAGAAGAATATCGCCGAACTCTCGGCAATGGACATAACCGATCTTAGGGCGTGGCTGATGAATGTGCCTGCCAAACTAAGCAATAAGCAGCGCGCTATCGCTGAGCCGATTATCAAAGAGATTACCTCTCGTTTGGGCTTTATGCTCAGTGTAGGACTATCCTACTTGTCCCTTTCTCGCTCGTCCGATAGCCTTTCGGGTGGAGAGAATCAGCGTATTCGTCTGGCTACACAAGTAGGTAGTAAGTTAGTCAATGTACTATATATTTTAGATGAACCAAGTATTGGCTTGCACCAGCGTGATAACCAACGTCTCATCGATTCACTCAAGCAACTCCGTGACATGGGTAACTCCGTCATCGTAGTTGAGCACGACGAGGATATGATGCGTCAAGCGGATTATATCATAGATATTGGTCCTAAAGCGGGTCGATTGGGTGGGCATATCGTCTTCAGTGGTACCCCCGCTGAACTACGCAAAGCTGATACGCTCACGGCTAAATACCTGCGCGGAGAACTCTCCGCTACGCTGGAATCGGAAGCCGCGAGTCGCGAGTCAAGCCCTGATTACCTCACCCTCTGCGGTTGTCGTGGTAATAACCTCAAGAACGTAGATGTCTCTTTCCCTCTTGGTCAGATGATTGCTGTAACGGGTGTGTCGGGGAGTGGCAAATCCACCCTTATTAATCAAACGCTCTATCCTATTCTTAGCCAGCATTTCTACCGCAGTCTGCGTAAGCCTTTGGCATACGATAGCATTGATGGCTTGGAGCATATTGATAAGGTTATTGCGGTGGATCAGTCGCCTATTGGGCGTACACCACGCAGTAATCCAGCTACTTATACGGGCGTGTTTACAGATATCCGTACCCTATTTGCGCAATTGCCAGAGAGTAAGATCCGTTCGTGGAAAGCGGGTCGCTTCTCGTTCAATAATTCAGGAGGACGGTGTGAGGAGTGTAGTGGCAATGGCTACAAAACCATCCAAATGCACTTCTTGCCTAATGTATATGTGCCATGCGAAGTATGTGGCGGACAACGATACAACCGTGAGACATTGGAGGCGCGCTTCAAAGGCAAGTCCATTGCCGACGTACTGGATATGACCATCAATCAAGCTGTGGAGTTCTTTGATAGTCAACCATATATCCTGAAGAAAATCAAGACATTGCAGGATGTGGGTCTGGGCTATATCAAGCTAGGACAATCATCTACTACGCTGTCGGGTGGCGAAAGCCAACGCGTGAAATTGGCCACCGAACTCGCTCGTCCAGGTACGGGCAAGACCCTATATATCTTGGACGAACCTACTACTGGCTTGCATTTCGAGGACGTGCGTGTGTTGATGGGTGTGTTGCGTCGCTTGGTAGATAAGGGCAATACGGTGATTATCATTGAGCACAACCCTGATGTGATTCGCTCGTGCGACTATCTGATTGATATGGGTCCCGATGGTGGTCGTGATGGCGGTACTGTGGTGGCTACTGGCACTATTGATGACATCCGCAATAATCCAAAGAGTATTACTGGTCGCTACATCTAATACGTCCAGCTAACCTCTGTTGGTACCGCACAATAATCGCACTATTACCGCACAATAACCGCACAATTCGTGGCGGTTATACTGCCTCGCGAGAAGAAGTAGATATCTTGTGAGTCCACCAGAGCCATAGGCAGAAAAGCATGCCGTAGAAAAGATACTTGAATAAGTACTCGTGTAAGAAGTCAAACCATTCGGGGTGGTGTTCTAGTGCTATAGCAATCAATGTAATACGTAAAATATTGAACAAATAAGCACACACCAATCCAAGCGGGATAAACCATAATTTGCGGAGCCAACTACCCCGTGCCGCCAACATAATCACGATCCAAATAAATGATTGCTTCAGCCCCGTGCAGCTCCATACAATGCGTGTGCCAGTGCCTGTGTCGAAACGTATGAGGTTGGGCTCGAAGAAATGCACATGTTCGTTGGTCAGTGATATAATCCAATACACCAAACTGCTGATATGGTGCGCCATCCAATCAAATGGACGTGTGATATCCAACCCAAACCACGTGACTTGTGTTCCTCCCTCGTCACCCAGTACGGTGAATTTCCAGAAGTAGTTTGCCACCAACAATGCCACCACAAATAAGATGATGTCGGTATATGGTTTGAGTATGTCAAATCTTAGTTTTTGCATATGGTACTGCGTCCATAGGACAAAATTCGCCATCCATATATTTGAAGTATCCAGCCTGACAAACCATTGCTGCGTTGTCGGTGGTATAGGAGAACGGAGGAATATGCACCGTCCAACGATGACGACGACCCAAATCCAACAATGCGTCACGCAGTCCGCTATTAGCACTCACTCCACCAGCTACAGCAATCTCGTTGACTTTTAAGTCTTTAGCAGCACGCTTGAGTTTGTTAATGAGGATGTCAATAATCGTCTTTTGCAAGGAGGCACATAGGTCAGCCTTATTTTCCTCAATGAAGTTCGGATTTTCTTTGAGATTATCGCGCAGGAAATACAAGAAGGATGTCTTAAGTCCTGAAAAAGAGTAGTTGTACCCAGGGATATTGGGCTTGGCAAACTGGAACGCGTCTGCATTGCCTTCTTTTGCCAATCGATCAATCCAAGGACCACCAGGGTAGGGGAGTCCCATAATCTTGGCGCACTTGTCAAACGCTTCGCCCGCAGCATCGTCAATGGTTTGACCGATAATCTCCATCTCGCAATGTGATTTCACCAGCACAATCTGACTATTGCCTCCACTGACCAATAGGCATAGGAAGGGGAACTGTGGTTGTGCAGTAGTTCTACCCTCCGATGGCGTGATGAAATGTGCGAGAATATGTGCCTGCAAGTGATTCACTTCCACCAGCGGAATATTGAGCGACAAGGCTAGTCCCTTGGCAAAACTTACTCCCACCAGCAAACTGCCCAATAATCCTGGACCACGTGTGAAGGCAATGGCTGATAAATCTTTATTCGCTACTCCTGCGCGTTTCAGTGCCGCATCCACTACGGGCACGATATTCAATTGGTGCGCACGACTCGCCAGTTCGGGAACTACACCACCAAACTCCTCGTGCACGCCTTGCGAAGCAGTGACATTGCTCAGCAATATGCCATTGCGAATAATTGCCGCAGAGGTGTCGTCGCAGCTAGATTCTATTGCGAGAATAACAATATCCTTCATATTCTTAATAACTCTCCTCTTGGTTGGGGAAACTGCTGTTTTTCACGGCTGCGATATAGTTGCTCACCGCAGTCTTTACGCTTTCGCCCAAGTGCGCAAACTGGCGCAAGAACTTAGGCTTAAAGCCTTCGTTCAGGCCCAACATATCGTGCAATACCAGCACCTGACCATCAGTCACATTACCTGCACCAATACCAATCGTTGGGCAACTCACCGCCTCTGTTACACGCTTTGCCAACTCTGCAGGAATCTTCTCCAATACAATGGCAAAACAGCCTGCCTCGTCCAGTAACTTGGCGTCATGGAGCAACTTCTCTGCCTCTGCTTCGCCTTTGCCGCGCAAGCCATATCCACCCAGTTGATTCACACTTTGTGGGGTCAATCCCAGGTGTCCCATCACAGGCACACCTGCTTGCACCATATGGCGGATAGCAGGCAAGATCTCCTCGCCACCTTCCAACTTCACAGCATCAGCACCCGACTCTTTCATCATCTTCAGCGCATTGGTAACTGCCTGCTCCTCACTTACTTGATAACTTCCAAATGGCATGTCAATCACTACTAATGCGTGTTCTGCTGCGCGCACCACACCTTTGGTGAGAAAGATCATCTCATCCACAGTGATAGGCAATGTGTAGCGGTTGCCACATACGATATTCGATGCACTATCACCCACAAGAATCATCTCAATGCCTGCTTCGTCCAACAAACGGGTGAGGGTGAAATCATAACTGGTGAGCATAGCAATCTTATCGCCTTCTTGCTTCATCTTTCTGAGGCGCGTGGTCGTCATACGACTATTTTGAACATGTACTGACATACAGTTTTACGATTTGACTATTTACATTTTACGATTTGGCTTGCAAAATTACTGCTTTTTTTGCATATATCCAAAAAATCGCAAATTTTTGCTGCATATTTTACCCTTATCTAAAAAGGTTGATTGTCGGTTTGCTGAATGAAAAGTGACTATTTAACGATTAAAATCTGTAGAAAAAGTAGCAAAATTTGTTTATGTTGAAAAAAAATGGTAACTTTGCAGGCTGAAATTAATAGTGAATAAATTACGTGATGAATTGGGATTTTCTCATAAAAGATAAAGATTCGCTGTGTGTCAGTACAGATACGCGCAATCTGCCAGCAGGTTGCGTGTTCTTTGCATTGCATGGCGAGCGTTTCGATGGCAATAAGTTTGCCCAACAAGCCCTTGAAAGCGGAGCTTCGTTAGCTGTTATCGACAACCCCGAATATGCGCAGCCAGAGGGTACGTTGTTGGTACCTAATACTTTACTTGCTCTGCAAGACCTCGCACGCGCTTGGCGCCGTAAGTTAGGCTTGCCTATTATCGGTATCACGGGTACCAACGGAAAGACAACTACCAAAGAACTCTTAGCGACCGTCCTCTCTACCAAGTACAATCTCCACTACACCCAAGGCAACCTCAATAATCAGATTGGTGTGCCACTTACCTTGTTACAAATCACGCGTGCGCACGAGATGGCGATCGTAGAGATGGGGGCATCGCACCCAGGTGATATTAAGGAATTGGTGGACATCGCAGAGCCTAACTATGGACTCATCACTAACGTGGGACGTGCGCATTTGGAGGGCTTTGGCTCGTTTGAAGGTGTACAGCGCACCAAGCAGGAACTCTACGACTACCTCGTTGCCCACAACGGCATTATCTTCCGCAACGCCGATAATCCATATTTGAAAAATATGTTGACATCAACTTGCGATTATTCAAAATTCAAAATTCAAAATTATACACCACAGGCTCCATGCCATCTGGCACGCATCTTGTAGGGGAATATAATGCAGAGAATGTGTCGGCTGCGATATGTGTGGGTAGGCATTTTGGTATCTCTTGCGAACAAGCATTAGAGGCTATTCGCCAATATGTACCTACCAATAACCGTTCCCAAGCAATGCGGACGACCTGCAACCAGCTGATTGTGGATGCGTATAATGCCAATCCTACCTCTATGCAGGCGGCTATCAACGCCTTCAAGGGCGACACCTATATACTTGGCGCGATGCGTGAGTTGGGCGAATATTCCCATTTGGAGCACCAGAATATTGTGAATATGTTGGCAGAGCGTAAGGCAGATACCGTGTTTTTGGTGGGCGAGGAATACTTGCAGACCACGTCGCCATACCCTGTGTATGAGAAAGTTGAGCAATTGTATGAATACTTAGTTGCAAATCCATTGAAAGGAAAAAATATCCTTCTCAAAGGTTCGCGCTCTACCCGAATGGAAAAACTATTAGATGTATTATGAATAAGAACAAATATATTGCTTTAATTGTAGGCATCGTAGTGTTAGCACTATGTGTGTGTGCTTTGGTTTGGATGAATCTCCAACAGAAGACTGAGATCAAGGAGATTGTAGAGCAGATGGAGTTTGAAAAAGAGCAGTTGGAGGACGAGTACGAAGAACTCGCTATCCAGTTTGATGGCTACCAAACGCCTGATATTCACAATGATTCGTTGGTGGAATTGCTTTCGCAAGAGAAACAACGTGTGCAAGACCTTCTAGAGGAATTGCGTATTACCAAAGTAACCAATGCCCGCCGTATTGCGGAACTCAAGAAGGAGTTGGCAACGGTGCGCCAAGTGATGGTTAGTTATGTGCACCAGATTGATTCGCTTGATCGAACCAATAAACGATTAGTTAAAGAAAATCAACAAGTTAAACAACAATACCAAGAAGTCGCTCGCCAAGCACAGCAGCTCGAAGAAGAGCGCACGCAACTCGCTGAGGTGGTTAGCCGTGCTTCGATGTTGGAGATCAGCCACTTTGAAATGATTGCGCTCAACAAGCGCGATCGCAAAACGACTATCTATAATCAAATTCAGAAATTGCAATTTGACTATACCATCGGTCGCAATATTACCAACAAACCAGGTATGAAGACGCTCTATATGCGTATTACTCGTCCTGACGGGGAGGTGATGCAGAAGAGTCTCAACGATGTGTTCCGATTTGAAAACAGCGAAATAGACTATTCTATATCCAAAGAATTTGAGTACGCAGGTGAAGAGATTTCTGGCTCACTCTACTGGTTGGTAGAGGAGATCTTGCAGATAGGTTGGTATAATGCAGACTTCTTTGTAGATGGCGAACTGATTGGTAGTTTCCCATTCCAGATAAATAAATAATCGGACACATTGCCCCATGATAACACTCTCGCCATTATTGTTACTAACCCTCGTTATTGGCATCATTTGGTTTGTGCCAATCGTGTGTCGTAAGATTCACGTGCCAAGTATTGTGGGGTTTATCTTGGCGGGTATTGTGATAGGTCCATCTGTGCTGAATCTTGTGGGCGAGAGTCCTACGATCAAGATTCTCGGCTCATTGGGCATGTTGTGCATCATGTTTCAATCGGGTAGCGAGATTGATATCAACGATTTCAAGCAGTACAAGTATCGCTCGCTCTTCTTTGGACTTTGTACGTTCTTCATTCCTTTTGGTTTTGGTCTAATCACCAGTAGATTCTTGCTCCCTTATGGTTGGCTGCCTAGTTTGTTGTTGGGCGCGATGTATGGTAGCCATACATTAATGACCTATCCTATTGTTAGTCGATATGGTGTACAGAAGAATGTGGCTGTGAATATTACGGTGGGCGCTACTATGGTAGCTATCACCTTGTCACTCATTGTGTTAGCCGTAGTGGAAGGTTGGAGCCGTTCGGCACAGAGTATCACGGACTATGCGATACAATTGATATTAGTGGCAGTGTTCTTGCTGAGCGTACTGTGGCTTTTCCCCCGTTTTGCTCGTATGTTCTTCAAGCGTTATCGCGATCCCATTTCGGAGTTTATGGTCGTGATGTTGATGCTGGTTGGTAGTTCGTTGTTGGCAGATTTAGCAGGTTTAGAAGGTATCTTGGGTGCCTTCCTCTGCGGAGTTTCGCTTAATCGCTTGTTGCCTAATCGTTCGCCACTGATGGGACGTATCAATTTTGTTGGCAATAGTATCTTCATACCATTGTTCCTCATTAGTGTAGGATTGATGATTGATATTCACGCTTTCTGGAGCGGTTGGACGACATTGATTATAGCGATTGTGATGATTACAACGAAGTTGATAGGCAAGAGTCTTTCTGCTTGGATTGCTCAAATCGTATTTCGTTTCTCTAAACACGAGCGACAATTAGTTTTTGGTCTTACTCATGCTACAGCTGCGGGCACATTGGCGATTGTTACGATTGCATATCAGATGGGGCTCTTGTCTTCGGATGTGCTGAATGCTTCTGTCCTGATGATCTTAGTGCTCTGTACTACCTCGAGTTTCATCACTGAGCATGCGGCTAAGGAGCTAGCTTTGCAAGAGAGTACACAGTTGGAAGCTGACCATGAGGATGACTATTGGCTATTGACCTCAGTGGGAAAGGATTTGCGTCCTACATTGCGCGAGATAGGCGAAATGGCAAGCTTGGATAATATCGAAATCAAACAATCTGCCGACTGGCAAGATGTTTCAAATATGGTAGAACATACCAGCAAGTCGGTGGTAGTATATAATGAGGTGCAACCAATCAACACCATCAATCGTCTTGTAGTAGCAGTGCCTCGCTATGCAGAGAAGGAGCGCGACTTTATCACTTGTTTCGGTCTAGTGCGCCGTTTGGCGGGCGAGTTAGGTGCTAAAGTGGTGTTCTATGCGCATCCCGATACACAAGTGGCGTTGCAAACCATGTGTCGTCGTCCGGGTAAATATCTCCGTGCTTCATTCCGCAATATGTTAGGTTGGGAAGAGGTTGGTATCTTGTCACAAACTATCATGGACAACGATATGCTCATCCTGCTATCTTCGCGTAAGTCCACAGCCAGCTACAACCCGCTCTTTGAGCAAATACCTACCATGCTTACGCAGCATTTTACCACTTTTAGTTCGATGGTAGTTTACCCAGAGCAGTTGACGGGCGGACCAGATATGGATACGTTGCTCATGGAGAATCCTCCTGCAAGTAGGACGTGGTCTATCATTACACGTGTGAAGCGATTTGTGAAACAAATCATTTGGAGAAATCATGAGGAGTAAACTACATGCCATAGCAC
Source organism: Paludibacteraceae bacterium (assembly GCA_017546705.1). Taxonomy (GTDB): domain Bacteria; phylum Bacteroidota; class Bacteroidia; order Bacteroidales; family Paludibacteraceae; genus Colicola. The sequence continues at coordinate 11,255 of JAFYSB010000060.1, forward strand.
AAACATTCGTGCGTGAGGTGGGGGATGAATTGCAGGATTATACGTTTGTCTTTCCCAATCATCGTGCAGGATTATTCTTCCGCAAGTATCTCTCGCAACACATAGAGCAACCGCTATTTGCTCCTCGTGTGATGAGTATCAACGAGTGTTTCGCAGAACTCTCAGACTTGCAAGTGGCAGACCCTCTGACGCTCCTATTGCGCCTATACGATACCTACCAACAGTTGCGCCCCGATACGGAGACGCTTGACCGCTTTATCTATTGGGGCAAGATGATGTTGGCAGACTTCTCCGAGATAGATAATCACTTGGTTCCGCATGTGGAAGCGTTGTTTGCTTCTGTCCAAGATCTGCATGCTATTGATGAGCGTTTTGCTTATCTCACCGATAACCAGCGCAGAGCGCTGTCGCGTTTTTGGCTAGAGTTTCAGACCTCTAACGACCATCATCCCAATGCGGAGTTGCATGAGCGTTTTCTCCATACATGGGATGTGCTATATCCGCTCTATGTGGCTTTGCGCACCAATCTATTGCAGGATGGTTTGGCATACGAAGGTATGCTCCACCGCGAGGTTTTGGAGCATTGGGATGCTATTCCTGCTGAGCGTTTCAGAAAGCAATATGTCTTCTTGGGATTCAATGCTTTGACTGCTTCCGAGCGTGAACTGATGTTGCGTTTGCAAGCGATGGACCGAGCCGATTTCTATTTCGACTACGATAGTCCATACCTCAGTGATCCGCAGAACAAAGCATCACTTTTCAAGGAAGAAAACCTCCACTTATTTAGTTCAAGATTCGAGATTCCAGACTCTCAACTCCTGACATCTTGCAGCGAGGCTCCTCAGATTACCCTCATCTCCGTCCCTTCTACAGTCGGCGAGGTACACGAGGTGTATCGCATATTGTCGGATATTATTCCTGTTGATTGTCAGGATTTGACACGTACTGCGGTTGTCTTGCCTGATGAGCAGTTGTTGATCCCTTTGCTCAATGCTTTCCCTGAGTCGGTAAGCAAGATTAATGTCACGATGGGTTACCCATTGCGTGCCACATCGCTCTATATGCCGGTGGCGTATCCCGAACAATACCTCATACCGATGCCTGAGACGGCAGAGGTATTTATCGCGCAAATGCGTGAGTGCTTGCTCTCGCAGCTATGCGATGATAATGCAGAGGGTGTATATCAACTCACCAAGGTACTCGATCGCCTCCAAACAGCCTTGACTACCTATCCCAATATCGCTTTCGCCGTAGCCGATGTGCAACAACTCCTCAAGATGCTCACACTAGAAACAACCATACCATACGTGGGCGAACCATTGGATGGATTGCAGGTGATGGGTGTGTTGGAAACGCGTGCATTGGATTTTGATAACGTGATCATCACGGGCTTCAACGACGACCTCTATCCTGGTCGCACGAGTAGCAATAGTTTTGTGCCTTATACCCTGCGCTGCGGCTTTGATTTGCCTACGCCGGACCGTCAGAATGCTATTTTTGCATACAACTTCTACCGTATGCTTTCCTATGCTAAACGTGTGTGGTTAATCACTAACTCCACTGCTGACGAGCAACATTCGGGCGAAGTGTCGCGTTATTTCTACCAACTCAAGTGGCAGTATGATATAGATATTCAGCATGTTGTGGTCACGAACCAACTCACAGCATTGCAAACATCTTCCTGTGAGCCGATTGCTAAAGATGACCGCTTGCAGACCATTCACTCGCTGTCTGCTACGGCGTTAACTACATATCTGCGCTGCCAAAAGCAGTTCCACTACAAGTATATTGAGCATCTTCAGGAACCTGCACCCGATGAGAGTATCTCAGCCAGCGAACTGACCATTGGCAACGTGTTGCATGCTATCATGGAACATCTATATGCACCTTTTGTGGGCAAGAATGTCACCGCAACAGATATTGAACATCTCCTCGCGCAAGCGAATGACGATGCTTATTGGCATGCGCTTGAGCCGCTACAACAACTCTGTGGAGATGGTTTAGCCAATCGGGTGGTGCGTACTTATGTGAATAACATTTTGCGCAATGACCACCATCATGCACCATTTCAATATGTGGCTTCGGAAACACGCCTTTCGGCGCAACTAAATGATGTTTGGCTGTATGGTTTTGCCGATCGTATTGATTTAAAAGCCAATACCTTACGTGTGATTGATTATAAGACGGGTAAGACTGATTTAGCCTATGAGAATATGGCAAAGGTATTTGGCGTGGTGGAGCCTGCCGAGGAAGGGGTAATCCCTGTCCGCACGAAAGGTCAGCGTCAGATTTTGCAAACCTTACTCTATTGTTGGATGTACACTGCCAGCTGTCAACTGTCCACTGCCACCTGCCGCCAACCTTATATTTTTTCGGCCCGCAATATTGCGCCAGAAGATATGCCTGTGGTGCACCATAATAATCAGCCTCTATCGTTCCAGAACGTAGAACAAGAGTTTCTTACTCATCTGCAATCGTTGTTAGAGGAGATTTTAGATGCTAATCAACCTTTTGCCCCTACCAGTGACAAGCATACTTGCGAAAGTTGTGCATTCTTATCGCTTTGTACGAAAAATGCCAGGGCAACCGCATCAAAATTTGTAATTTTGCACAAGTTGTAGCATATATGTGCTATCTAACGATGCATAAAACAATCTTTTCTTTATGCTTTTCTTGTCATTATAATTTCTAACGATTTGTAACGCCATTTTTCGTATC
>JAFYSB010000061.1 GCA_017546705.1 Paludibacteraceae bacterium
ATGGCTATAAATTATCAATTTAATAAAACATCGTTGCAGGCTTTGGAGAAAGACCTCAAGATGCGCCAACGTACTTTGCCTACGCTGCAAAGCAAAGAGTCGGCTCTCCGACTCGAAGTGAAGCGTGCGAAGGACGAGATCAAGGCGCTTGACGAAGAGGTAGATCGTCGTATCAAAGACTACGATCAGATGTTAGCACTCTGGGGAGAGTTTGACACTTCTCTCATCCATGTGGACGATGTACGCATGTCAATCAAGAAGATTGCAGGTGTACGTGTACCAGTATTGGAAGAGGTGGTGTACTCAACCAAGGAGTTTAGCATCTTCTCTTCTCCTAAATGGTTTGCAGACGGTTTTAACCAATTAAAAGCCATTGCTGACGTAGGTATTCGTCAGGAGTTCGTACGCCGTAAGGTGGAGCTCCTAGACTATGCTCGTAAGAAAACGACCCAAAAGGTTAACCTCTTCGAGAAAGTGCAAATACCTGGTTTCCAAGATGCTATCCGTAAGATCAAACGCTTTATGGAGGATGAGGAGAATCTAAGCAAGTCATCACAAAAGATTGTTAAATCTAAGCGTGAGGCAGAAGCTCGTATGGCTGAAGAATTGGCTAAAAAAGCGGCAATCGCCGAAGGAAAGGAGGTACAAGCATGATTACGCAAATGAAGAAATATACCTTCCTAGTTTTCCATCTTGAGTACGAAGCATTCCTCGAGCAATTGCGCGAGGTAGGTGTGGTACATATCACTGAGAAAGCTGCAGGAATGGCGGATGATGCACATTTGCAAGAACTCCTTGCTAAGGCAGAAAATACACGCAAGATCATTTCACAAGGTGCTCCTGATCAACTGCTTACAGAGAAAGCTAACCTCGAGCAACGTATTGCTTCAACCAAGAAAGAAGCTGATCGTATGGCTATCTGGGGTGACTTCTCAGCAGAGCGTCTTGAGCTACTCAAAGCAGCTGGTTACACCCTTCGCTACTTCTCATGTGCCAAGAAACTCTTCCAAGAGGAGTGGGGTATAGTAGTAGCTGAAGATGGTGCTACTGTATATTTCGTACATGTTAGCAAAACCTCTGAACCTTCAGAACTCCTGAACACTGTACTTGAGCTTTGCCAAGAGCAACAACTCAACTCCAAGTCAGCAGCAGAGCTTCTCAAGGATGTAGAGGGACTCAATGGCTTGCTCGTTGCACAAAATGCACGTATCGAACTTTGGGCAAAAGAGAATATTCCAGCTTTGGAGGCTGAACTCAAAGACTTGCAACAACAGATTGATTGGAAGCGAGTTACACTCAATACCGAAACCGAGTGTGATGGCGCATTGAAACTCCTTGAAGGCTTCTGCCCAATCGACCAAGTACCTGCACTCCAAGAGATGCTCGCTAAGCAAGATGTATACTACCAAGAGGAAGATCCTACTGCAGAGGACAATACTCCTATCAAGTTGCGCAACAACCGTTTTACCCAACTCTTTGAGTCATTGACAGGTATGTATGGTTGGCCTAACTATGGCGAGTTTGATCCGACTCCAATCTTGGCTCCATTCTTTTTACTCTTCTTCGCTATGTGTATGGGTGACTGTGGTTACGGTATCTTGCTGATGATCATTGGTATGCTCATCGCTAAGAAGAAACTCAATATCGCTATGTTCGATGGCCTTGGCCCTATCATTACCGTGTTGGGTGTGGGTACTACCATTGTAGGTTTCTTCCTTGGAACCTTCATGGGTATGGATCTCTATGCTGCAGAATGGGTACCACAAGCACTTAAGAATGTGATGATTAAGGGTAACCTTGAGTTGGCTGGTTCTTCCTATGATATTCAAATGGTATTGGCACTCTGTATTGGTGTGTTCCATATCTGTTTGGCGATGGTAGTGAAAGCTATTTGCTATACCAAGCAAACTGGTTTCAAGGAGAATATCGCTACTTGGGGCTGGACCTTGCTCATCGTAGGTGGTTTGATCGTGGCTATCCTCGGTATGACTGTATTGCCAGCAGAGGTGTTCAAATGGACATTGATTGCTGTGGCAGGTGTGTCTGCTTTGGGTATCTATATCTTCAATACCCCAGGTCGTAACCCATTGATTAACATTGGTGCAGGCCTTTGGGAAACCTATAATATGGCCACAGGTATCTTGGGTGATGTACTCTCATATATCCGTCTCTATGCCCTTGGTTTGGCAGGTGGTATGTTAGGTGCTGCGTTCAACAACCTTGGTTTGATGGTTATGGGTGGTAGTACAGAAGGTGCTACATGGCAATGGTTGCCATTCGTGCTGATTCTCGTGCTTGGCCACGTACTCAACCTCGCGATGTCTGCGCTTGGTGCGTTTGTTCACCCTTTGCGTTTGAGCTTCGTAGAGTACTTCAAGAACGCTGGTTATGAAGGTAAAGGTACTTTGTATCAACCATTTAAAAAATAATAGAATAAATAATAATTAACAAAATAAACAATTTACAATTATGAATGAAATTTTAGGTTATCTCGGTTGGGGCTTGATGCTTGGCCTCGCTGGTGTAGGTTCTGCTTTTGGTACCACTATCGCTGGTAATGCTGCAGAAGGTGCTTTGAAAAAGAACAAAGAGAAGGGTAGTTCTTACATGATTCTCTCTGCTCTTCCTGCTACTCAAGGTCTTTACGGTTTCGTAGCTTTCTTGATGTGGATGGGTAAGGATTTTGCAGCTCAAGGTCCAATGCTTTTCGCTGTAGGTTTGGCTGTTGGTTTGGTTTGCTTGCTCTCAGCTATCCGTCAAGGTCAAGTTTGTGCTAACGGTATCGCAGGTATCGCTGCTGGTCACGATGTACAAACCAACACCATGATCTACGCTGCGCTCCCAGAGTTCTACGCAATTTTGGCTCTTGTAGGTGCGTTGATGGTGTAATCCATTAGTATTTACAAAACAGAATGGGAGGAAGGGTGAAAACTCTTCCTTTCTTTATTATACACAAATAAACAGATTGCAAGAGAGAAAATCGAGTGTGGGAGTCTACACTCGATTTTTTTTATATCCTAGCAATTTGTATATTTCAGAAAAAAGTGTTATCTTTGCAGCGAAATTAAAAAATACATTAATAGATATGAAGGCATTTGTTTTTCCAGGTCAAGGCGCCCAATATTCAGGCATGGGCAAGGATTTGTATGACAATCATTCTGATGCGCGTGTGATGATGCAACGCGCCAATGAGATATTAGGTTTTTCTCTTACCGATGTGATGTTTGAAGGTAGTGATGAAGAACTTCGTCAGACCCGTGTGACTCAGCCCGCAATCTTCTTGCACTCTATAGTTAGTTGTCAGCTCTCAACCGTTCTTCGTCCAGATATGGTGGCAGGTCATAGTTTGGGTGAGTTTTCAGCCTTGGTAGCCGCAGGTAGTTTGTATTGGGAAGATGGTTTGCTCTTGGTTAGCCAACGTGCTCAAGCCATGCAAGAGGCCTGTGAATTGCAAGCAGGCAGTATGGCAGCGGTGCTAGCATTGGCTGATGAGAAAGTGGTAGAAGTGTGCGCAGGGATAGAGGATGTAGTGGTAGCTGCTAACTTCAATTGCCCAGGTCAGGTGGTGATCTCAGGAAGTGTGAGCGGTATAGATCAAGCTTGCAAAGCGCTGAAAGAATCAGGTGCTAAACGTGCCTTGAAACTGCCAGTAGGTGGTGCCTTCCACTCACCATTGATGCAACCAGCAGCAGAACGCCTGGCTAAAGCTATTATGGAAACATCGTTTCATGCTCCTCAATGTCCAGTATATCAAAACGTAAGTGCGAAAGGAGAAACAGATAGGGCAGTTATCCAACGTCAAGTGCTAGAACAGTTGACAGCCCCTGTTCTTTGGACCCAAAGTGTGCAGCAAATGATAGCAGATGGCGCAACCTGCTTCTATGAGTTTGGTCCAGGCGATGTACTTAAGGGACTTATTCGCAAGATCAATCCTGATGTAGAAGTGGGATAGGGATTATTTAACAACGCATATGCATATGAAGGTACTCTTGATAAACGGTAGCCCCCGTGCCAATGGAAATACCAGTATAGCCTTGGCAGAAGTGGCAAAAACGCTAGAACAAGAAGGTATAGAGACTATCACAATAGGTATAGGCAAAAAACCTGTACGTGGTTGTGTGGCTTGTGGTTCATGCCGTAAGAGCAAAAGTTCTTGTGCCTTTTCAGATGATTTGTATGATAGTCTGTTGACCGTATTGCAAGAGGGAATAGATGGCCTAGTCGTTGGTTCGCCTGTCTATTATGCAGGTCCTAATGGCAGTCTGTGTGCGTTGCTTGATAGGTTGTTCTATTCTAGTGGTGCCCTCATGGCCTATAAACCAGCTGCTGCAGTAGCAGTATGCCGTAGGGGTGGAGCAAGTGCTACGTTTGACCGACTGAATAAGTATTTCACCATCAATAATATGCCTGTGGTACCATCACAATATTGGAATAGCGTACATGGTGCAGCAGCAGGAGAGGCTCTGGAGGATCTTGAAGGCCTGCAGACCATGCGCACACTGGGCAAAAACATGGCATGGATGCTACGTGATTTGCAAAAAGAACATATACCCGCATCCGAGGAAAAGAAAATAAAAACGAGCTTCGTAAGATGACACAGCAAGAGATAGACAAACGCGTGGAGCGAGCTAAAGAGCTTTTCCATCAAGGCTTTAACTGCAGTCAGGCAGTATGTGCTGCTTGTGCTGACGTGTATGGTATGGACGAAAAGACAGCTCTACGCATAGCAGCATCTTTTGGCGGAGGTATTGGACGCATGAGACAAACCTGTGGTGCAGCTTGTGGTATGTTTCTGCTAGCAGGACTGCAGAATGGTAGTTTCACACCAGGCGATGCAGAAGGCAAGAAGAATAACTACACGCTGGTACAAGACCTGGCAGCCAAATTCAAAGCAGAAAATGGCAGTCTGATTTGTGCAGAACTGCTAGGTATCGCACCAAAAGCACAAGACCCAACTCCTGAAGCTAGAACAGATGCCTATTATCAGAAGCGCCCCTGCGCAGAAATGGTAGCTAGTGCCGTAAGAATATACCTTGAAAACTTATAAATTAAGAATATATGAAAAAACTCACTCTCCTTGTTATTACGCTCTTATTCTTCGGTCAATTGTGTGCATTCAATTGTCCAGTCACTCCTGCAGATGAGTTGCCTCAGTACTACCAATCCATAGATGGAACTAGTGGCAAAGAGTTGTTGGATTCTATACAGCAGGTAGCTAAAGTGGGCTATCGCACGGATGACTTCCGCTACGACTCTTGCTGGCTGGCTTTCAAATATACCGATATGACTACGGATGGCTATATCTGGGAGATTTATAGTGATTGTGTGTTTGAATACGAGAAAGATCGTACCTCTAATACCTCTCAAGAAGGCGACTGCAAGGGTTATAACCGCGAACATGCTATGTGCCAATCTTGGTTCTCAGAATATGATTTGCAAGGTAAAAAAATGAGTTCCAGCAAAAAGAACTCGCCTGGTTCAGATATCTTCCACATCTATCCCGCATCTTATGGCATGAACAGTCGCCGTGGTAATCGTCCTTATGGCGAGGTACAGAATGCAGCTAACATTTCTGGTAACGGTACTAAATATGGCACACCAGTTACTACTATCGCTATCGATAATAGCGTAGCAGGAGCTTATGTAGAGGGAAAAATTACATTGAGTACCAATGTGTTAGAACCTGCTGACGAATATAAAGGTGATATCGCACGTAGCTATTTTGGTACGATGGTCAAGTGGGCAGGCGAGTGGGCGTTTAATAAGAACGAATTAGGAAACATCATTTTTGACAACAGCATTGATGCTGATACCCACTACGGACCAGAAAATAACTATGGTTTGACAAACTATGGTTTGGCAATGTTGCTCAAATGGCACCGCCAAGATCCTGTATCACAGAAAGAGGTGGATCGCAACAATGGTATTCAGATGACTCAAGGTAACCGTAACCCATTCATCGACTACCCATATCTGGCAGAGTATATCTGGGGAGAGATGTCGGGTCAACTACTAGATTTTGATCAATTGCTTTGTTCTGCCGACGAACTATTTGAGTTAGGTGTAAGTAATGGTCATAAGGGTGAAGTGGTAGATAGAGCAACAGACACTATCTACTGGATGCTAGGTGATAATGTGTATGAGCAATCTGTAGTTTATCATGATAGTCGCATCAAGCAACTACCAGATGCACCTAACGCATGCAGTCTGGAAAGCGATGTATTTATGGGCTGGACCAACGCTCCAATCTCAGGCAAGAGCAATGATGCACCTGCTGTATTATATACCAAAGTGGCGGATTTTCCTGCGATTAGCGGCAACGTTCGCTATTATGCAGTATTCGCAGAGGAGGCTAACGTAGAAACTACAGGAAACACGTTGGTTCTTAATCAAACCGAGCAAACCGATTGGACACTTAGCAACAATATCATAAACAACAACAACCAAGCAGATGGATCATATTGGCTCTTAGTAAAAGATGCTAGCATCACCTCGCCTCAAATTGACTTGGAGACATTGGATTCTATAGCAATGACCCTTCGTTCTTATTCTTCGAAAAAGAATATGACGATTGCTGTTGATGGTAGTACAATTGGCACTGTAACCGCTACTACCAATACCATGCAGCGATATGTGTGGAACGCTCCAGAAATGACTGGCAATAAGAAGTTGGTGTTCACTGGTGGCGATGCCACTGCCAAACAAGGTGTAGGCGTTAAAGATATAACACTATACCTAGGTGGCCAAAAAGCTACATATATCAATTATCTTACCCATTGCGATGCAGGAACAGCGACCATCATCAATACCGAAACGATGCAATGCAATACAAAAAAACTAATTCGAGATGGTCACCTCTATATCCAAATAGCACAACAAGTATTCGACAGCATGGGTAGAGTAGTGGAATAATAAGTATTAAATTCAATCTAATCATATGAAATATTTTCTTGCAATCATCGGCGGTGGACCTGCAGGTTACACAGCCGCAGAAATAGCTTCAAAAGCAGGTAAAGATGTCGTTATCTTTGAGCAAAATGCCCTAGGTGGCACATGCCTCAATGTAGGATGTATCCCTACCAAGACACTGCTTTATAGCGCCAAGCAATATTACAATGCTACCCATGCAGATAAGTATGGCGTGAAAGCGGAAGGCGTGAGTTTTGACTACACCAAGATAGTGCAACGCAAGACCAAAGTGGTACGCAAGCTCGTAGCTGGTATCAAGCAGAAACTCAACAATGAGCATTGCACCGTTGTCATGGGGGCTGCTACAGTGGTTGCTCGCACAGATGAGCAAGTCACTATCACCTGTGGCGAAGAGCAATACGAAGCAGAGAACCTGCTCATCTGTACTGGCTCAACCAACTTTGTTCCTCCTATCCCAGGTATCAAAGATAACCCTGCTATTTGGGATTCTACGATGGCATTGGATAGCAAAGAACTACCTCAGTCCATGATTATTGTAGGTGGTGGTGTTATAGGTATGGAATTCGCTACTTTATACCATGAACTTGGTGTATCAGTGACTGTTATAGAGGCCATGCCTACTATCCTTCCTAACTTGGACCAAGAGGTCGTTGCTATCCTTCTAGATAAATACCGCAAAGCGGGCATACAAATCCTGACCGATACCAAGGTGACCGAAGTACAAGGCAATAAGGTGTTGACAACCAACGGAGAATACGAAGCAGAGCATATCTTAGTATCAGTAGGCCGTCGTGCCAATATGCAGGGACTGGAAGCCCTCAACGATCTTGAGATGTATCGTGGAGGCATTGTGGTGGATGAGTTTCTGCGCACCAACCTCAAGAATGTGTATGCTGCTGGCGATGTTACAGGTAAGATCATGCTCGCACATGTAGCCAGCCGTCAGGCAGAAGTGGCTGTAGGCAGAATGCTCAAGCAGATTCCTCTACAACGCATCGCTTATAATGCGATACCGAGTGTGGTATATACCAATCCTGAGATTGCATGTATTGGATTGACAGAGAAGGACTTAAATGATATCAAGGAAGGTGATTTTGCACCATCTATGACCACTGACGAGCCATTTGTACCATACGAAGTACACAAACTGCCAATGACTTATTCAGGTCGTTTTGTGGCTGAAAATGAGGGAGAAACGGGCTTATGCAAGGTGATTGTGGACAAGCGTAGTAAGACTATCATGGGCGTACATATGATTGGCAATCCATGCTCTGAGTTTGTGGCTGCAGCTAGCTTTGCAGTACGTATGGGCTATACGGTAGGCGAGTTCAAGCAAGTCGTATTCCCACATCCTACCGTGGGAGAAGTGCTACGCGAAGTAGTCGCAGAATTCTAGACTATCATGGAAAGACAAGAAAAAGTACTCAGTTATCTCACTGAACACCATATCCCATTCACCTGCTACAACCATCCCGAAGGCAAGACCATCGAGGAGGCGAAGCGTTGGTGGAAAAATGATGGCAGCGTGCATTGCAAGAACATCTTCATGCGCAACCACAAAGGTACACAGCATTACCTTATCTGTTTCGACTGCGAGCACGACCTTGCTATTCACGACTTGGAGCAACGACTCAAAGCATCGCTCCTTGCAGCGGGCAAGAACTCCCCAGGAAAACTTTCTTTTGCATCGCCAGAACGTATGCTCAAGTACCTTGGTCTTGAACCTGGTAGTGTCAGTCCATTTGGATTGATCAACGACGAGGCGCACCATGTCATCTTGTTCCTTGATAAGAACCTTCTCCAAGCCGATTCACTGAGCTTCCATCCGAATGATTGTCGTGGCACAGTGGTCATCAAGCGCAAGGATTTTGAGCAGTATCTCCAATGCGTGGGCAATGAAGTAGAATGGATAGAACTATATTAGTGATTGTTTAAAGATACGGGAATGAAAAAGAATAAAGAATGGGTTAGAATACTCAAGTTCGTACTTTTTTCCGCCAGCGCAGGTGTCATCCAATTCGGGTCGTTTGCATTGCTCAATGAATTCACAGCTTGGCGCTATTGGCCATGCTATTTGATTTCCTTGCTGCTGAGTATCCTGTGGAACTTCACCTTCAATCGCCGATTTACATTCCAATCCAATGCGAATATCACGCGAGCAATGATGTTGGTATTGGCCTTCTATGCCGTTTTCACACCTGCTACCACATGCTTAGGCGATTGGTTGGCAGAAGATCTTCATTGGAACGAATATTTGGTAACTATCATCAATATGCTGCTCAATCTGACATTAGAATATCTATACCAGCGTTTTGTAGTATATCGTAATAGAATAGATAACAGAGATAAATAATTGAATATGAAACGAATAAAATCATTGGTGCTATTGCTAATCATAGCCACCTCCACCTTCGCTTGGGGCCCTAAAGGGCACCGCATCGTCGCTCAAGTAGCCTACGACAATTTGAGTAATAAAGTTCGCAAACATGTAGATGCCGTATTAGGTACACAAGGTATGATTTACCTCTCTACATGGCCAGACGAAATCAAGAGTGATACCATCTATCCTACTAGCTTCACATGCCACTATCAAGATTTACCAGGTGGTATGACCGATGCGCAGGTAGCAGCTACCTTGACCGATTATCCCGAGGAGGGTGGGGAACTATTCATGGCATTGGATAGTCTGGAGGCAGTGCTTACGCGTCAACCCGATTGCCATGATGCGCTGGTGTTTTATGTCCATATGATGGCTGACCGATTTTGTCCAATGCATCTTGCGCATCTAGATGACAAAGGTGGCAATGCTGTCAAGATGAAATGGTTTGGTCAAAATACCAATCTCCATTCCGTGTGGGATAGCAAAATCATCGAAAACAAAGGATTTTCATACACCGAATATGCCAAGTATCTCTATAATGTGTATGGCAAGCAACGCAAAGAGATTCTCAGCATGACCGATGAGCAAACATTGCTCCATTGCTACCACGTCACTGATGCCATATACCAATACCATCCTACTTGGTCTGGCAACGCATATCACTATGCATATTATTGGGCAGAAACAGCTGAATATCAAATGTATATGGCAGGTATAAAACTTGCACAATCACTTAACACGATTCTCAAATAACAACTTATCAGCTGTCAACTGTCAATTGTAATTATAAACTGATATGTTTTGGGCTTTACTCATCACCTTCTTGATTACACAACGCAAGAAAATCAAATCGGAGCGTATCAAAGCGAAAATCTCAGAATGGATTCGCTATATCAAGCACCACTTTATAAAGAAAAATAGCAACTCTCATTGAGTTGCTATTTTTTATTATTTTCTGTTTATCACTTTACCAAAGCAAAGTCAATAACCTCTTGAATGTCTTGCACATAGTGGAACTTCAATCCCTTGAGGTATTTCTCTGGAATCTCATCCACATCCTTGCGGTTCTTCTCGCAGAGTACAATATCAGTGATACCAGCGCGCTTAGCTGCTAGCAGTTTCTCCTTTACGCCGCCAATAGGCAATACTTTTCCGCGCAATGTCATCTCGCCGGTCATGGCGATACGAGGACGCACTTTCTTGCCCGTAAACGCACTCACCAGCGCAGTAGTCATCGTAATACCCGCACTTGGACCATCCTTTGGAATAGCACCTTCTGGCACGTGGATATGCACAGACGTAGTATCTAATTTCTTGCGTGCAATGCCAAACTGCTCGGCATGAGCTTTGATATAGCCGAGTGCAATGGTCGCAGACTCCTTCATCACATCGCCCAAGTTACCTGTGAGCGTGAGGGTAGGGACTTTAGCTGGCGACAAGGATGTCTCGATAAATAATATCTCACCACCTACCGATGTCCATGCCAATCCAGTGACTACACCTATATATTTATTGGTTTCCCACTCGTCGCGTGAGTAGCGTTTCTTGCCAAGGTATTCTACAATATCTTCTTCTGTAACACTCACATTATAAGGTTCTTCCAATGCTATTTTAGTCACCACTTTGCGGCAGATAGCAGCAATCTTGCGCTCCAATCCACGCACACCTGATTCGCGGGTGTAGCCGTCGATGATAGCCGAGATAATACTCTTCTTGAGCTTTAATTGTGATGGCTTCAGTCCGTGGTTATCGAGCTCTTTAGGCAAGAGATGGCGTTTGGCTATCTCCTCTTTCTCCTCTTGCAAGTAACCCGTCATCTCAATGAGCTCCATACGGTCAAGCAGTGGGCGAGGGATGGTATCTAGCGAGTTGGCTGTAGCAATAAACAGCACCTTGCTCAAATCGTAATCCACATCCAAGTAGTTGTCGTGGAAAGTGCTATTCTGCTCAGGATCAAGCACTTCCAATAGCGCACTAGTAGGATCACCCTTATAGTCGGCACCAATCTTGTCTATTTCGTCGAGCACGAAGACGGGGTTGCATGTCTTTGCCTTGCGGATATTCTCGATAATACGACCAGGCATTGCACCTATATAGGTACGGCGGTGACCACGAAGCTCTGCTTCGTCGTGCAAACCACCCAAACTGATACGTGCATACTTCCTGCCCAAAGCTTCAGCAATTGAGCGCCCCAAACTGGTCTTACCCACACCCGGAGGGCCATAGAGGCAGAGGATAGGAGCTTTCATCTTGTCTGGATTATTACTCAATGCTTTGATTTTCAGCACACTCAGATACTCAATGATACGCTCCTTAATTTTCTCCATGCCGTAATGATCTTTGTCCAAAATCTCTTGTGCATGGCGAATATCGTAGTTGTCCTCAGAGTATTCGTTCCAAGGCAAATCGAGTAGGGTATCGAGGTAGTTTTGTTGGGTAGCATACTCTGGCGAATGGGAGTTCATGCGACGCAACTTCTTGAGTTCTTTCTCGAAGGTAGCTTGCATCTTCTCGCCCCAGTTCTTTTGCTTTGATTGCTCAAGCATCGCATTCACTTGTTGTTCGTCGGAGTCGCCCAATTCCTTCTGAATAGTCTCCATCTGACGGTGCAACAGGTATTCGCGCTGTTCGCGATCCAAATCCTCTTTGGTCTTGTTCTGAATATCCTTGCGCATCTCCAGCATCTTCACCTCATTGTTGAGGATTTCTAAGAGAGAGAGTGCACGGTCTTTGATGGAGTCAATCTCCAGAAGTTGCTGTTTTTCAGCGATACGAACGCCAAAGTTACCGCAGATATAGTTGACCAGAGTAGGGGGATTATCAATGCTACGAAGCGTCATACCAGCTTCAGCAGGCAAGTTCTCCATGCTCTTGATAATCTTCTCAGCTACGTTCTTCAAACTGCTCACCAATGCCACAAACTCCTTATCGTTGCGCTTAGGGAAGTGCTCCGTCAGAATCTGTACGCGGGCTTTCATATAAGGGCGAACGCCCACAATCTCCTGAATATGAATACGTTCTACACCTTCAAGGATCACCATCAGATTGCCATCAGGCATGTCAAGGGTACGCATCACGCGTCCTGCAGTGCCGACAGGGAATATATCTTCTTCGGAAGGTTCTTGCACGTCTTGTGCCTTTTGGCAGCATACAGCCAATAGTTGGTCATTTTTGAAGGCAGTAGCTACCAGTTTCTTAGATTTTGGTCTTCCTACAGTCACCGGCAATAATACGCCAGGGAACAGCACCATATTGCGGAGCGGCAGTACGCCTAGGATGTCGCCATCTTTCAGTTTAGGTTCGATTGCGTCGTCGGTTTCATCCACCAGAGGAATGTATTCCACATCTGGTTGGTTTTGTGTTTCTAATAAATCATCAAAGTAGGTCATATTCACTACGTGAGTTTTAAAAGTTTCAAAGTTCTAAAGGTTCAATGTTACAGTTTCAATTAATTATATAGGGTACTTCTCTATGAATGCTATTTTACATAATCCAAATTAGCATTCGTTTAATGCTTTGCAAAAAGCGTAGAATATTTCAAGTTTAAAAGTAAAGACCTTAATTTCCTTAATGTCTTTAAAGTCCTTAAGATCCTTACTAGATTTATTTATTCAGCTTTGAGTTCGCGGAGATCAATCATCAGCTCATCCAATTGCTTTTGATCCACCAAGCCAGGAGCACCGAGCATCACATCACGTCCTTGGTTGTTCTTAGGGAATGCAATGCAGTCGCGGATGCTGTCCAAACCTGCGAACAAGCTCACGAAGCGATCCAAGCCATATGCCAAACCGCCGTGAGGAGGTGCACCGAACTTAAAGGCGTTCATCAAGAAGCCGAACTTCAGTTGTGCCTCTTCTGGTGTGAAGCCAAGGATCTCAAAGGTGCGTTGTTGCAGCTCAGCATCGTGGATACGGATACTACCACCACCAACCTCTACACCGTTGATAACCATGTCGTAAGCGTTGGCGCGTACAGCTGCTGGATTGGTGTCCATCAATGGAATATCCTCTGGTTTTGGCGAGGTAAATGGATGGTGCATAGCCATCAATCGTTGCTCCTCGTCGCTCCATTCGTACATTGGGAAGTCCACAATCCAGAGGCATGAGAACTTCTTAGGATCACGCAAACCGAGTTGCTTGCCGACCTCCAGACGAAGCTCACACAATTGCTTGCGAGTCTTCATTGCATCATCGCCAGAGAGGATCAAAATCAAGTCACCTGGCTGTGCATTCATTGCCTTAGCCACCTCTTGGAGTTGCTCTTGTGTATAGAATTTATCTACGCTTGATTTCACATTGCCGTCTGCCTCTACGCGGGCATAAACCATACCCTTAGCGCCAATTTGTGGGCGTTTTACGTAGTCGGTGAGCGCATCAATTTGCTTGCGAGTGTATGTCGCACAACCTGTGGCGCAGATACCGCCGATATACGCTGCGTTAGCAAACACGCTGAATTTCTCCTCTTTTTGCTCCTCGATGGCGTGGAAGATATCGTGCAGTTCCACGAACTCCATGCCGAAGCGTGTATCAGGCTTGTCGCTACCATAATACTTCATAGCGTCTGCCCATGTCATACGCGGGAAATCAGGCAGGTCGATATTGAGAATGGACTTGAATAGATGCTTAGACATGCCTTCGAAGAGTTGGAGCACATCCTCTTGCTCTACAAACGACATCTCGCAGTCGATCTGAGTAAACTCAGGTTGGCGGTCAGCACGAAGGTCCTCATCACGGAAGCACTTCACGATTTGGAAGTAACGGTCAAAGCCGCTGACCATCAGCAATTGCTTCAAGATCTGTGGACTTTGTGGCAACGCGTAGAACTGTCCTGGGTTCATGCGGCTTGGCACGATAAAGTCGCGTGCACCCTCTGGAGTTGAGTTCACCAATACTGGAGTCTCTACCTCCAAGAAGCCCTTCTCATCCAAGTAACGGCGTACCTCGAAGGCCATCTTGTGACGCAGCTCGAGGTTCTTTCTTACGCAGTTACGGCGCAAGTCTAAGTATCTGTATTTCATACGAATATCGTCTCCACCGTCGGTCTCATCCTCGATAGTAAATGGAGGAGTTACGGCTGCGTTTAGGATATTCATCTCGGCTACTTTGATTTCGATTTCGCCAGTAAGAATTTGCGTATTTTTGCTCTGACGCTCAATCACTTCGCCAGTCACTTGGAGCACGAACTCACGCCCTACCCCATTGGCTGCCTCCAGCAATGCGTCTTGCTCTGCGCTACCGTCTGATTGGAATGCGAGCTGTGTGATACCATAGCGGTCACGAAGGTCAATGAATGTCATACCGCCCATTTTGCGGATTCGTTGTGCCCATCCTGCGAGGGTCACTGTTTTGCCTGCATCGGCGAGGCGAAGCTCGCCACAAGTGTTGGTTCTAAACATAATGTATTGTATAGTATTATTATTTCTATTTCAACTCTCCTCTACTCTCATCTGCACAAAAAGCCCGCAAAGGTACAAAAAAATACGCATATATGCAAATGTTATGCAAAATTCCTTACAAGCTCTCGCCGAAGTCCTCTTTGAACTTCGATACCAACTCCTCTTGCCAGTGACCAATCTCTTTGAGTCGTCCGAAGAAGAAACGTAGTACTTGTGGCTCTTCCACCCACTTCAATCCACCTATCAATTGGCGGTTATCCCACAGCCATTTCACGCGGTCTGCCACATACTTTATTTGCGAAAGTGTATATACACGGCGAGGCATTGCTAGTCGCATCAATTCTAACTCGGCAAAGCGTTCTGTGCCGTCTGCTTCGCGTTGCTCTGACAAGGTGCCGCGCTCCATACCACGAATACCGCCTGCTATATACAGCGCTGTGGCCACTGCGGCTGCTGGGTATTGGTCGTGTGGCATATCTGGCACAAAGCCCTGACAGTCAATATGCGCACCCAAACCGCCTGCTGGCTTAATCATGGGCACACCGTAGGCGTCCAACTCGTTCACTAGGTAGTTGATAAACTCAGGACCGTGACTCAAGTAGTCCATGTCCAACGACTCATACAAGCCCTCTGCCATGGCCTCTATGGAGCGTACATCAATACCGCCGTAGGTCAAGAAGCCCTCATACAATGGGATGTATTCCATCATGCTCTTGATGAGCTCAGTGTTATGGCTGATGATAGCGCCACCACGAGCAAAGCCTAGTTTACGGGCCGAGAAATAGATGATATCCATCTTACCTGCCAACAGGTGGTAGATCTCCTTTGGAGTCATGTATTTGCATTGCGCTTCACGGGTCTTCATGAAGTAGATATTGTCTTGCAGCAATGATGCATCCAACACGCTTGGCACGCCAAACTCATGGCACACATCCGCTACCGCCAACATATTCTCCAAACTCACTGGTTGACCACCAATCAAGTTCGTTCCTGCTTCCACACGCACATATGCCACCTTCTCTGGGCCATACTCTTTGATCACGCGGCGCAACTCTTGCAGGTCCATATCGCCTTTGAATGGGTCGTCGCTCTGTGGAATCAATCCTTTCTTATGCAGCACCTCTACCACCTCGCCGCCACAGCGAGTCACGTGGGCTTTGGTTGTCGTAAAGTGGAAGTTCATAATGGCAATCATGCCTGGTTTTACAAAGCGCTCTGCCAATATATTCTCGCACGCACGACCTTGGTGCGCAGGCAATACATTGTCGGTGCCAAACACCTCTTTCATCGCCGTTTTCAGACGGTTAAAAGTCTCGCTACCTGCGTAGGAATCATCTGCTAAGTGCATCGCAGCGGTCTGACGGTCAGACATGGCATTCACGCCCGAGTCAGTCAGCATATCAAGATAGATATCTTTGTTTTGCAACAAGAAGGTGTTATTACCCGCCTTTTGGATAGCGCGAAGACGCTCATCCACTGGCAATAGATTTAATTTTTGTACCACGCGAACCTTGTGCATTTCTAATGGCACTTGGTTCTCTGATTTGTAGAATTTGACAGACATAATATAGTGTTCTTTTTGTACCTTTTTCAATTGAAATCGCAAAAGTAGTAAAATTTATTGATATATGCAAATTATAGTGCGATTTTATCAAAAAAGATAGATATATCTATCCTATGCACAGCTGCACAGCGAACCCTATCCAGCTTGCTCCTTTTTCAGTTGTTGATGAATTTGTGCTATGACAAATCCGCGTAGTGTGCCATAACGTTTTTCTCCTTGTTTGTTTTTTTTGCGTTGTTGCTCAAAGAGTGGTTGCCAATACGCCAAGCGACCAGGATCACTAAGTTCTTGTTTTACAATCTCTTGCACTTGCTGAAAAAGTGTGCGATTTTGCTCTGCACCCTCTGACCATTTGCCTTGATGGATGTGATAGATATACGTCTCACTTGGTCCATAATAAGGTCTTCCCTTGGCATCTTTGCCAAAGCATTTACGACGGTTGACCAATACGCGATCATCTGCACGATGACTCGTCAATTTACCCCTGATAGTCTCCACAGGAGCGATAAAAGTAGTTTGTGACATAATAATTTAGTTTGATATTTAATTAAGGTTTGTAATATATTTCTTGCCTCTACACCGGTTCTTATTCAAATTTCGTGCAGGGTAAGTACCAATTGAGCGAATGCGACGTGATGAAAAGCGTAATTGCCTATTCGTCGCAACCGATTGAATATCAGTCGTTTTTTTGAAAAATACATACAAAAAAGTTATGATTAATGAATGTTTTTTTGTATCTTTGTAGTGCAAAAAAAAGTACCAACATTCACACCCTAACTCGCATGCAAAATTACAACAAAAAATCGGAACGACCAAATTTTTCGCTACAAAATTTATTTAACGACCTCAAATTAG